>CAJWUJ010000003.1 GCA_913047625.1 uncultured Dehalococcoidia bacterium | reverse complement strand
ACAGCCACGAAAGCCGGATCCAAAACCTGCTATAAGTAAAAGAACCATTAATTTATCGAAACGGCTTTCTTTGGCTAGTCCCGAGGACTTCCTGTACTTTTTCCCTAACCGCCATGAAGACTTTTCACGTATAGTGAAAATCAAGCATTTGGTTCCGGGTGAATTTCAAACAGTGATTGCCACAATATGGGAATCGAAAGTCATCACATTGGGGAGATACAGAAAAGGAACCGAAGCTACCGTAGGTGACGATACGGGTAATATTAAGGTGGTCTGGTTCAATCAAACCTATTTGGCTAAGAGTTTATCGACAGGCAGCAGCGTTGTTATTAGTGGAAAAGTGTCAGTTTTTGGAGGTTATAAAAAGTTCGAGTCCCCTCAATATGAATTACTGGATAATAATGATCTGGGAGGATTAATCCACACTGGCCGCCTGGTACCTGTGTACCCTACTACTAAAAACTTAGCTCAACGCACTTTGCGAAAAGCAATTAAGGAAGTTATAGACGCAATCTTACCTTCTGTCCAAGAATTTATGCCTAATACCATAATGAATAGTCAAAGTCTGATTCCTTTAGCAACAGCTATCGAACAAGCACATTACCCAAGTAACGAAGAAATTAAGAGCCGCGCCTACAGACGTTTAGCATTTCAAGAGGCACTTCTTATCCAATTATTGGTACTGCAACGTCGTAAAGCAGCTGAATCAAGCGCGAAGTCTGTAATCATCAAGAATTATCCCGAAATCCTAAATTCGTTCTTTTCGTCCTTGCCGTTTCAACTAACCTCAGAACAAGAACTCTCATTAAAAGAAATACTAGATGATATTGCCAATCCTAATAAACCCATGAGCAGGCTATTACAAGGTGAAGTTGGTAGCGGGAAGACGGTAGTTGCCTTAGCATCCCTATTGCTTACTGCAATCAACGGATATCAGGGTGCTATTATGGCACCAACAGAAGTACTTGCCGAACAGCATTTTCTCAACATTCGCAATCTGCTCGGAGGAGCCACAGATTCCGATAACAACGACTATAAGTTCACTCTTAATTTGGATGGTATGAAAAATCCTGTCACTATAGGATTACTTTTAGGTAATTTTACCCAGAAACGAAAGACCATAATAGTAAATGAATTGGCAGAATGTCAGATTGATATTATTATCGGTACTCACGCCATTATCCAGCCGTCATTATCTATTCCCAACTTGGCTTTTGCTGTTACAGATGAGCAACACCGATTCGGCATTTTACAACGCACTGCTCTTCGGCAGAAAGGTAAGGGGCCCCATATTCTGGCTATGTCTGCAACCCCGATTCCCCGCTCATTGGGGCTTACGATTTATGGAGACCTAGATATTTCCACAATACGACAATTACCCAAGGGTCGATTGCCAATCAAAACTAAATTTATTACCCCTGAACAACGAAGCGCGGCCTACCGGCATATCAAGAAAGAAGTAACACTGGGTCATCAAGCCTTCATTATTTTCCCTATAATTGAAGAATCACCGACTCTGCAGGTTAGAGCAGCAACAATTGAACACAAGCGGATTAAGGATACCGTCTTCCCTGATCTGAGAGTGGGATTACTTCATGGTCGAATGCCTCTAACCGAAAAACAATCCCTAATGGAACAATTCCGTTCTGCGGAATTAGATATTCTCGTGGCGACTCCGGTAATAGAAGTGGGCATCGATGTCCCGAATGCTTCTGTAATCTTGATTGAAAGTGCAGAACGCTTTGGCCTAGCCCAGCTCCATCAACTCAGAGGACGAGTAGGCAGAGGTTCTGCTCAAAGCTATTGCATATTATCATCTGAGAGCAACAGCGAAGAAGTCCATCAACGCCTACTTATACTTGAAACCACTGACAGTGGATTCGACCTGGCAGAGGCAGATTTAAGGATTCGAGGATCAGGGGAACTTTTTCGTGGAACCAGACAAAGCGGTTTTCCTCCGTTAAAAAACGTCAGATTAGATGATTATGCCCTTATGCAAGTGGCTCGAGAAGAAGCTGCGCTCCTTCTCGATACAGATCCTAGCTTATCTTTGCATCCAAAGTTATCTCATCAGCTACTCAATTTTACCCAAACAATGACCGATGACATTACTGATGAAGTAAGCTAGATAACTTTACACATCGAATCATAGTTAGTGCAAGGTTATTGCCATCATGCTAATATGATCCTATGACACTCATTAAAAAAGCTGTTGCTGACCTGCTTGCAGCAGCCCTCGAATCCGCTGAAGAGGGGGGTGAGCTATCTCTTGCAGCCAAACCTGAGATCGTTGTGGAACGTCCTCAAAACCCTAAGCACGGAGACTTTGCAACTAGCCTGCCGCTTAAACTTGCACGCGCGGCAAATACACCTCCTATGGATATAGCCAAAACGCTTATCTCGCTTCTACCTTCAAGCCCTGTTTTTGAAAAAATTTCCCCCGAAGCTCCCGGATTTATTAATTTCACTTTCAGCTCTAAATGGCTGTGTCAGCAAGTCGAAAACATACTGACTCAACAACAAAATTATGGGCAATTGGACCTGGGACAAGGCAAAACGGTGCAAATAGAATTTGTAAGCGTCAACCCTACAGGACCTATTCATATTGGTCATGCTAGAGGTGCCGTCATAGGTAGTGTCCTAGCGAACATACTAGAGAAAGCAGGCTATCAGGTAACCCGTGAATACTACATCAACGATGCTGGAGCACAAATGGATCTATTTGCAGATTCGGTTTATGCAAGATACAAGAATCTGCATGGCGCCGAAGAGGAAGTTCCAGAACACGGATATCAGGGGTCTTATATTATTGACTTGGCAAACGCTATCTCAGCAGAACACCACAAAGAATTATCCGCTATGACAAAAGATGAGCTGACAAAGACCCTGAAATCTATAGGGATCACTAAAATGCTACAGTTAATAAAAGACGATCTCGCTTCTATTGGTGTAACTTTTGACGTGTGGTTCAAAGAAACATCCCTCATCCAATCAGGAACATACGACACAGTTATGGACTTATTGAAAACAAAACGATACCTCACAAAACGAGATGGTGCCACATGGTTTGCATCCTCAGATCTAGGTGAAAACAAGGACAATGTCCTGATACGGAGTACGGGTTTACCTACCTATTTTGCTACAGATATCGCTTATCACTACGATAAATTCATGCTTCGTAAGTTTAGTAAGGTAATCAATATTTGGGGAGCAGATCACCATGGGCATATCAGTAGAATGAAAACAGTCGTCGGAGCACTAGGAGCCAATCCAGATGACCTTACAATCATGCTGACTCAAATGGTTGCTTTGAAAAAAGGTGATGCTTTTCTCAAAGCATCTAAACGAAGTGGCAACTTAGTGGAGCTCAGTGAACTCGTTAACGAAGTTGGTTCAGATGTTTGTCGTTACTTTTTCCTCGCGAGAACAGCCCAAAGCCATATGGAATTTGATCTAGAACTCGCAAAGGACCAATCAGCAAACAATCCAGTGTACTATCTCCAGTATGCCCACGCCAGAATGGCTGGCATTCTTAGAACTGCTGATGCTAACAATATCGATTGGAGCAATGGTGATCCTTCAGCATTGAATGACTCGTTTGAGATCAAGCTTATGCGCAAAATGGTCCTTTTCCCAGATTTAATAGAAGCAGCTAGTACTACCTTGGAAACACATCAAATCCCACTATTTGCTACCGAACTTGCTGCAGAATTCCACCTGTTCTACCAAAACTGCCAAGTTGTCTCACAAGATATTGCGGATGTTGAAATTTCAAAAGCGCGACTCAAACTGGTAGCCGCCGCCAAAGGCATTCTGGCAAACTGCCTTCAATTAATGAGTATAAGCGCTCCTGAGAAAATGTAACTGTGTGCGTCAAAGCACCTAGGTCTAAAAATAGTACCTGAAATAAAGACAGTCATTTCGACACTAGGTCTCATTCCAACTCCAATTCCTTGTATTCTTTACATCTCCCGATATAGTGTACTGCTGTTTCCTTTATCAGGTTAATATGTTTTTCCTTCACCTGCCCCTTCACTGTTGCCGGCGTTCCAACAACCAAAGAATTTGGTGGAATTTGAGTTCCTTCAAGAACAACAGAATTTGCGGCCACGATACTATATTCCCCAATTTCGGCTCCATCATTGACGGTGGCGTTATTTCCAATTAGGCAATCATTTCCTATTATTCTGGCGTGACAAACAACTCCATGACCAACTGTGACGTTATCTCCTATTACTGCAGGAGCATCGCTATGCACAATGGATCCGTCCTGGATGTTAGTATTATTTCCTATTTTAATTTTGCCGCTGTCCCCGCGTATTACAACTCCTGGCCAAATACTCGAATTACTTCCTATTTCTACTTCACCTAAGACGTACGCTGCTTCACTAATAAAAGCTGTTGGATGAATCTTTGGTTTGATATTTTTCCAAGAACGAATCACTCTCATTCTCTCCTTTTGTCTGTTTCTATCATTATATACTCTTTACTACTTGCCTGACTTCACTTGTTTTAGTATCTTTTGTAGAAGCGAAGAAAGGAGGTGATCATATTTTGTTATCAAAACAACAGACTATTCGTGAGGTATCTGAGTCGTAAGTTCAGCCACGATACTCAGACTGTTCGTGAGATGAACTCACGAAATTTCATCAGGTATTAAACCCCGAAGTAGCTATTTGGTCTGGTAGCCCAGGTTCTTAACACCTATCTTCGGGGCATTCTTTATTTCTGACCACCTATACGAAGTGTAATATTTCTATTACCTATGCTAGACTTCCACTACTGCAATGACAACAAACGCTAAAAAAGGAAGAATATTCTCTGGAATGCGTCCCTCTGGCAGATTGCACCTAGGCAATCATATCGGAGCGCTTCAAAACTGGGTTAATCTCCAACAAGAATATGAATGTATTTACTGTGCTGTAGACATTCATGCACTAACCGACTCGGCTTCAAAAGACGCAACATCACAAATCAAGCCCAACATCTATGAAATGGTACTAGACTGGCTCGCCGCTGGGGTTGATCCTGAAAAAAGTATTATCTTTGTTCAATCCCATGTACGCGAAGTGGTGATCTTACACGGAATTTTAAGTATGTTCACTCCGATGGGATGGCTTATGCGAGTTCCCACGTTTAAGGAAAAGCTTCGTCAACTGGACGCCACAGAACATACTGTAAGCTATGGGTTAGTTGGCTATCCAGTATTAATGACAGCTGACATTATTCTTTACAAAGCGGATACCGTTCCTGTCGGAGAAGATCAATTACCTCATTTGGAATTAGCCCGTGAGATAGTCCGTAGATTCAATCATCTTTTTGGACCTACTTTTCCAGAACCTAAGGCCAAATTAACCACCTATCCTTTGGTAGTTGGATTGGATGGCCAAAGCAAAATGAGTAAGAGCCTGGACAATCATATTGAGCTAGCTGCATCACCTGACGACACTACTAAAAAAGTAATGAAAGCGGTAACAGACCCAAACAGAAAGTTTCTTTCAGACCCAGGAAGACCAGAGGTATGCAATGTATTTGCCCTCCACAAATACTTTAACCCGGATAAAGTCGATCAAATTCATCAACAATGTACATCCGCTTCTATTGGATGCGTTCAAGACAAGCAGTTATTAGCCAAGGGAATTAACGATAAGCTAAATGATTTACGAGAACGAAGGCAGGAACTTGCCTCTAAAAAGGGACTTGTTGAAGAAATTCTTATGGATGGCGCGGCCAAAGCTCAAACTATAGCTAGAGAAACTTTAGGTCAGGTCATGGAACGAATAGGATTAGCCTGAACCGTTACCATGGAAACCCCTCTATCTAACTCCGGAAAAAACAGTTTTGAGGTTGCAGATTGTGCAGTAAATCTAGCTGGAAACATCCTAACTGAACGTTTCAACACCCCTAAGGATGTAAATTTCAAAAGTGAAGGAAATCCTGTTTCGGACGTAGATATCGAAGTTGAACAAGCCATAATATCACTTCTTCAAAGTGAATTCCCGTCCTTCAGCATCCTATCGGAAGAGTCTCCTCCTGTAGAAACTGATAGTCCATATGCCTGGATTATTGATCCATTAGATGGAACAAGAAATTATATTACAGGAATCCCTCATTTTTGTACCACTATCGCACTGTCCAAGAATGGCATTGTTCTCTTCGGCATCACGTATGATCCTATAAGAAAAGAAAAATTTTCCTCCCAAAAGGGTTTGGGAGCATTTCTTAACCAATCACCATTGTCTGTTTCAAAGAAACAAGATTTAAAGTCCAGTATTCTTGGTTTAGATATCGGTTACTATGCTGCCCATGCCGCAGCTGCTACCAAAATAGTGAAAGACTTTCAGTATCAAACTCAGGCAATACGCATTCTTGGATCTGCTGCGCTTGGCCTAGCTTATGCCGCATCAGGAAGGCTCGATATTTACTGTCATTTTAGCCTGGAGTCCTGGGATCTCGCGGCAGGAATACTTTTCATACAAGAGGCTGGGGGTATGGCTACTGATATTCAACTCGCACCAGCGGATTTGAATAGTAAATCTGTACTCGTTTCTAATTCTGTCCTACACCGTTTATTTGCCGAACAGATGACGGGATAATACGCTCACGGCTAAGCTTAATTAGCCTTAAAAACAGGTGGATGCATAAGATGCCAAGACGTAGACTGTTGATAGGAATGACCTACTCGAAAAAGTATCTCCTCTCCTAAATGCGGAGCCATAAATTGGATACCTAAGGGTAAATTATTTGAAAATCCTCCAGGAATTGAAATCGCAGGAATTCCAGCAATATTTGCGGGAACAGTTAAAATATCACTTTTATACATAGCAACAGGATCGGCCATTTTTTCACCAACACCAAATGCAGTTGTTGGAGTAGTAGGCCCTAATAGAACATCCACTTTTTTGAATATATTCTTAAATTCCTGCGTAATAATAGTGCGTACTTTAGATGCACGTAGATAGTATGCATCATAATATCCAGAAGACAAGACATGTGTACCAAGCATTATTCGCCGCTTGACCTCTGGTCCAAATCCTTCCTGGCGAGTCTTTTCTATCACATCCCAGATATTGTCCCCAGAAGAAGCATGTCCGAACTTCACGCCGTCATATCGCGATAAATTGGCTGAGGCTTCTGATGGGGCAATGATATAATAAACGGCCAAAGCATACTTAGTAGAAGGTAGAGATATGTCCCAATCTATTGTGGCGCCGTTTTCCTTTAGTACTTGTGCTGCATCTATCACGGACTGCTTTGCTGTTTCATCGATTTCAGGATCAAAATATTCAGTAGGAATCCCTATCCGAAGCCCTTTGACTCCTTTATCCAACGATTTTTCGTAGTCGGGCACTGTACGGGTAAGACAAGTTGCATCCGCTCGATCTCTTCCTGCAATTGCTCGTAGCACGATTGCAGAATCCTCGACCGTTCTTGTCATTGGTCCCACCTGATCAAGGGATGATGCAAAAGCTACTAATCCATATCTGCTAACTAAACCGTAAGTAGGCTTTAACCCTACAATTCCACAAAATGCTGCTGGCTGCCGAATAGATCCTCCTGTATCTGATCCCAGACTAAAAAGTGCTTGCTGGCATGCTACCGAAGCTGCTGGGCCACCACTTGATCCACCTGGAACCTTGGTTAAATCCCATGGATTATAAGTTCTTTTTATTGCAGAATTCTCTGTTGAGGATCCCATAGCGAACTCATCCATATTTCCCTTACCTAATAAAACAGTCTTTTCCTTCCTAAGTTTTTCCACCACTGTAGCGTTAAAAGGAGGGATATAGTTCCTCAACATGTTGGACGAACAGGTAGTCAAGACATTGGCTGTCGACAAATTATCCTTTATTTGCATTGGGATACCCGTCAGTGAATGCATTTGTCCTTTCTGGATACACTTATCCGCTTGATCTGCCTGCTGTAAAGCTAATTCCTCGGTAATTGTTACATAGGAAGCAACTTCATCTTCAGTGGCATGAATACACCGCAAAATTTCTTTTGTCAGTTCCAAGGCACTTATTTGTTTGGACGTTAATAAGTGCCTCGACTTGGCAACGGTTAACAGATCCTTCATTACTGCTCTAATACCTCTTTAATCTTGATATAGTTTCCTTCTGTTAAAGGAGCATTGGCTATCATATCCTTGGCAGGATAGGAGGAATGAACTTGATCTTCCCGCATAACCGAAATCACACCTCCCGAGTGACTGGTAGGAGGTACTCCCTGGGTATCAACATCTTGCAACATTTTAATTGGATCTAGTATGGAATTTAGTTCCTGCTGCATTTTTTCAATCTCTTCACTGGAAAACTTAATCCTAGCTAAAGTTGCCAAGTGCCTCACTTGGTCTATACTGATTCCTTCAGATTGTTCTTCTGCCATTTTATTCCCTTTCAATCATATAACTGCTTTATTGATCTCTTGTTAAGTACCCTGATCGACACAAACACTGCAGGGACAAAGCGATAGCAACATTTCAAACGGATATATCCCCTCAGAATGCCCATCACTCCACAATATTTGAATAGCATATTTCCCTACATCAATCCAATCTTCAATCTTAATATCTGTGGCAATATCCTGTAATCCAATTCGTCTTTCGCGAGTAATTTCATCTACGCAAAAAGCACATCGACATTCCGCACGCAAAGCTCTAAAAGGAAACGTGCTCTCATGCCGTTCATCCCATGTAATAGACAACTCGTTGCTTTTCACGGCAATGGCTACTGCTCTTTTTTCGTCACCAAACATATCCAATCCCCCAGAATATTGCTCTCTATTGAGTCACTTCCTCTCCATTATACCTATTCATAGCGACATCAATCCCATAACTACACATACTATCTAACGCTTCTGCTCCTAGCTGCACTATTTGGTCTACACACTTTATTTCTTTTTTCGTAAATAATCCCAACACATGATCAACGGGATCGTCTTTGACTGGGTGACCAATTCCGAGTCTTAGCCTAGGAAAATCATTTGTACCAACAGTATCAATTATAGAACCTAAGCCTCGATGTCCTCCACTGCCTCCCTGCTTTTTGATTCTTAATTTTCCTAGGGGCAAATCCATATCATCATAAACTATAGTTATTTCCTCCGGTGCAACGTTATACTTCGCCATTAACCTCAAAATAGCTGAACCGCTTTGATTCATATAAGTTCGTGATTTACCCAATATAATTGTTCGCTCTGGTAAACGCCATTCAACCATATCCAAGAATTGCCCGGTAAGGAATGTCAAGTTTTTTTGACTGGCTAGTAAATCAACGCAAGTATGGCCTATATTATGTCGAGTCTGATGGAATTGCGGTGTAGGATTGCCTAAGCCTACAATAGCCTTTATCGGTGTTTGATACATAATCATCAATTCCAATTATACTCAGTAAATACTAACCAACAAGATCAGCCGCAGAATTATATGCCTGAAAGTTTAGCCAAAAACTCCTCCTCAGATATCTGAAGAACTCCTAATTCTTGAGCTTTTATTATTTTTGATCCAGGATCTTCACCTAAAACTAAATACTTCGTCTTTCGTCCCACAGTTTTTGATATAGTTCCTCCTGCCTTACGAACCAAATCTTCAAATTCTAATCTAGTCATTGTACTCAGGGTTCCTGTAACAGCAAAATCATCTCCATCAAAGATCAATTTTCCACCGCCTGATCTTTGAGATTGATAACGAAATGTAACTCCTGCATTCTGCAATTTGGTGATGACCGTTTTTGCTTCAGAGTCTAGAAAAAACTCTTTTATCGATGTACTGATTTTTGGGCCGATCATAGGGACAGTATTTAATTCGAGTTCTGATGCTGCAACAATAGCATCCATAGATCCAAAGTGCTCGGACAGGATGAAAGCGGTTTCCTCGCCAACATGCATTATCCCTAACCCGTAGAGAATCTTATGTAATGGAGTGTCTTTTTTTGATTGAATTTCTTTATAAAGCTTCATCGAACTCTTTTGCTGAAAGCCATCCAGCGCTTCTATCTGATCGACGGTCAAATAGAACAAGTCCCCTACATCCTCAACAAGGTTAGCCTCAATTAGTTTCTCTAAAATTTTCTCCCCCAACCCCTGTATATCAGTTGCTCCCTTAGATGCAAAATGGATCAGCTTACGGATTACTTGTCCTGAGCACATCGGATTGGGACATCGCACCACTACCTCTCCCGAAATTCTCACAGTTGGCTGAGAGCACTCAGGGCATGAGTCGGGCATCTCAAATTTTTTCTCACTACCTAAGCGCCTATCCTCAAGAGACTTAATGATTTTAGGAATGACATCTCCTGACCTTTCTAATAAAACCCAATCGCCGATCCGAATATCTTTTTCCTGGATATAGTCAATATTATGCAGTGTAGCCATAGAAATCTTTGCCCCTCCCACCGTTATCGGCTCAAGTATTGCGTAAGGATTCAAGCTTCCGGTTCTGCCAACTCCAATACCTATATTCAGCAATTTAGTTATGACTCTTTCGGCTGGAAATTTGTACGCAATAGCCCATCTTGGTTCCCTACCGACGAACCCAAGTGTTCTTTGGTGATTTAGATCCGCTACTTTCACTACAATACCGTCTATATTGTATTCAAGTTCATTTTTTTGCTGTTCCCATCGTTGATGGAAAAGTTCCACTTCTTCTATTGTATTGCACCGTTGAATATGCTCGTTGGTCTTGAATCCCATTACTGCCAACCATCGCAACATATCCAATTGGTTATCTGGCACAGTAAGACCCGCAACTTCTCCAATTCCGTAAACAAAAATGTTTAGCGGTCTGGTGGCAGTAACAGACGGGTCGAGCTGCCTTAGGGATCCAGCAGCTATATTCCGAGTGTTTGCATAAGGAATTTCTCCCTCTTTTACTCGTTGTTCATTCAGTTCATTAAATGCTGTTTTCGGAATATACACCTCGCCACGCACCTCTATCACATCAGAAACTCCTTTAAGAGACAGTGGGACACTGCGAATAGTTTTAACATTTCCCGTAACATCTTCCCCTTGACGGCCGTTCCCTCTGGTAGCGGCAAATGATAATATTCCCTGCTGATAGTTAATAGAAATCGCCAAACCATCAATTTTGAGCTCGCAAACTAATGCTACGTGGTCAACTTCCAAAGAGCGACACACACGCTCGTACCAAGCGGTCATCTCTTGACGGCTAAAGGCATTAGCAAGACTCAACATTGGCTCGCTATGGATGACTGGCGGGAAGTGACTGGCAGGTTGAGCTCCTACACGCTGGGTTGGAGAATGAGACACGATCAAATTAGGATAGTTTGTTTCAAGATCTATTAACTCTCGCATTAACAAATCATATTCGTCATCACTTACAGAAGGACTATCCAACACATAATACAAATGATTGTGTTGATTGATTTCTTCCCTAAGGATGTTTATTCGTTTCTCAACAGAAGGTGTTTCCACTAAACCCATCCCTGGAACCCTACAGGTCCCTAGGTTTCATGCTCTGATTTATGATGGAGGTCTATTAGCGTCCAGAACAACAAAAGTACCCATGCCAATTGCTACAACCTTGTCGTTATCGTCCAAAACCGTCATGTCCCCTACTAAGAATCTTTTTCCTTTATGACGAAGCGAAGCTTGAGACTTAAGTTTGCTGCCTAAACCTGGGCGTATAAAGTTCAACTTAATTTCAACTGTGGCAGTTTCGTCAGTTGGTTCTATGACTGTTTTTAGTGCGATTGCCAGTGCTGCATCAGCAAGTGTGACAACTAGACCACCTTGAACTGCTCCCCGGTGATGGGTATGCTTCTCTTCTATTCTCATACTTAGCTCAGCCCATCCCTCCCGCACCTCATCTACTTGAATATTTAAGAATTTTGCAAATGGGCCTGTTAGGCCGTTAAGTGCAGCTTTTTCTTGGTCAGATCGCATAATTATTTCCTGACTTGTCCTCAATATTTACGTTAGAGGGCGTGATATAAACTGAATATATGTGGTAAGCATTTAATTCGATGAAACGTATGAACCGTGCCCAGATCACATACTGGTTACCAAAGTTATTATACTACGTACTCAGCCATCAATCCCACCTATTAACTTATATACTGTAGCAACGTTAAAACTACTACTTTCTTAGGCACTCTTGTCATGACGAATGATGCAAGTTAAGCTGAGTTTCATAAACCCAGAATTACGCGAGGCACCATATACTATAATTACTGTGAGGACGGAAATGAGAAAACGCGATAAGCCTTCTTTTGATCTTAATCCCTTGAAAAACCACACCTTAACTCAATCCCTGTTAGGCGCGTTGCTTCTTGCCCCAATAATTCTTATTTTTGAAGAACAGAACCTTCTGATAGTTGCCTCGTTAGGCTCAACCATCTTTGTAGTCCTTGCTATCCCTTCAAGCAAATCTGCCCGAGCCAGAAATGTGTTGTTAGGTCATTTCATTGGACTATCTATCGGATCTATTTCCTCGTTGATTACTATTCCAGTAATACCAGCAGTAATTGCCGTAGGAATAACAATGTTACTAATGATAATAACGAGGACAGCTCACGCTCCAGCTACCGGGACTGCCTTAGCCTTATCTGGATCAACCGTAATTTCATTCCAACTAGCTTCTGGTTTCTTGATCGTATTGGCTCTCATAGCTATTATCCACCAAGTCGGAAAGCCTTATTTGCGGGATTTGGTTTAGGAGTAACTCTAGTGCAAATTTCAAAACAGGTAAACACTGACATGACCCAAGGTTCTTGGATTCGAAAAATGTTCGAGGCAGGGGCAAAGCTAAAGCAAGAATTTGGAGAGTCTAACGTCTTTGATTTATCACTTGGTAACCCTATTATGGAACCTCCTGAGGCATTCCAACAAAAGCTATCTGAGCTTGCCAAGAATCCACCTCCAGGCATGCATCGATACATGCCTAATGCGGGTTACAAAGATACTAGAGAAGCAGTGGCTAATAACTTATCGTCTGAAATTGGCATGGACTTTACATCCGAAGACATCGTTATGTGTTGTGGTGCAGGAGGAGGATTAAACGTCGTCCTGAAGTCTCTGCTGGATCCAGGAGACGAAGTTATTACTATTTCGCCATACTTCGTAGAATATGGATACTACGTGGGAAACCATCAGGGACTGCTGGTAGTATGCCCATCTAAACACAATTTTATGCCTGATATTGATCAGATTGCTGAGTCAATTTCAGCAAAGACCAAAGCCATTCTTATTAACTCTCCTAATAATCCTACTGGGGTAATTTATCCCTCGGAAACTATGCACCAATTGGGTGTGCTGATACGAGCTAAAGAAGCTGAATTAGGAATTTCCATAACATTGATTAGCGATGAACCGTACAGGAAAATTCTTTATGACGATCTTACTTATCCACACCCTTTTAGATATCATAATAAAACCATTGTTGTCACATCACATTCAAAAGACTTAGGTCTAGCGGGTGAACGCATTGGATATATTGCAATACATCCACTGTTTCCCGAGAAGGCCACTCTGCTGGAAGCACTGGTTTTTTGCAACAGAACATTAGGCTTTGTCAATGCACCAGCACTTATGCAAAGAATAACCAAGGACCTACAGAAAGCAACGATTGATGTAGGGGCTTACCAGTCAAAAAGGGACTTGCTTTACAAAGGACTAATTGATTCTGGCTACGAAGTAACTTGGCCCCAGGGGGCTTTTTATATGTTTCCTAAATCTCCTCTGAACGACGATGTAGCTTTTACAGAAATGATGTTGAAGCACAAAGTGTTAATAGTTCCAGGAAGCGGATTCGGAACAGCGGGTTATTTTCGACTATCATACTGCGTAGAAGACTCCGTAATTGAGGGAGCCATAAGCCAGTTCCAAAAAGCCAAAGCCCTTCTGAATAATGCATAGGCAATTAACTGGCACGATACCTAACTAATGACTCACACTGACTTAGTGACCCGCACCATTGCATCATTACAGAAACGAAAGGAGAAGACATGCATGTCGTTTTGGCCCAGCATTTTGCCCATCCCGAAAAACTGCAACAGGCCCAGGAAGGTGTTCTGAAATTTGGATTAGCCTTACGTAGTTTTAGTGGATTTATAGGAAGGCATACAGTTATTGACAGTGAAGATCCTACACGAATTCTAAGTATAACCCTGTGGAGAAACAAAACCTGTTATGAAGCCTGGCAAAATAGTCCTACAAGAATAGGTTTCACAGAAAGACATAACCATATGTGGTCTCGTGCTACTGAACGATCCACCTACGACTCCATCGACGAACTTTGATTAGTTAGCGCTTACTGCAGAAGCCCGTAGAATAGTGCTGGGATTTGTCACAAGCTTTCCACTTGTTGATGATACCCGAGTACTTTATAATTTCTCCTAGCGGTTACTCCAATCAAATAATCTATAAGTGAGGTCAGTTGTGCCATCTTTACACCAAAAAATAGCCGTTGTTACCGGCGCGTCTCGAGGAATCGGGAGATCGGTTGCTCTTCGATTCGCAGCTGAGGGATCTTCGCTTATTATCAATGACCTGGACGAGGAACTCCTCAACGAAACTGCATCAACCATCAGAGAAAACGGAGGAACCGTTGGCGTTGTAGCAGGATCAGTTAATGAAGAGGCTACTGCTCAAAGCTTAATTCAAACTGCCTTAAGTGAATACGGAACACTTGATATTGCCGTTAACTGTGCAGGATTCACATGGGATGGGATGTTTCACAAGATGACCCATGAGCAATGGCAAGCTATTATTGATACCCATCTAACAGGTACATTTTTCATTGCCCAGAACGCTTTCGTAGCAATGCGAGATATTGCAAAGCAAGAATCAAATAACACTTCTTCCGTCTCTTCATCACGCCGTATTATCACGGTTGCCTCCCAATCCGCTTTCGGCAATTTAGGTCAGGCGAACTATGCCGCAGCAAAAGCAGGGATTATTGGTCTTACTAAAACCATTGCCATAGAAGGCGCCTTTCTCAACATTCTTGCCAACACAGTAGCTTATGGTTTGATGGATACCCGACTTACTCGTCCAAAAGAACAAGGGGAGGTCTTCCAACAGCGAATTGCCCTAGGAGTTCCTGCGACGATTAGGGATAAAGCTATTGAATCCATACCCCTAGGTAGGCCAGGGACTGTTGAGGAAGCCGCAGGGCCAATTCTTTTTTTGGCATCTGACGATAGTTCCTACATCACTGGTCAAGTGATAGAGGTAAATGGGGGAGCACATCTCTAGAGCTACCACACGGGTGAACAGCTATATTCTTACAAAACCAGATGCTATACATGATGAGGGTATATCCATGAAATCATTAACAGGTAGAACAGCCTTAGTTACCGGAGCATCCAGAGGAATAGGAAAAGGTATCGCCCTTCAGTTAGCCAGAGCAGGTGCAGACGTTGCAGTTAACTTCAATACCCAAAAAGCTGCTGCAGAGGAGGTTTCCCTAGAAATTCGCTCTCTTGGTCGTAAATCCGTACCTATTCAAGCCAATATAGCTGATCCTCTTCAAGCAAAACAATTAATAAAGAAAACCTATGATGAATTCGGTAAATTAGACATCCTTATAAATAATGCCGCAACTGTCTGGTCTATGGGTGTTTTTGTCGCTGATTCTGATCCGACAAAAGTAAAAGAACTCATGGAAACCAATTTCCTAGGAGCTTACTACTGTTCCATGGAAGCTATCCCTTATTTAAGACGAGAGGCTCGTGGAGATATCGTATTTATTTCCTCTACTGCTACTAAGCATGCCAACGCTGGAGCGGCACCTTATGTAGCCTCAAAAATGGCAATAGAAGGATTAGCTAGGTGCCTATCTAAAGAAGAGCAGCGTAATAACGTTATGGATGCCCACATCAGTAATCATTCAGAGCGATCAGCAACCAGTGGTCAAATACGTGTCAATGTACTTGCTCCAACAATGGTAGCAACCGAGATGGGCCTTGAAGTGGCCTCAAGGAAAGGTGAGGACATAAAAACATTATATGGCGGGCTTCCCTTTGGAAAACTTTTGACCACCGAGGATATGGGAGAGGCTTGTGTCTTTCTTGTTTCAGATAAGAACCAATACATATCCGGACAACTGATATATATGGACGGATCAAGATTCTAATTTTCAGTAACCACTGCATCGATCCAAAGTATCTTACGTTCCGTGAATATTGTACGTTATGCTTTTTTACTCAAATACACCACAGCAATAATCAGAAATAAGAAAAAGACGGATATAACCTCCATCTGTTCCCCAAGAAAAACGACTGAGAAAAAGAAGGTCAAAAATGGCCTGAACAAATCTATTTGGCTAACCCTAGCTACGCCCCCCATACCGAGACCTTCAAAAAAGAAAAATATTCCTATTAGATTATTGAACAAGCAAAGAAACGCAAAAAGCAAGATGGACAAGAATGCATGATGGGCTACCTGAAATAGATGAGTGAAATCGAAACTAAGAAGAGTCAGGGGAGCAACCAAAGGAAAGCTTATTACCAAAGCCCAGCAAATCACTTTCCACCCGCTTATTCGCTTCCCAAGTATACCCCCTTGAGCATAGCCAAGACCTCCAAGTATCACCGCACCGAATAGTGCAAAATCTCCCAACCCCACATTAGCGACTGATAAGTCATTCGCTAACAACCTGAAAACTATAACTGTAATAAATCCAGCAACTGCTATTACCCAGAATCTTATACTGGGATTTTCTTCAGAAAGTAAACCGGCAAAAATTGCAGTTGCAAGAGGAACGGCTGCAACAACAATTCCTCCATTTCCGGCTGGGATGGTCTGCATAGCGACTGCAGTTAATATTGGAAACGCAAAAACCACACCTACCGCTGTGATCATAAATTTACTTATGTCTGAAGTGTTTGGTAGATTCCCAGACCGAAACTGGCCTTTAAAAAGAAGAATGAAAATGGATGCTGTTCCTGCCAAAAAACCCCTACCAAAGCCTATTTCAAGCGATGTAAACCCAACTTGAGTGAGATGCCGGGTAATTGGCAATGTAAGAGAGAAAATTACAACACCGATGAATCCCAATAAAAAACCATAATTTTCCCTAGTAAGGTAGTCTTTAATATTCACAGGTTTAAGATTCGTGCCGCATTTCCTCCCATGAGTGCTTGGACGTCTAGATCGTCAAATTTGAATCCGTGCTCTTCTCCCAAAGAAGGCAATTGCTTGAAGATGTCAACCCATTTTTTCATGGGCATTACGTTCCTCAATCCCGGGAAGTCCGATCCCCATGTAATTCTCTCTATCCCTATCGTATCGCGCATCCTATCTATTGCGAACAGGAATTCACTCAAGAACTTAAATTTAGGTTGCCACATGGATAACTCAAGTATGATATTTGGTTTCATCCTTGCCACATTCAAGGCTTCAGGCCATAATTCTTGTCCAGCATGGGCCATTACAATAGTCATGTCAGGAAAATCAGCAGCCACCTCATCAAAATGCAGTGGCTGAGTATAACGACTAAACAGCGGGGAAGGCATAGGACCTGTATGAAAAGTTACGGGTAAGCCTTTACTCTGACAGATTTCATACAGAGGATAAGCAGCTCGATCATGGGGAAAGTAACCCACCGTTGGATGCATTTTCAATCCTCTAACCCCCCACTCAGTTACAGCAGTTTCAAAAGAATCTGCCGCTCCTTTTCGTCTGGGATCAATACCAAAATAAGCAATAATCCTATCGGGATACCGTTTCATCAATTCCACGTGAATTCGGTTTTCGCCCTCTGCAGTAAAAATACCATCACCCAGTCTTAATGCATAATCAGCCATAAAAATAACAGAGATATCGATCCCTGACTCGTCCATTTCCTTGATGAGATCTCTTCCCGTCTGTTCCCAGTCTGGAACAACCGGTAGATCTTCCACTAAGGCCTCCTTTGCTCCTCCCCGACGAGCTATTTCAGCTGCCCTAGGATATCTTTCAAAAAGTGACCATAAGTGACGATGCATATCTATAATCATAGCAATCCTCCAGAATTTAATTCGTCTTCCTTTGTAGTTTTTGTTAGGAGACCTTACCTTTGCGCAAGGATTTTCCAGGTAGAGCACCAGTATTGCTGCCTTGGTCAATCACAACCACGCCATTCACAATCACATAGGGTATACCTTCCGGATACTGATGTGGCTTGTCTTTTGTAGCTAGGGCCTTAACAGTATTGGGATTAAACACAACAATATCCGCCTTAAAACCATCCCGAAGTATACCTCTGTCTGGTAATCCTAGTCTTTGAGCAGGAAAAGATGTCATTTTACGAATAGCCTCTTCCAAGCTTAGTTGTTCTTCTGCTCGTACGAATTCTGCTAGCACTAAAGGAAAACATCCATATGTTCTAGGGTTAGGGTGATCGCCAAATAGTATGGCGTCACTGGCTATCATGCCATAAGGATGAGACACAAAGGCAGCTAGAGTATGAGCATTAGTGCCTAAAGAAACCGTGGAAATACCTAAGTTTTCCTCCACAAGAAGATCAAACAGTGCATCCAATGGTTCTTGCCCTCGCATTTCCGCAATGGCAGTGAGTAGTCTGCCGTCATATATCTTGTTCTGTGGCATCGTAAAATTGGTAAGCCACTGATTCTCAACCATAGTGGAGGACAACTCTTTCTTCATCCGTTCCCTGTCTTTCGGATCCGTGAGTGCCTTAATAAGTCTTTCGGGGCCCCCATCTTTAGCCCAATGCGGCAGTCCAATGGTGATGGTAGTTCCTGAATAAGGATACGTATAGCAATCAAAAGTGACATCCATGCCTTCTTTTCTGCCGTTTTCAACTATCCCTAGATAATCTAGATGGCTACCCATCCCCTGAGAACCCTGCCGGTAGTGAGTAAGATGCACCGGGCATCCACTTTGACGTCCGATTTCCAGGGCTTCATCCCAAGGAGCGGTATGTGCCTTTGTTAATAAACTTGCCCGTGTATGGGTATGGTAAAATCCTCCCATCTTCGCAGCTACATCGCAAAGCGCGATAAGTTCATTAGTATCAGAGTAACTACTGGGAGGATAATCAAGTCCGCTAGACAGCCCCCAGGCACCTTCTTCCATTGCTTCTCGAACGACGGCTTTCATGTCATCCATTTCCCTGGCATTCGCGGCACCTGAGCCCCAGCCAACACTCCAAACTCTAACAGGTCCATTGCCTAAAATATAGGCGATGTTAATGGCAACTTTATCGTCATACTTGTTCAATAATTCGGCAACTGATAACCAATCAGGAGGCATCGGAGGATACCAGTTTAGTCCAGAATCCAACCAAATATATCGTTCTAGTTCTTTCTGGTTTTTAAACGGGGCATGAGAAATACCGTCAATGCCTATCAGTTCTGTTGTAACTCCTTGACGAATCTTCGGATCATGATGAGGACTGCCTAGGATGGTCAAACCAGCGTGCGAATGAAGATCAACGAAACCTGGGCACACGACATGGTTGGATGCATCAATAATTCTCTCAGCTTCCAAATGGGAAATGTCCCCTCGCTGAATTGTTATAGTGTCTCCATCTACAAGGACAGCTCCGTAGAAACCAGCATTCCCCGTACCGTCAACTATAAGGCCGTTCTTAATAATTAAGTTCAACATAATTCTTCCTAGGTTTTTGTATTTTTAGTCAGCACAGATTTATAAAGATTGTTCATCTTCCGACGCTGCCACGTATAGCTTCTGATTCTTGTACTCCATGGAGTAACTCCCCGAACCTTAAATTCAGGAGATCCAAAAACTTGATTATTGGAAAGATCATACAAAGCAACATAATCAGCTCCAGTAACACTGAGTCCTGAGACAGGGGTATGCTGGTCGGTCCTTTGAAAACGTCGGGCGCTAAGAAATCCAGGGATTTCAAGATACGCAGGAATGTGCTCCGTGTTATACCAAGCATGATATTCTTCCTCGACTTCGTCGGGTATTCCTGCATGCCCAACGGCAAGAAGATAGGAAGCCTCAGCAGGAATTTCATACTCTTGGTTCTCTGGAATGATTTGCTGGAATACACCACCAGTGAGATTAAGCGTGTCAGTTGATGTGAGCTTATCCATTTCTGGTGGGCATAGTGGCACTTTCTCAGCTAATGTTTTGTATTCGTTGCTCGCTAGAACGTCCAGCCCAGTTAGTTCATAGACGATTAAATGTCTGGGGGCAGGCACATCCCAGCCCTCTGGCATTCCTGGGGTTAATTCAAAGCGGCGGATAGTTTTTATTCCAGGACACGAGATCCATTCTTTGGAGTGAACATCGTCAAACCAATGACTCCATTCATCACTAGTGCCGCTAGGGGAATTCGTCTTGACCAACAATAAGGCGCTTGGTTGATTCATATCATCACCTTCGTTCTTTTTGATAGGCTAAGCATATCACTGGTAACTGCTTCTCACCACCTGAAAACACTGTGGCTATAGTACGGTGATATGCAAGGCTAAACATTGTCTCTTATTTTATAGTCCGTAACCTTAAAAGTTAGGGGTGCCAGAACCAACATTACTAATCCAATTACTATGATACCTAATTGGGCATCGCCCGTTATATCTCTCAATACTCCCACAATAAAAGGACCTCCAAATCCTCCGATTTCAGAAATAGCAAAGAACAAGCCTCCTGCGGCACCAATTCGTGCGGAACCAATCCCTTTCGTATCCATTAGCAAAAGCAAAAGCAGGGAATTTAAAGGCTGTCGTACTGCACCTGATATCACCAAAAAGACTAATACTACAGCTCCTTGTCCTAATGCCAATGGTATAACAGTTACTCCAGCAATTATAAGTAAGATTATAACTGTAGGCTTTCGGTAGCCTGATTTAACAACGGAGGGAATCACAAGCATAGTAATCATCCCAATCACCATGGGTATAGCTGCCATAAACCCGGCATTGGCCTCACTTACACCTTTCTCTATTAGTAAGACTGGAAGCCAATTCCGAAGCCCATGATTAAGTAGAAATACTGAAAATCCAAGCACCACTATCAACTTGACGTTATCGATTGCTATTATCCCTTTCAAATTTCCAGCTCGCTCTTGGTCTTGAACCCTAACGTCGTCCGTCCCAGGAACCTGATTTCTTGCCAATAATAGCCAAACAATCGTTGCAACGACAGTAAGCGCGCCGTAAAACAAAAAAGCCAAACGCCAATTCCCCAGCAACGGAACTACTACTGCACTTGTAAGTGCCATCCCGATGATTGATCCGAGTATGCTTCCTGCAAAGGACACACTTGTTGCCATTCCTCGTTGTCGTCCGCTAAACCACATGCTAGCGACTTTGGGAGAGCCCACCGAAATCATGGATCCGCCCAACCCAAAAATAATGACAGCTAAAAGTAATGTAATAAAATCCACAGCTGCTGCTCTAACAAATAATGACACTGCTATTGCTAGTGCTCCTGCAGCAATTGATCTCTTAACGCCAAACCGATCCAGTAAACTACCACTCTGGTATGCCAATCCTATATAAACTAACTGCCATGCTCCTAGGATGGTGCCCATCTGACTAGAGTTAATGGAAAGCTCTTTCGAAATTGTGTCTACCAAAGGAGCTATGGAAGTAACTGCCAAGCCAAAACACCCATACAGGAGGGACATCAAAGCTAGCATTGCCCATCTAAAAGACGGCTGGGACGAACTGCATTCAATTAGCTCTTTGTCATTTGAGTAGCCCATATATTAGTTTCACAAGAAATTGGCTGACACCAAGTATGCACAGGAAGTGATCTAACAATATCAGAATCTGCTAGGTGCCGACAGTAGCTCCATGCCAAGACAGTTGGGCCAATAAAACCCAAAAGATCTGCTAGTTGGAATCAGGAATAATGCGACGCCCCTACATCTTCTTTTTTTCCTGTCACAGTAAAAACCACTCTTTCTGCAATATTCGTGGCCCTATCAGCAATTCGTTCTAAGTCATGGGCCGCCCAAATTAGGTATGTAGCTTTTTGGATTGATCGAGGATCCTCGATCATGAAGGTTAATAGTTCACGAAACACCTGATCGTATAAGCTATCAACTTCGTCATCATCTTTAATGATTTGACGCGCTGCATCCGCATCTCTACTCAAGAATGCACTAATACTCCTTCTTAACATATCCGTAGACTTATCTGCCATTCTAGGGATATCCACTAAGGGCTTCAGAAGACTATCATCTCCCATCCTAATATTGATTTTTGCAATTCCCTCTGCATAGTCACCCATCCGCTCTAATTCAACGATAATTGTTAGCACTGACACCAAAACGCGCAAATCAACTGCCATTGGTTGCTGAGTGGCTATTATTTCAATACAGGCTTCTTCTAGTTCAACACATTTATGATCGATGTAGTCGTCGTCCTTTATGACCTTCTCGGCTAGTTCCATATTTCGAGTTTTGAGAGCTTCAACTGCTGAATGAATTGACTGCTCCACCATACTAGCCATTACAAGTAAACCATCCGTTAACGATTTAAGGTTACGCTCTAAATTTGTTGGAGACATAATGCACCTACTAAGTTATAGTTTCCTATTCACTCGGTTTGCTAAACCCAAAATGTCACATGATATTTGAGAAACCAATTGTAACACTCATGCTTCAATTGCCAAAATAGCTAATGTGGCAAACCCAGTTTACCTGTCTAGAAAAGGTTTCCAACCAAAAAGTTATCGCTTTCAATCATTCTATGCAAATGTTACTTACACAGTCTACTTCTAGTTTCCCTTAAAAAGTTTAACAATTTATTAGAGGTTTTTTAAACTCTCATTAATGGAAACTACCACCATCATGTTAATATACTCTCAAAAACTGATTCAGAGACATATTATGGCAAAAATATTAGTCGTGGATGACGAACAAAACCTAGTAGATTCGTTACAGTACTCCCTTCGTGCTGAAGGCTATGAAGTTGCAATTGCTAAAGACGGAGAGGAGGCGCTGGCAAAAGCCAGAGACCTCTTACCAGATTTAATAATCTTAGATTTGATGATTCCAATGATTAGCGGCAAAGATGTTTGTCGCATCATTCGCAAAGAGAGCAATGTACCGATATTGATGTTAACTGCCAAAGATAACGAAATTGATAGGATTGTGGGGTTGGAGATTGGAGCGGATGATTATATTACCAAACCGTTTAGCATGAGAGAATTAATAGCTCGTATTCATGGGGTACTCAGAAGAGTAACTTGGGGGGGAAATGCTTCTCTGGGCAATAGATCAGACGTAAAAGTTCTTTCTACTGCTCGGATATCGATTAATACCGAAAGCCATGAAGTCTTAGTATCAGGAACTTCAATATCCCTAAAACCTAAGGAGTATGAGCTCTTGACACTCCTCATGCTGAACAAAGGAAAAGTTCTGTCACGAAATCAAATCTTGAATGCTGTCTGGGGATATGATTTTTATGGCGATACCCGAACTATTGATGTTCACATTAGGTGGCTTAGAGAAAAAATTGAGGAAAATCCTTCCTCTCCAGACAGCATTCAAACTGTTCGTGGAGTAGGTTATCAACTAAAGGGATAGCGCACCATCAGCTATGTTGGATTACTTAATACTCACTGTTGTCGCTTTATGCTTTGTGGTTCTTGTCGGAATATATGCCAAGAACCCTAAATTTCCTTTTCGCAGATTTCCACCTGAGGATCCACAGACACCCACATTGGAAACACTTACAGAAAGGCTCAATACTGCTCACGCTATTACAAAAGTACTGCTAACTACTGCACGTGGAATCGTCATTGTAACCGATCAATCCCTGGGAGTTGTCCACTTAAGTCAGCAAGCGGCCACATTTTTTGAGGTCCCTTCTCATGAGCATTTCAAAACTACTCTTATCGAAATTGTACGGGATCATCGAATACATAGCCAGGCAGAGTCTGCGTTATTAACCAAAAAACCTACCTATATGGAGCTTGAATATGTTAACGGGGCAAGTGTTCTAAGTGTGGAGTGCTTACCCATTACAATTGATAATAATGAAATCTACGGAATTGCGGTTGCTATAGAAGACTTAACTGAACTTAAACACTTGGAAACTGTACGCCAAGAATTCCTTAATAACGTCTCCCACGAAATCAGGACGCCTCTAGCTTCTATAAAAGCTATGGCCGAAACCCTCGCCAGTGATAGTATAAGCGACCGCTCAGAACAGCATGACTTTCTGAATCGGATCACAAATGAAGTAGATCATCTAACCGCGCTTATAGGAGAATTCCGTATGCTTTCTAATGTTGAATCGGGCAGTCTTCCTGTCACAACTCGTAAAGTCACGCTGGGAAGCCTAGTGGCCTCCACCATCAATCGTCTGCAATCATACGCAGATACGAAAAATCTTAAAATCATCTACGAGGAAGAAAGTGCTGATTTATTTGTTGAAATAGACCCCATTAGATTTCAACAAATCTTAGCTAACCTCTTGGAAAATGCTATTAAATTCACTGAACCAACTGGCTCTATCACTATCACAACTAATGTAACTGGTAACATTGCAAATGTTTCGGTCGTAGATACTGGAATTGGTATTGGCTCTGAGCATGTGACCAGAATTTTTGAAAGACTTTATAAAGTAGATTCATCGAGAAACAGTAGAGGTTCTGGGCTTGGACTGGCTATCGCTAAACATTTGGTTCAAACACAAGGTGGCCATATATCTGTAGAAAGTCGCTTAGGCCATGGTTCTGCTTTCCAGTTTTCTTTGCCGCTTCTCTAATTGCCTTCTAGTTCATTGATTTACCAAGCTTGATATAATAGACATTGTTTCCGAGGACGCCCAATAAGGAGTATCTTCATGTTATACGCCCTGGTTCTAGCTGGCGGTAGAGGGGAAAGACTACGCCCTTATACTGACGATAAACCTAAACCGATGGTGGAGTTAAATGGAAAGCCACTATTATGGTACCAGCTGTCATGGCTAAAAAAGAACGGTGTCACTAATGCTGTGATACTTGGTGGCTATCGAATAGAAGCGATCAAGCAATATTTTGGCGATGGTGAAAATGTTGGGATCGCCCTTGAGTATATCGAAGAGAAAGAGCCACTTGGACGAGGAGGAGCCTATCGACAAGGGCTTCTTTGTCTCCCGGATTCTGCCAATCTCGTGATAGCGACAAACGGTGATATTCTAACGAATCAAGCTCTTCAACCAATCCTTAATTTACACCAACTAAATCCCGAGACAATCGCTACAATCATGCTGACTCCACTTATTAGTCAATACGGCATTGTGTCATGTGATGACTCTGATAGAGTTATATCTTTTCTTGAAAAGCCGCAACTACCGTATTGGGTGAATGCTGGAGTATATGTTTTTTCAAAACACATCACCAAACTTATGCCAGAAAAAGGAGATCATGAAACATCTACATTTCCTGATTTAGCTGAAAAAGGCCAACTTAGCGGATTCAAGAGTGAGCGATTCTGGAAAGGAATTGACACTGCGAAAGACATACAAGAAGTCTCCAACTTACTACATACCATATGGAACCAAGACTAAAACTCATGGAGGATGACCATGCAATTAAAAGACGTACTCTATACAAAAAATCAAGGCATAGCGACTATTACACTTAACCGACCTGAGGTGCTCAACGCCTTCAGTAAAGAGATGCTCGAAGGCTGGGTTGCTTGTATTGAAGACGCTAAACTCGACCATAATGTGAAGGTAGTCGTTGTAACAGGGGCAGGAAGGGGATTTTGTTCAGGCATGGATGCCAAACTAGCGGGCAAACGGTTTTCTGAGGGCTCTACAGACAAACGAGAGGCTTCACTAATTCAAAGCGACGACGATGAAAATAGCCTATTTATAGAGCAAAGGCATGAACTCAAAAACACTGTACACCGTATTCCCCGAGCTCTTGCAACACTTGATAAACCGTACGTTGGAATTATCAATGGCCCTTGCGCAGGAGCAGGAATGGATATGGCATCAATGTGCGATATCCGGATTGCCTCTGATAATGCTAAGTTTACTATGGCATATGTAAAAATGGGGTTAGTTCCTGGTGACGGTGGTTGTTATTTTCTTCCCAAAATCCTTGGTATCTCTAAAGCCTTAGATCTAATATGGACTGGAAGAATATTCGGATCTAAGGAAGCTTTGGACATGGGATACGTGGACATGGTGTTTCCCCATGATCACCTAGTTGACCAGGCTACTGACTATTTACTTCAAATCGCTTCTGGTCCGTCTGTTGCAATCCAAGTAGCTAAACGACTGGTATACCAATGCTGGGAGGCTGATCTAAATACCGCTCTCGATCTCTGCCAATATGGTCAATTTATTGCACGAGCAACTGAGGACTCAAAAGAAGGCCCTATCGCTTTCGTCCAAAAGCGAAAACCTGAATTCAAGGGAAGATGACCGAGTTCTAGGCTATTTTCTTCAGTATGGCTTTCTTTGTGTGCGCTTAAACTATTCCTTCACCCTGCAGAACCTTAAGACCTCTCTCAAAACCTTCAAGAGCGTGGTCAATATCGCTTGGTGTATGAGAACCTGAAACGAGACCAAAAATGGCTCTATGCCGCATGAAGTCTATACCTTCGTTAAGAAAAGCTACTTTTGCTAGCCTATAAATATCAGGATCAGCAGCATTCCGTATGGCATCATGAGGAAGCGTACAAATACCGTTTTCATCACTCTCCCCAGATACGCCGAAAATTAAATAGAACACCGAGGCCACACCATATACTGTAGCAGGGATCTCTAGGCGAGCCAGAATATCCCTAGCACCACTTCGCAATCTACCAGCCATTTCTTCAGCATGCTGAGTTATTCCGTGATTGGCAATCAAATTCAACGCAGCAACTCCGGCCGAGGCAACTATTGGATTAGCATTAAAGGTTCCAGGATGACTTACTCTAGAAGAACTATCCCATTTTGGATCCCCTCTATGCTGAATCATATCTAATATTTCTGCTTTACCTACAACCGCTCCTGCAGGATATCCTCCTGACATTGCCTTAGCATGAATGCTCATGTCAGGTGTAATATTGAACCTGTCCTGAGCCCCTCCTGGAGCATAACGAAAACCAGTTACAACTTCATCAAATATTAAAACAACATTGTAACTAGATGTTAGGTCACGTAGTCCTTTCAGAAAGTCTACAGAGAAGGGAAGCCATCCAGCATTTGCACCTGACGGTTCCAATATAACAGCTGCAATGTCTTTATCTTTGCTAAGGATTTCTTCAACATTCTGAAGATCGGGGTCAGCTACAATCATTGTGCTTTTCGCGGCTTCAGGTACGCCACCCATTCCTCGGCCTTCTCCTAGAATGGAATAGTCGTGCCAACCATGAAAATTATTTCGGAACTTAAGTAACTTAGTCTTTCCGGAATACGCACGAGCTAACCTAAAGGCCAAGAGACTCGCTTCCGTTCCGGACATGGTGAACCGAACTTTTTCTGCTGCTGGAACAAGGTCACACACTAATTGGGCCCATGCCATTTCTTGTTCGGTATTACCACCTAAGTGTGATCCGCGGCTCGCTGCCTCTTGAACGGCAGAAACAACATCTGGATGAGCATGACCCAATATCATCGATCCGTGTCCCATCACAAAATCATTAATTTTGTTGTTGTCCACATCCCATTTATACGGACCTTTCCCATGCGTCATAAAAAGAGGAAATGGCGTGACCCATCGGGTATCATGTGTCACCCCGTCAGGGAATAATGATTTAGCCGTCTCGTACCGTGTGGCCGAACCCTTGTGCAACTCAAGATAACGATCTTCTGCAGCTACCATTCCTTATCTCCTTTATTATATGGATTAGAAACGTCGATTTGATTGGACTGGCTTCCTTAAATTGTCTCAGAGGATACACCACGGAACTCACTGAAGGCAACACTTGAATACATGTGCCGTTCTCAGCTAAATCTACCGGTTATATACGCCTCTGTTCTTGAATCACTGGGGTTCGTGAAAATTTTACTAGTCGCATCATACTCGACCAAATAGCCACCTCTGGCATCATCCACCATCAAAAAAGCTGTTTTATCCGCTACTCGTGCCGCTTGTTGCATATTATGAGTGACAATAACAATAGTATATAGCTGTTTTAATTCTCTAATCAGCTCTTCGATAGCCAATGTAGCTATGGGATCCAATGCAGAAGCAGGTTCGTCCATGAGAATCACTTCGGGCTGGACAGCTATTGCCCGAGCTATACAAAGACGCTGTTGCTGACCGCCAGAAAGTGTTAGCGCACTCTTCTTTAATCGATCTGAAACCTCATCCCACAGTGCTGCCTGCCTAAGAGCCCACTCGACTGCTTCGTCCATCTTTCCAGTGTAACCGTTAACCTTAAGCCCAAAGGCAACGTTATCGAAGATCGACTTAGGAAATGGATTCGGTTTCTGGAAGACCATCCCAATTCGTGAACGGATTTCTGTAGGATTTATCTCAGAACCGTACAAATCCTTACCGTTGAATAAGACTTTCCCTTCGACAACGGCATCTGGAATCAAGTCATTCATTCTGTTAAAACATCGCAGTAAAGTGCTTTTTCCACAGCCAGAAGGACCAATTAAGGCAGTCACCTCATTAGCTTGTATAGCCATGTCAACATTTTTTAAGGCCAAGAACGATCCATAATAAACAGAAAGCTGGCTTGTATTTAATACGCTTTTGGGTGAGGTCATATTATTCATCACTTTTTGTCTGGTACTTATTTCGTAAAAAAATTGCTAGAGCATTCATAGATAGAAGTACTACCAAAAGAACTATAATTCCAGCTGCCGCCAAGTTCTGGAATTCTTCTTGTGGCCGTGAGACCCAATTATATATTTGGATTGGCATTACTGTGAAGCGATCCATCGGGGATGTCGGGATAAAGGTTATATAAACTAATGCACTAATTGCAATCACTGGAGCAGCCTCTCCAATAGCCCTAGAGAGAGCAAGTATCGAGCCTGTGAGTATACCTGGGAAAGCCCCCGGAAACACCACCATTCGTATGACTTGCCATTTATCTGCACCTAAGGCATAAGCAGCTTCTCTATGAGCATTAGGCACGGCTCTAACGGCTTCCCTAGAAGCCAGAATAATCACGGGCAAAACAAGCAAAGCAAGAGTCAACGATCCTGCCAATGCAGTTCTACCAATGTTCATCCAATAAACAAATACAGCAAGCCCAAGAAGTCCATACACGATAGAAGGCACTCCTGCCAAGTTGGCCAAGTTAATTTCAACAATTTGCATCAATTTATTCTTTGGCGCATATTCTTCTAAAAACATCGCGCTACCAATACCTACTGGAACAGCAAAAATACCCGTCATGGCCATAACCCACAACGTTCCAAAAATAGCAGACATCATGCCTGCTTCTTCAGGATGACGAGAGGGGTAATCAGACAAAAAATGCCATGTTAACCATGACCAGCCATCAGAAACGACCTGAACTAGTAAAGTTCCTAGTGCTGCTATTCCAATACAGACACACACCAAGCAAATTCCATAAAATACCATGCCTCGTATTGCCCTGGATCTTAGGTGTGAATTGAATATTTTATTTGACTGCAGACTCAATATACTTCCCTCCATCTTCTAACTACGAGATGGCCGATAACGTTCATAATTAATGTCATAACGAACAAAAGTAAACCGACAGCAAATATCGTGTTATATTCCAATGAACCGTGAGGGGCTTCTCCTAAACTTAGTTGTACTATGTACGCAGTCATGGTTTGAATACTGTCAAAAACATTAAAAGTCATTCTAGGAGTTGCCCCAGCCGCCAAAGTGACAAGCATCGTTTCCCCAATTGCCCGTGATACTGCAATGATAAATGAAGCAATGATCCCTGAGAGAGCCGCAGGAACAACTACCTTCAGGCTGACTTCAAGCCTGGTTGATCCTAAGGCATATGCAGCATATCGAAGAGATCGAGGTACTGCTAACATGGCATCTTCACTTAGAGATGAAACCATTGGAATAATCATAATGCCCATTACTAAACCAGCACTAAGAGCATTGAAAACAAGCATGTCGGGAACCAACTTCTGAAGTTGGGGTGTTACAAATGTTAGTGCGAAATAGCCGTAAACCACCGTTGGCACTCCTGCCAGAATCTCTAAAAGAGGTTTCAGGATTCGTCTAATCTTGTCAGGAGCATATTCAGAGAGAAAAATTGCTGTTGCGAGACCAACAGGCAGAGCTACCACCGCAGCTATAGCAGCTACTAAGAGCGTGCCGCACACTAAAGGAAGCACCCCGTATGCCTGAGGTTTCAAAATCGGAGCCCAGCGAGTTCCTGTCAAAAAATCTATGAGTGGTACTTCAAAAAAGAACCCGATTGCCTGAGAAAGTAATGAGTAGAGAATTCCAGCGGTTGTGAGTAAAGATATTAATACACATAGAAAAAACAGGTACTTTACAATAGTTCCTGATATAGGATTTTCAGCTCTCTCTGGAAAGGATTCCCGTATCTTCATAGTTCGCTTAATATCTCTTATCGATTCCTATCTATTCTACCTGAAGTTTTCGATAATTACCGATAGATTTCCTTTCATTTTAACAAGGTTTCACTCTTATACTAAAATGTTTTCTGCGATGACCCGAAGGAGGGACACACCGCAGAAAACTGCCTTCTTATAAGAAGAAGTATGCCGTACAATCTGGGGAGCAAATAACGAGATAACTCTAAGGTTTTTGTCACTTTAGAAGCGTCGCCTCCACTAGGTTCAAACCCTGGGTATAGACTTCGTTTGATTCTTTCACATAGCCTACTTCTGCTACCAATTCTGGTCCACTAGTCAAGAAGTACTTCACAAACGCTTCAACTGCTGGCCTATTTTTTAAATGGTCGCTGTTAACATATATGAACAATGGCCGTGCAAGTGGGGTATATTCTCCTGATTTAATGGTCTCAGCAGAAGGTTCCACGCAACCATTACCATCATCAATTGCTACTAGTTTTAGTTTATCTGGGTTGGCATCATAGTAAGCGTAGCCAAAATATCCTAGTGCATTGGGATCAGTGTTGATTCCTTTAACTAGTGAATTGTCGTCCTCGCTCATGGAATAGTCAGACCTACTGGATTGTACTTCACCAACAATTTCTTCAGTAAAGAAATCAAAGGTTCCTGAATCTGTACCCGGTCCATACAAATTAATTCTTTTGTCGGGCCAAGAAGCATCAATATCTTTCCAGGTCATGATTGTGCTATCTGGTTTCCATAGATTCTTTAACTGTTCGACAGTCAGACACTCTATAAAGGTATTTTTAGGGCTTACCATTACAGAAAGGCCGTCTTGTCCTACCGCAAGCTCGATCCATTCAGTTCCTGCCTCAGCTGCGGCCTCAATTTCCTCATCCTTGATGGGCCTAGATGCATCAGAGATACTGGTTTCGCCTTTAGCAAAACGCTTAAAGCCACCTCCTGTTCCAGAAAAACCAACGGTGACCGTTACATCTTTGTAAAGTTTTCCAAATTCTTCAGCAACTGCCTCAGTTACAGGATAAACTGTACTAGATCCATCAATTTCAATTGATCCTTCGATTTTGGTAACTTCGGAAACGACTGTTGCGCCTGAGGATGGGGATTCCTTTACAGTCTCAGCCTCGGAAGAACTACATGCAAGTAATCCAAATGAAGCTAAAATTGCAGTTCCAAATAAAATTTTGTTCATCGTTTTGTATTGACCCCTCCATTAACTTTCTAACCTTCTGATTTGTTCTATGTATGATTCTAAATAGAGATTATTAACAAGGAATTAAGTTGCCGTGCATTTAGATTAAAGTTTTGTTAAATAATCACTGGCAAGGAAGCAAAGGATAGATACACGGGTTAATTGATAAGTAGGCACATGCTGTGCCTACTATCAGGAAAATAAAACTAACGCCTGCTACTACAAGGCATTAACAACAGGTTTAAGCTTTTTTTGTTGAGCAAATCCAGGACAAAGGAACTAGCATTATTTTTATAAAGGACATCAATAGATAATAGGATAATGTGTATCCCTGAACCATTAGTCTGGCAGCGTTATACCTCGTTTTTAGGTTTGTTGAGAAAAAACTTAATGTTTTCAGCATACTGCTTTACAGTACCGGTTTATGTAAGCTCCATTCCGTAGCACTTTCATACGCTTGGGCTATGCCTAGCACATCTGCATCATGAAAAGACTTGCCCACTATTTGAAGACCTACGGGTAATCCATTACTGTCAAAACCACATGGCACCGATGCCGCAGGATGACCAGTATCATTGAACGGGCACGTATAAGTAGCCAACAATCCCCAGCTGTTAACTTCTTTTTCGCCTAAGAGCATCTTCGGAGTTGCTATCTTCGGTGCGGGTGTAGGCACAGTAGGTAATACTAAGTAATCAACCGTTTCTAACACAGACGCAGTTTGTCTTTTTAATAGTTCTCTTGCCTGCTGAGCCATAAGATAATCACTAGGCGTTATGAGAAGTCCGAGATCTAAACGGCGCTGGGACTCTTCTCCATATTGATCACGATGTGTTAGATAGGTCTTTTGATGGGTAAAACTAGACTCTGATATCGAAATTACAGGATGAAACTTTCTTGCATGGGGAAACATGGGAATAGAAACTTCTTGTACGCTGCAACCCAACCCTTCCAACGTCTTTACTGACTTCTCAAACAAATCTCGTACCTCAGGGTGGTGCGGCATTTCAAAAACCTCTTTAATTATTCCTAGCCTGGAACCCTTTATGTCCGAACCCAGTTTCGACGTGAAACTGGAAAACTGCTCATTGACTGTTGAACGATCAAGGGGATCATGGCCAGCCATGCCGTCCAACATTATAGCAGCGTCTTCTACCGTCTTTGTCATAGGCCCAGCGTGATCCAAGGTATATGACAAAGCCATAATTCCTCTTCTGCTTACCAAACCATATGTGGGTTTGTGTCCAAAGATTCCGCACAGTGCAGCTGGGATACGCACAGATCCCCCTGTATCAGTTCCAATAGCCGCTATACTAGTATCAATGGCGATTGAGCCTCCAGATCCACTACTTGAACCCCCTGTAACACATTCCTCGTCCCATGGGTTTGTAGGAATATCAAAATAGGTAATACTCCCTGTAGCTCCCATGGCAAATTCTTGGGCGTTTAGTTTCCCTAATAAAAACATGCCTTTGGCTTTTAACTTGGAAACTATCTCAGCGTCATAGTCTGGAACGTAGTTCTCCATTACCTTAGAAGCACAGGTAGTCAAAACACCATTAGTCCAAATAATGTCCTTTAAAGAGAGAGGAATACCATGTAAACCTCCTTTGTAAGTACCCGACACTATTTCAGATTCAGCTATCTTTGCAGACTTTCTGGCTTCATCTGCAACCACTGTAATATAGTAATTGAACCTGCTATCCAACAAAGATATTCGATCCAATAAGTCTTCGACTACTTCAACAGGGGAAACCTTTCGCTTTTGATAGAGGTCTGCTAATTGCTTGATTGTGCTATGGGCTAAATTACTATCCGACATGTTTAACCTGCCCAGGTACGTGGAATACCAAAGATGGTTCTAACTTGCTATCTTCTAACATGGATCGAAGTGCCTCTAATCCCTCTACTACCGTAGTTAGCTCTGGGATCAAGGCTTCTGCCCTCTGATCCGATAGCTTTATACCTCTAGCTAAAGCCATAGTTTTGATTACCTCTCTTGTAACGACTCTATTGCTTTTTTCCACTTTACCCGTCCTTTCACACAGTTGATTTCAAGAGACAGCCAATGGAGGTAGCGATTTGTTCCATTGGGTCGTTTCTTGATAAGCATATCCAGCCTGAAATAGCACTTCTTCTTCAAAAGGCCTTCCTGCTAAATGCAATCCTACCGGCAATCCATTAGGTGTGAGTCCGCATGGTATAGAAATAGCAGGCAAAGCAGCCATGGCAAAAGAAGCACAGAAGGATCGGTGAGTGTGCAAGCGCTTAGCCACATCTTCCGCACTAGAAAAGACCTTCTCACCTGTCTCAATCAGTGGCGCCGCCGTCGGCTGGGTAGGGGATATCAAAATATCCACATCCTTAAGGGCAGCATGAAATTGATTTGTAAGCATCGCTTTCGCCCGCAAAGCCCTATGATAAATATATGATGGGGTCAATGAGCCTGCAAGCAAACGCGTACGGGTAGCAGAATCTAAAATTGCACTATTGTCCCTCAGTACGTGGTCAGTGGCCGCAGCAGCCTCACTGTCCGCCAAAGCTATAAATACAGGCCCAGACCGCGATACAAACGGGACGGAAACAGTTTTGACAGAAGCACCTGCTTCACGAAAAACCTCCGTCGCTGCTTCAACAACTGTCCTGACTTCAGAATCCAAACCTTCATGCTCCATATATTCTTTTAAGATACCAATGCGCAGGCCTTTAATTGATTTTCCCAGACCCTCCGTGTAATTTGGCACAGGGATTGGCTTGGTCGTGACATCTTTGGAATCTTTGCCCGATATAGTCCTTACTATTAGGGCATTATCTTCCACACAGGTTGTTATTGGACCTATTGTATCGGTAAACCAAACAGCCCCAAAAAAGCCATGTCTACTTATCCTGCCGTAGGTAGGCCTAATCCCGACAACTCCACAGTGCCCGGCAGGACCTCGTACTGATCCACCTGTGTCTTCTCCCAAGGACGCTGCACACAGTCTCGCTGAAACTGCAGAACCGGAACCAGCACTCGAAGTGCCTGGATCCCGATCAAGATCCCATGGGTTCCGAGGAGTTCCATACGGATACTTTCGGGTTCCTCCCAGGGCAAACTCGCTCATATTAGCTTTTCCTATAATGATAGCTCCGGCGTCCTTGAGCTTGGTTACCACCGTCGCATCTTCAGTTGGGATGTGATCCTTATAGTAAAGCGATCCATTCGTTGTTCTGATTCCCTTAGTGAAGATTTGATCCTTTAAAGCAATAGGAACTCCCACGAGGGGGCCTGTCTCAGCTTTATTAGCCAACAATGCTTCTGCTTTCCTAGCCTGCTCCCGGGCTTCATCAGCGCAAACGGTGATATAGGAATTAAGCACAGGATTCAATTTTTCGATACGCTCAAGGTACCAGTTAACTAGTTCAACTGGTGACAGTTCTTGTTTTCTCATGGCCTTCACCAGAGTATCAATGCTGGCTGTCTTTAGGTCTAGATTACTCATGTTGTGCCTCAGACAAATCGGTATGGTATGGAAGTTCATGCTGCAACTCAAGATCATCAAGCGAACGGAAACTCTCAATCAACGCTGTAAATCTTGCAGCAATTTCTTTTATATCGTGTTCTGGGATTGGCATACCTATAAGGGATGCAGCTTCCCTAACCCTGTCTTCAGACGATAACGCCATAGTATGTCCTCACTTTACTTTTTCTTTGAAAATATTTACTGGTGCTGGAAATTCATCCGGATCTACTTTTATTTCGATAACTGTAGGGAGTTCCGATTTGAACGCTAGAGATAAACACTCGGGGATATCCGCGGCCTTATCAATAAAGTAGCCGTTTGCCCCAAATAATTTTGCATATTCATCAAACCTAGGATTTACCAGATCAATTCCCACAAATCTATCACCGTAATCCTTTCTTTGATATGCCTTTTCGGATCCCCAAGAACCGTTGTTCATAACCAGTGTAACAACTGGGATTTTTTCCCTCACTGCTGTTTCCAGTTCTTGTGAGTTGAAGAGGAATCCTCCATCCCCGTGGATAGCAAGTACCGGAGCTTCCGGCCTACCCAATTTAGCCCCAATAGCCTCGGGAAAAGCAAACCCTAAAACCCCAGCATCCAAAGGAGAAAAGAAAGTTCGGCCAGCATTGAAATGCAACCTGTCATACGCAAAAGCAGGGCATGCCCCAGCATCAAGAGTTACTATAGTTTGGGGAGGCAATGATTTGCGCAATTCAGCGTACACTTGTTGCGGCAACAGACTAGATGTTCCGGGAGAGGCTTCCTTTTCCAATCTATTCATTCTTTGCTGCCTGAGCTCTTTGGTTCTAAGGGCCCAAGTCGCTTCATTTTTGGTGACTGACTGATTGGTAAGACTTGTCAATAAAGCCTGAACTGTCATTTTAGCATCAGAAGTTATGCCGAGCTCAACTGGGTAATGCCTTCCGATTTCGGAAGAATCAGTATTGACTTGAATAATTTTGACATTCTTTTTTAAATATCTGTCATCATAAAAAGTAGTGAAGTGCCATAATCTCGTCCCTATAGCCAAGATTAAATCAGATTCTGAGCATAATTGACCTGCTTCAGGTGATCCTGCTCTTCCAAGAGGGCCTACGTAATGTTTACTGTTATTGGGAACAGCGTCGTTTCTTCCGTAAGCTGTAACAATTGGAATATTCAACATTTCAGCTAGATTCACTACATCTTCTGACGCATTGGCAGCGGTAACTCCTCCTCCGGCAATAATCAAGGGTCTTTCTGCTTCTTCAATCAATGACGTGGCCCGAGTAATATCCTGAGGGTTCGGATAGAGTACACAAGGTATCTTTTCAGACACGGAGGAGTGAAAAGGCTCGTATTCCACTGATGCTTCTAGGTAATCTCTCGGCATTTCTAGGAATACTGCACCCTTATTCCCTGTCAGAGCAGTACGAAATACGTATCTCATCATTTCAGAAATAAGGATCGGGCTTGTTAGTTGCAACGCCTCTTTCACCATTGGTCTAAAAATAGAGATCAGATCAAACTCTTGAAATGCTTTTCGATCAGTGTTAGCCGAGGACGATACGCCTGCCAGAGCAATAACGGGAGACTGAGCTGCTCGGGTGCTACATAAACCACTAAGCAAATTCATAGCCCCAGGACCACCCGTTACTAAGCAAACTGCGGGTGTTCCGGTTGCTCTAGCGAATCCGTCAGCCATGAAGCCAGCTGCCTGCTCATGCCGAACACTTATATACTGGATTTCGTCCCTGTCATACATACTGTCCAGAACAGGTAGAAACGTGGATCCCACTATACCAAAAACGTGCTTCACGCCTTCAGCTATTAACGAGCGAACAACTACTTCACCAGCAGCCATATGCTGAGACATACACCCTCCTCCAAGGAACTTAAGCGCTTCTAGGAGATCGCACTATTTTGACCGTATCAAAATTCCAACACGTTTTCGGTTCGTAATTCCTTAAAAGCCTGTTCGTATGCGGAAAGAGTTTTTGCCACATCTTCATCAGTATGTGCAGACTGAACTAATAAGTTAACCCCTTTATTCGTGTCGACTCCAGCATTGATCAAGGCTATTTTTAACCTGCCTGCCACAGGAGTAGCATTAAAAGCTCTAATCTTATCGTGATCTAAGGTACAAATTTCATCACCTTGCTCTTCAGCATGTTCATGTCCATAACCCAAATGAAGTTGAACTGTAGATCCAATCCCACACGCACATCCAGGAATTTCCATCGTAGTGAGTAATTCGCTTAATCCACTTTTCAGCTTTCTAGCAGTACTTTCAGAAGTCTCATTAATAGGCTCATTAGCAATCAATGATAGTGCAGCAACACCAGCAGCGGCAGACAGCGGATTGCCATTAAATGTCCCCGGATGGGTGATCCGTCTAGTCTTATTCCATTCGGCATCCTTAAATTCCAACATATCAATGATGTCTGCTCTTCCTGTAACCGCTCCCCCGGGCAATCCACCAGCCAAAATCTTTGCTAGCAATGTCATATCTGGAATCACTCCGTATCGTCCTTGAGTACCGTTACGAGATGCTCGAAATCCTTGGACCACCTCGTCAAAAATTAATATAACGTTATTATCTGTCGTTACTTTCCTGAGCTGGTGCAAGAAGGAGGGAGCAATAGGGAAAAATCCCATCCCAGCCCCAGTCGGTTCCAGAATAACTGCTGCAACGTCCTTGTCTTCCTTGATAGTTTTTTCTACCAAATCAATGTTATTGGGAGGCAATACTATAGTATCCGAAGTAGCACCTTTAGTTATTCCAACAGTATTGGCCCAGCCTGGTGCTGCTCCGTCGTGCCAACCGTGGAAATGACCCTGAAACTTAATAATTTTACTTTTGCCGCTATAAGCCCGTACCATCCTAAAGGCCATGAGACTTGCTTCAGTTCCTGAAGAATGAAACCGGATCTTCTCGGCAGAAGGTATTAATTCTTTAATCAGTTCTGCCCATTCAATTTCCTTCTCATGAGAGGCACCAGGATGGGATGCTTTTGCCATTTGGTCCTGGACTGCTTTGACTACTTCTGGCCTGGAATGGCCCAATAATAAAGAGCCGTGCCCGGTAACCCAGTCAATATATTCGTTTCCATCAACATCCCATTTCCGAGATCCCTTACCGTGAGTCACGTATAAAGGATGTGGCGACATGTTTCTGTTGTCATGAGTGACTCCATTTGGGAAATGCGCGAGAGCACGTTTATGCAATGCAGCCGATTTCGGATGGGCTTGTAAAAACTGTTCGTTAATAGTAGTCATATTCACATTCTCCTTAGTTCGGGTTCTTGTCAGCTGTCAAGATCAATTAATTAGAGAAGCTCCTCTTTTCTAAGCGCAGCAATAGCACGTTCGTATGCAAAAATAGTGTCGTCGATGTCTTTCTTTGTGTGAGCAGATGAAACCATCAGTAGGGTTCCTCGTGAAGTGTCCATACCTGCATTTATTAACGCAAGCCTTAACTTGGACTGGAAGGCTGCTCCCATCTGTCCCTTAATACCTTCGTGAGGCATCTCGCAAACTTCTCGGTGCGGACAAACACAGGGAATTCCTAATTTTATCTCCACGATAGATGCTACGCCACAAGCACATCCTGGTACTTCTATACGAGCAAATAAATCATTGAGGCCGTCCTTGAGTAATTTCGCATTTGCATCCGCCTTTTCATTAATAGGCTGGGAAGCAATCTGGCTGAGTGCAGCCACTCCAGCGGCAGCAGCCATTGGGTTTGCATTGAATGTACCTTGGTGGGCTATTCTTCTCTTTGTGTTCCATTCTGCATCGCTGGTGTGAGATATCATATCCATAATATCCGCGCGACCTGTAGAAGCTCCTCCAGGCATTCCTCCGGCCAGTATTTTAGCCAATGTGGTCATATCTGGGGTAACTCCATATTTTTCCTGAGCTCCCCCCTTCGATATCCTAAAACCAGTTACGACCTCGTCGAAAATAAGCAAGACCTCGTGCCGTTTGGTAGACTCTCGGAGATCACGGAGGAAAGAAGGAAAAATCGGCAACACGCCGAAGTTCGCCCCGGTGGGCTCTAAAATTACTGCCGCGATATCTTTATCTTCCTTTAGTGTTTTCTCAACAATATCAATATCGTTGGGAGGTAGCACAATCACAGTGTCTGATGTACCTTCAGGCACTCCTGTGAGCGTGGCATTTCCTTTGACCATATAGTCGTGCCAACCGTGAAAATGAGACTGGAATTTTACTATCTTGTTTTTTCCTGTGTACCCTCTAGCTAATCGCAGTGCCATTAATGTGGACTCGGTGCCAGATGAATGGAACCGTACTTTTTCTGCAGCAGGTATTAGTTGTTTAACAAGCTCAGCCCATTCTACTTCCAGTTCATGGCTAGCTCCTGAGTGAGTAGCTAATCCAGCCTGGTTTTGAATTGCCTGTACCACATTAGGATTAGAATGGCCAAGCAGAAGAGCACCATGACCCATAAAAAAGTCTACATATTCATTACCGTCAACATCCCATTTCCTGCCACCCTTGGCTTCCCTTGAAAAAATAGGGAACGGCTTCAGGTACCTAATATCGTGTGTTACTCCACTCGGAAAACATTCCTTTGCTCTAGTGTAAAGCTCTGCAGATTTGGCATGCTTAATCAGATAATCTTGCTCAATTTGACTCATATTACGAAGTTCTCCCTCTGTTTTTTCTTTATTTGTTCTTCTAATTTTTCCCGTTTTGTCAAAAGCTCATCATAAATAGAATACAGCCTTCGACTAATCAAATACCATATTCGGCAGCCACAAGGCTAAGTCGGGAAATGCTACTATTATTCCCATCATAATAATCATACATATGAAAAATGGAACTGCTCCAACAATCACATCAGTCATAGGCCCAACAGTCTTTCTGATTCCCTGAATAACGTACAGGTTGACACCTACAGGCGGAGTTATCAAAGCAGACTCAATGAGTATGACAAATAAAATACCGTAGGCAACAGGATCAAAGACTCTTATTTCTGGATTCTCCATTGCCAAGTGATGTATTACAGGAAACGTTACTGGTAAGGTCGTCACCATGATAGACAAGGTTTCCATAAACATTCCCAAAACAAGGTAAAAGATAATAAGCAAGCCAAGGGTTGCCAGTGGAGGTATACCAAGTTCCGTTATAGCACTTGTGATAGCCCTTGGAAGCCCTAATGCAGTTATAAAAAAGTTGAACAGAAAAGCACCGATAACAATAAACGTTACCATAGCTCCCGTCCGAGCCGTCGACTCTGTCGATTCAGAAAGCATCTTGAAATTCAATCGCCTAAATACTATTGCCAGAACAAGAGAGCCAACGACACCAAGGGCAGCTGCTTCCGTCGGTGTGGCCCATCCTAAATAAATACTACCCATAACCAAAAGAATCAGAAAAACCATAGGCAGGATATTGCTTAATCCTTTGATTCTTTCCCTCATTGAAGGCAATACTTCTTTAGGAGCGACACCCGGATTTACTCCAGCGGCAGCAGCTATGAAAAGCATGAAAATACCTGCCAGCATGAAACCTGGTATAAAACCACCGAAGAACAACCTGCCTATTGAAGTATCAGTGAGCAATCCATAGATGATCATGTTGATACTGGGGGGAATCAGGATACCCAAGGTCCCGCCAGCTGCCAGCGATCCCAGCACTAGCCTTTCGTTATAGCCAGCTCGTTCAAATGCCGGTAAGGCAACAGTTCCTATGGTAGCAGCAGTAGCAACGCTCGATCCTGACACTGCAGCAAAGACTGAGCAAGAAGCAATATTAGTATGCATCAGCCCACCGGGTAAAAAGTTAAGCCAGCCACCTAACGATGTATATAATCGATCAGTAATACCACTACGAAGCAATATTTCACCCATTAGAATAAACAAAGGTACAGCAACCAGAACAAAGCTCGTACTCGGAGTCCATGCTAGATCTCCGATCGCCATATACAAAGGCCGATCGGAAAATATAAATCCAAGAATTAACCCCAGAGAGCCAAGTGTCGCCCCGATATAAACGGCAGCTCCCAAGAACAGCAGCAAGATACTAAAAGTAGTTCCTAATAAGACTCCTGTCATTTCTTTGCCTCCTCCGCTGTAGTCGCTTCAAGACCAGCAGCTTCCAGAGCTTCGTCAATTTCAGCTTGGACAGAAAGTGGCCCAATTTTGTGAGCTAATTCTCTTGCTTTACCTCTAGCCAAATCCAACAGTGTCTCAACTAGCATTATAAACGCCACAAACCAGAAAAAGGTAAGGCCGATAGCCCACACAGATTGAGGCCACGCGAGTGGTGTCCGCTGGATAGTAGGCGCCTGAGCTCCAATTTGGAAGGAGAAAAAGACTGTTTGCCAAGCATAATAAACCACATAAGCCATCATAAAGTTGACCAATACTAAAGCAAAGGTATTCAGATAACCTTGAACCGCCGGAGGAAATCTAACCAGAAGTACATCAACTCGCACGTGAGCCTTGGTTAGCAGAGCGTAACCCATTGCCCACGACGTTGCGAAGGCAAACCCGTAGTTGCTGTATTCGTCAGTAGCTCTCGACGAAAATAGGAATAGCTTTCTTGTAATAATGTCAGACGTTATGAATAGAGAGATTGCTACAAATAACCACCCTGAGACACGCGCCATCATGGTGGCAGATTTGGCCATCTGCTCTCTAAAGCCAGCGACCACAGCCGCCGCAGAGTCAAGAGATCCCATAACTCCACTTCTGTTTCCAGATTGCATAGAACTCATCTATACCTCGCTCTTCAGGTGTCAGATCTAAGCTCATAATTAATCGAGCACTGCAAACACCTAGCCATTTTTTACACGGATCCAGATACCTATGAGGATCCGCTATTAGGTGGCCCGTATCGAACCACCCAAAGCAGACCCTCATTAATAGTTCAACTTAGCTTTAAAGCCAGCTTACGGGATAGCAACCCCTGTGACTTCAGCTATTGTACGATTGTAAATCACTTTACAATCAACGCCGCACCGCTCTACCCATCGTGGGAGAACTGTTTCCGAAGCAGCTGCCTTGAGAGAATCATAGTCAGCCTCTGAAGGAACGACCTGTGTCATTGGTGAATCGCTATCCAGGGTTCCTAGTTCACAACCTGCCGCGACTCCTGTATTACAGTCAATTCCGTCCTGAGTCAGCGCCATTCCGAGGTCCCATCCGTCAGCAGTCATGCTGTTAAAGGTATCCTGCATGAAATCCTGAACGTCGGTCGGCTGTTTATTCCACATATCGAGGTTTGCTCCCCAACCAGTGATTGCATGGCCCACAGGAAGCGTATACAGGTACTCTGTTATTTCATACCATTTCTGGGCGTTTCCAGAACCAGTACCCGTAATTGCACAGTCAGCAATACCAGTCTGCATTGCGCTGTACACGTCTACGAAGGCTATGGTTACGTTGATCCCACCAAAGTGCTCAACATAGTCACCTAACGTTGAACCAAAAGTTCGAACCCTCTTGTCCTTCAAATCTGCAGAACCCGTTATTGGGAACTTACAGTAAGGAACCTGTGCAGGGTTGTTAAAGTGACCAATAATTTTAATGCCTAGCTTGTTTTCCATCTGCTTATTCAGCTCAGGAATAAATGCTTCTGTTCCGGCTTTGGCTTTGACACCATCAAGCTCCGGATAAGCTCCAGCCAAGTCGATACCGCCTGCGACAGGAACATCACCAGCTATGCTTGTGAATACTGCCATACCAATGTCGATAACACCTGTAGACAGGAATCTCAAAACATCAAACTGACCAATTCCAAGCTCTGACGCGGTGTTAAGCTTAACCTTCACCTTGCCATTACTGTTCTTAACAATCTTAGAGTCATCACCTAGAAGCCATGGAGCTTCCAAATTTGTCCATTGCTTCAATGTAGGCGATAGCTGGCCAGACATTGTGAAGTTATATACCTTGTCACCATCTAAGAAACTAGCTGCTGATTTTTCAACTTCTTTCTCAACAATCACCTCTTTGATGACTTCTTTGATTTCTACTTTCTCTACTTCAACAATTTTCTCTACCGGTACTTCTTTAACAACCTCTTTTTCTACGACAACCGGTTTTTCAACCACTTTCTCTACTGGTACTTCAACTAGTACCTCTTTTTCTACGACAATTGTCTCAGTTTCTCCTGCACAACCTACTGATATCAGTCCTGCTGCGAGAATACCAATTAATAGACTACTTTTTTTAAACATTTGTGTTTAGTCCTCCTAATAATGTACTTGTTTTTGAAGCACTGCTACCCAAAATAGCAGCACGTTTGAAGGAACTTAGGTACTACCGACCTTTGCCAAATCGATTCCTTCAAGGTTCGTTCTTAGAATCTATAGCTATAATAGCACATTACCGCAACACTTTTACGGAACAAAGTGTGACTATCCTGTGCTTCTTTTATTTCATATAGAACTTATCCTTTATCTGAAGATTCCAAAATGATATTAGATAAATCGTCAAGCGATGCCTTCCATCCTGGGGTAACCACCGATAACGAATTGTCTTCCTCAATAATCATAGGTCCTTGGCGGGCATCCGTGGACAGGTCAGTTCTACCAATAACAGGCACGTCTATCCATCCAAGTTCCGGGCCAAAATACGCCTTTCTGTCACCAGTATCTGGCTTCCAGGCATTAAGCTTGATCTGTGCTGGAACCCGCTCAGTTGCGGAAATTCCTCGTGCTAAACCTCGTAAAGCCACAATCTGCACTTCCTCTTTATCAGATCGGTATCCATAGGTTTTGTCGTGTTCTTGATGGAAATCTTCCACTAGTTTTTCAATGAGTTCAGTCGTGAACGTCGTGCCGCTAACTGGTATAGTTAAGGCGTAATCCTGCCCCATATACCGCGTATCTGCAGAGAGCACAATTTCCTGACTGGCCCCGGTATAACCTTCTCTTGTTAAATCATTTGTAGCTTCGTCAACAAGCCCCTTCATGACTTTGTTGATACGGTCATAGTCTAGTTCAGATGTATTTGCGTAATGAGTTTGAATCAGATGATGCTCAACGTCTGCAAACAATAATCCGACAGCACTAAACAAACCAGGTAGCGGAGGTATTACAACCTTAGATATTCCTAATTCCGTAGCCAAATCAACTGCATGGACCGGACCCATTCCTCCAAACCCAAAAAGTGTGAATCTTCTGGGATCTCGTCCTCTTTCAGTTGAAACTGCTCGTAAGGCTCGGATTAGGCTTGAATTTGCCACCGTTCGGATACCCCATGCTGTTGCAGTTATATCCAAACCCAATCTGGATGCTACTTTCTCCTTGATGGCTTTATCTGCCAGATCAGGATAGACTTTCAAGGTTCCTGCTGCAAGTGAATCAGGATTTGTTAATCCCATATGTACGTTAGCATCAGTGATTGTGGGTTCCTCACCCCCGTTACCGTAACAAGCAGGACCAGGACTGGCGCCTGCACTGTGAGGACCTACCTTCAAGGCACCGGCTTCATCAGCCCAGGCAATACTTCCTCCTCCTGCTCCCACTTCCGCCAAATCAACGGAAGGCACTCTCAATAAGTATCCACTACCTTTCATAAGGCGATGTCCTATGCTAATTTCACCACCAACTTCATACTCTGGTGATCTGGATATTTCTCCTTCCTCAATCAATGCAGCCTTTGCCGTAGTACCACCCATGTCAAATGTCATAACGTCTTCCATGCCTAATTTCTTAGCTAAGTGGAAACAACCAGTTACTCCGGCCGCAGGACCAGACTCAATGATATGCATCGGTCGTTCTCGCGCCGACGTAGAAGGCATCATCCCACCATTTGACTGCATAACCATTATTGGAATATCCATTCCAAGATCTTTTAAGTCAGCTTCCATCGCTAGAAAATAACGGCTGACTGCAGGTTGAACATAAGCATTTATCACGGTAGTGCTAGTTCGTTCGTATTCCTTAATTTCAGGCAGTAATTCACTTGACAATGACACCAGCACATCAGAATCAATCTCTCGAATGAGTTCTTTAACTCTTTCTTCATGGGCACCATTTGCATAGGAATGTAAAAAGCACACCGCGATCGATTCAATTCCTTCGTTCAGTAAGCGCTTGATAGCCTCTTTGGCTGCGTTTTCGTCCAAGCCAGTCTCTTCACCGCCCTGAGGGTTCATTCGGGCAGGAACTTCCATTCTTAAGTGTCGAGGCACCAGTGGCTTGGGCTTTTCCCAGTTAATGTCATACAATTTATGCATGCGCATTCTTCTGATCTCTAGGACGTCTCTAAACCCCTTGGTTGTTATGAGGCCAGTTTTGGCTCCAGATCTAGTAATGATCGCATTGGTGGCGACGGTGGCTCCATGAGTGTACTCGGACACTTGGTTGCCTGACAGTTTCTTCTCTTCCATTGCCTGTTCAATGCCTGTTTTAATGGCAACATTAAAATGAGGTGGGGACGATAACACTTTTTTGGGTGTAGCAGTCCCGTCGTCTTCCAACAAAACAACATCGGTAAATGTTCCACCAACATCAACGCCTAATCTGTATTTTTCAGCCATGGTTAAACTCCTCCTGTTACAATTAACAAAGACCTCTATTTTCGGTCAAAGCAAAATTAAAGAACACTGTTCGGACAATCAAAAGCTTGGTGTCCTAGCGTTAATAATCTCCCTATGTACGCGCTATCCTATCCGTACCCGCCAACTCACGCAACCCAGCTGGGTCGATTAGAGCCTACACGAGCAGATAAGCGGGAATGTAGCATTTTGGAAAAAGTGTGTCAATCCCATAAGGCTATCTCGCAGGTATAAATCAGGGAACCGAACGATGGTTTTGTCCAGCGCGATGTGTGTAATCATGCTACTCCTATATGCAACGCTACTGTCCTCATACCGAAATATCTGTACGTTATCTGCCTAAATCCAGCATGGGCCATCATCGCTTTCAGCTCTTCAGCAGGTGGAAACCAGTCCACCGATTGAGGAAGATAGGAATATGCTTTCCAGTTTCCCGCAAAAACTGCTCCCAGCACAGGGGTTACGTTACGAAAATACCACCGGAATAACCATCTCCAAATTAAGGGCCCTGGGACTTGAGTCATTTCGAGCACAGCTAACTTACCCCCTGGCTTAATCACCCTATGCAGTTCTGCTAGTCCATGTTCCACATTTCCTAAGTTCCGTAATCCAAACCCAATAGTCACGCAGGAAAACTGGTCAGACTTAAAAGGAAGATTTAGTGCATCAGCTACAGCCAACGATAATTTTTGCGCACTTTTCTGATTCTTTTTTCTGGTCGACTTTACATACGCTAAATCAACCATTTCGCGTACATAATCTACTCCTACCACCTGACCACTGTTGGCATGACGTGAAAGCGCAAAAGCAAAATCTCCTGTTCCTGAGGCAACATCTAGGGAAGGCCCTTCTAGGCCTTCTGTAACCAGATCAGTCACTTTGTTGCGCCACCGGTGATGCAATCCTCCTGTCATAATTGAATTCAGAAGGTCATACTTAGGAGCAATTTCCGCAAACATTCTTGAAACATAATGGGCTTTTTCTGTTCCTTTAAAATATGCCACTACATTTCCTCTTGCTCAGCATTATCATAATGATATTGGTGGAAAGCGCGTAAATCCGCACTTCCATCTAAGGATACTATGATTTTATCCACAAAATATTCAACGATTTGATCTATTGTTTTCGGTTTGAGATAAAAGGCTGGCTGCATTGGCAAGATTGTGACTCCCAGACGAGCCAAAGACAGCATGTTTTCTAAGTGGATAACAGATAGGGGCGTTTCCCGAGGGACTATAATCAACTTTCTATTCTCTTTAATACAAACATCAGCAGACCTCTGCAGTAAATTCCTCGATAACCCGTGAGCTATCGCAGCTATTGTCCCCATACTACATGGCACAATAACCATCCCCCGCGAAGAAACGGAACCACTGGCCATTGGGGCTCTCAAATTACTACTAGCAAAATAGGAAAAGTTAGGATCTTCTCCCCATGCACTAACAGTTTCTTTAAACGGTTGTGCAACTTCTTGGTGCCAGACCTGTCTAGCTGCCGGACTAACGGTGCACCAAACAGGCAACTGCAACGCAAGGAGTCGATCAATCGTAGCCTTAGCAACATCTATGCCGCTTGCTCCTGATATACCAACGACTATAGGCTTCTGTTGATTAGTCAATGAACAACCCCTTTTCTCATACGTACACCGCAACTAGACAACAAACCATAACGACCACAGAAATATAGCCATTTACATTAAAAAAGGCCATATTTACCTTTGAGAGATCTTCTGGTTTCACAAGGCGATGTTCGTAAATCATTAACCCTGTCGCTATAAGTAAACCAAGAAAATATGGCCAGCTAATTCCGAGCCAAACGCCTACGCTTACGAAACATACCATAGCGATAAGATGAAAGAGTCGTGAAATCCTTAATGCGATTCTAGTCCCCCATCTCTGAGGAATGGAATGCAGCCCGTTTTTCTTATCAAAATCTACGTCTTGGCAAGAATATATAATATCGAAACCAGCTATCCAGGCGGCAACTCCACCAGCTAACAACACCGCTTCCAAATCCATGGTTCCTCGAACACCAATCCATCCCCCAACGGGTGCAATTCCATCCGCCCAGCCAAGAATAATATGCGACATCCAAGTAAAACGCTTCGAATAGGAGTATCCTATCACCACTACTAACGCAACAGGGGAGAGTGCAAGGCAAAGCGGATTTAACATCCCTGCCGCAATAAAAAAGATCACCGCAGCTATGATTCCCATAGTCGCTAAGGCTTTCTTACTGAGGATACCTGCTGGAATCGCCCTGCCTCGCGTCCTAGGATTATTGAAATCAATTGTTGCATCTATAATTCTGTTCGAGGTCATAGCTACTGTCCTTGCACTTACCATGGCACATGTAATCCATAAGAAAGAGCGGAGGTCGGGTAACTGCTGCTCAGCTAATACCATGCCTATGTAAGCGAATGGTAAAGCAAAAACTGAATGCTCGAACTTTATAGCCTCAAGTAACTGACGCGTCTTTGTATACATTCTTATTATCATTACGACATTTTATATCCCGTAATCATTCCATTTCTCGTCAACAAGGTCCTTTATCGATTGTTCCATTACTATGTCGGGCGGCCATTCTCGAGTACTTCCGTCTCGCGATTGTTTTGCAGTGGCATCTATCCCTACCTTACTACCGTACTTAGGTTCAACTGAAGCATGATCTAAATCATCAACAGGGCCTCGAGCCAACAGTATGTCCCTGGCTGGATCTATATTATTGGTTACCCTCCAAGCTACCTCGGAAATGTCCTGCACGTTTACAAAATGATCCACCACTATAATGGCTTTAGCCAGCGCCATTAATCCCATTCCCCATAGGCCATACATTACTTTTTGCGCTTGGCCGGGATAATCTTTCTTAACCGAAACAATAACTAAATTATGAAAAACGCCTTCTGCAGGCATGTTCATATCAATCACCTCTGGCATTAGGGTCTGAATTATGGGTAAGAATAGTCTTTCAGTAGCCTTCCCCATAAAATAATCTTCCTGTATCGGTCGTCCAACTATGGTAGTCGGGTAAATTGGTTCTTTTCTGGAAGTGATCGCAGTTACATGTAAAACCGGGTATTCCTCGGCCAAAGAATAATAACCCGTGTGATCTCCGAACGGACCTTCTACTCTCCGTTCATTTACATCCAAATAACCTTCGATTATGTACTCAGCATTTGCTGGAACCTCTAAATCAACCGTTTTCGCTTTAACCACTTCCACTGCTTGCCCTCTCAAGATTCCCGCTATAACAAACTCGTCCAAATCAGGAGGCAAAGGAGCAGATCCACTCCAAATAGTGGTCGGGTCGCCGCCGACAGCCACCGCCACATCAATACGTGCTAACCCTTTTTCTTGCGCCGTTCTTTGGTGTTTAGTCCCAACTTTATGGGTTTGCCAGTGCATACCTGTCGTATTGGAATCAAACACCTGTATTCTGTACATGCCTACATTTCTGCCCCCCGTTTCTGGATCTTTAGTGATAACCAACGGGAGTGTTATATATTTACCTGCATCCAGCGGCCAGCATTTAAGGATGGGGAGTTTATTTAGATCAACATCATCCCCTGTATAAACGACTTCCTGGCACGGGGCTTTACTGACAAGCTTGGGTTGATATCTGGCCATTTTTACCAGTTCTCCCAACGCTTTCACTTTTTCGGTAATTCCCTTGGGTGGGCTTTTAGCAAGATTGAGTAGTGCACGGATTTTTTCTGATAAGTCATTTAAGTGATCAACTCCGAGTGCCCAAGCCATCCTCTGTTGACTGCCAAAAAGATTGGTCACTACCGAACTACTGTACCCTTCCACGTTCTCAAACAAGAGAGCAGGGCCTCCTCGTTTAGTTGTTCGGTCCGTGATTTCAGTGATTTCTAATTCACAAGATACAGGTGTTGTTATTCTGGATAACTCACCTTTAGATTCAAGAAAAGCTATAAATTCACTCAAATTAGCGTATTGCTGTTGACTCATTATCCCTTGCATTCCTATCTATTACCCATCTTGGGGCAATACCCAAACTACTGACTGCATTAGGGCTACTACCACAACCTCAATGTTCAGCACCGCAAAGCATATCATAAATGATTTCCAGTTGCGCCACGGTTATACCTCATGCTCTTGTCCAATAAGCTCCTTTCTGTCATCCTATTGATGGTAGTAATAGTCCAAAGTTTAAATAAATTCACCTTCAACAGAGTGCTCGATGGAAACGTCCCTAAATGTAGATGAAATAGATAGCATTAAAGCCCACGGTCTCAAAGACTTAGCTTCGGCCGGGTCAGACAAAGAGCTTGATGATTGGCGGGTAAAGTTTCTCGGACGGAAAGGTCTTCTTACTATCGCGCTAAGATCCCTGGTCTCTCTAGAACCCTCTGAAAGACAAAAAATAGGAAGCCTCGCTAACAAAACTAAGGAGGATCTCCTCAACGAATTCCAGAGTAGGAAGAGCCAGATTACCGCCGTTCAATCAAGTGACATTGATTCATCCCATTTTGACGTCACGCTTCCAGGAACAAAGCTATCACTCGGCAAACTCCACCCAACAACTCAAATAATCAGGGAAATATGTTCGATATTTGAAGGCATGGGCTTTAGCGTGGTAGAAGGTCCCGAAATTGAATGGGATGAATACAACTTTCAAAAGCTAAATATACCAAAGAATCATCCTGCCAGAGATATGTGGAACACCTTCTGGGTAGCTGAAGAGGATAGCTCCGGCAATCAAATGCTGCTTCGGACTCATACTTCCCCAATGCAAGCGAGAATAATGGAAACCAATGCCCCTCCAGTTCGTGTAATTGTACCTGGTAAATGCTATCGTTACGAAGCAACAGACGCCACGCATGAGAGTCAATTTTATCAAATAGAGGGCTTAGCAGTAGATAAAAACATAACCTTTGCAAACTTAAAAGGAACCCTCTACCAATTTGCGCGACAACTTTTCGGTGAAAATAGACGTGTGCGTTTTCGATGTGATTACTTCCCATTTGTCGAACCGGGAGTAGATATGTCGATTGACTGTTTCGCGTGCCAAGGAAAGGCAGTGGGCTGTAGAATTTGTGCTAGCACAGGGTGGGTTGAGATTATGGGTGCTGGTATGGTGCACCCTGCAGTCCTAGAAAGTGCTGGTTATGACCCGTCCGTATATACTGGATTTGCTTTCGGCTTAGGTCCTGAGCGCATAGGTATGTTGAAATACGGTATTGAAGATATCCGAATGTTCTATGAAAATGACTGTCGTTTTCTAGAAATGTTTTAACTGAATATCCTGTGTTCCATTCTCTTTAAGACCATTTATCTGACGAGACATATTGAATATGAAAATACCGCTATCTTGGATAAAAGAATACATCCCCATAGACCTGTCAGCGTCTGAAGTAGCACACCAGTTGACCATGGCTGGTATAGAAACTTCTGCGGAAACCTCACAAGGACAGCAGTGGAATGGCGTCTTTGTCGGTAAAGTGATTGAGGTTTCTTCCCATCCCAATGCTGACAGACTTAGGCTGGTAACAGTGGCTATCGCATCTTCGGAAGATGCCGCCTCGCTTAACACAGTAGTATGCGGAGCTCCCAATGTGGCAGAGGGACAAAAAATTGCGTTTGCGACATCGGGAGCAGAATTGATCCATCCCCAAACTGGAAAAATAACTACTCTAAAACCAGCCAAAATTCGTGGTGTAGAATCTGCGGGAATGGTTTGTTCTGACTTAGAGCTGGGCCTAGGGACCGATCATGACGGCATCAAGGTTTTACCTGATAGTGCCCCAGTCGGATCATTACTAAGAGACTATCTCACTGACCCCATACTGGAAGTAGAAATAACACCTAATCGTCCTGACTGCTTATCAGTGCTTGGAATCGCACGGGAGTTAAGTGCTATTACTAAAACAGAACTATCCTCTCCTAAGCTTACAGGATCAATAGAGAAGACAGGGCTGCCTACTCTTGACAATATCACCATCTCCGACCCAGAGAATTGTCTCCGTTACACTGCGGCTCTCATGAAGAACATCAAGGTTGGTCCGTCTCCCGGCTGGTTACAGGAACGTCTTATAAAGGCTGGTCAACGACCTATTAACAACATTGTCGATATTACAAACTACGTTATGCTGGAATACGGACAACCCCTGCATGCTTTCGACTTTGAACAGGTGAGAGGTAAACACATCACAGTCAGACAAGCCTTCAAAGAAGAAACCTTTGGTGCATTAGATGGGCAAAAACTTACACTCTTCCCGCCTATGTTGGTTATTGCAGACGATGAGGGGGCTATTGGCCTCGCTGGAATTATCGGCGGTACAAGCTCTGAGGTTAGGAACGAAACCTCGACAATCCTTCTCGAAGCTGCCACATTCGACGACTACAATAACAGGCTAACCTCAGGAACGTTAAAGCTGCGAACTGAAGCATCAAACCGTTTTGCAAAAGGGCTCAGTCCTGCTTTAGCTGCCAAAGGGCTGCAGCGAGCAATAGACTTGATAGCACAATGCTGTCACGGCTCAAGCTTGGAAGCGGTAGGGGATCAACGATCCGCATCAGTATCCTTAATCCCAATAGAAATTTCTCTATCAAGCAAAAAGATTGCTCGTGTGCTGGGCATAGGTTATACCTTGAACCAAACCAAGGATACTCTCTCGCTGCTAGGTTGCGAAGTCACACAGACTTCTTCTGGCAAAAACTTTGACCTGAATGTCAAGATTCCGTACTGGCGCACAGATCTTACAATCGAGAATGACTTAATCGAAGAGCTAGCCAGAATTACTGGCTATGATTCGATCCCGACTGTTTTGCCTTCAGCCACTATTCCCTATCCGTTAACTCAACCACTCCATCAAATACGAGAACGAATAAAAGATTTAATGGTAGCAACTGGAGCGCAGGAGATAGTTTCGTACTCTCTCGTTAGTGAAAAAATACTGCGGAAGGTGTTCTCTTTTGATGATTCTATGCCACCTCTTCGCTTGGCCAATCCAATGTCTTCGGAGCAAGAATATCTTCGTAACACGCTTAGAGGAAGCATCCTAGAAAATCTTTGTCGTAACCAGCGCTATCAAGCTAAAGGGTTGAGGTTATTTGAAATTGGTCGTACCTATCACAGAAGACAAAGCGATCTTCCTGAGGAAAAAGAAGTGTTAATAGCGATAGTAGCAGGCCCTGCTTTCCAAAAGTCATGGCTTGATGAAAAGGTTAAAGATTCCGGCTTGGGATTCTTTGACGCTAAAGGCATCGCTGAGTTTGTTTTATCCGAGCTAGGACTTCCGACGAGCTACTTCGTTACGGAAGATCGCCTTTTTGAAGCCGGCAAAGCCGCTTCGATCTTATCGAATAAAAAAAATATCGGTATCGTGGGTGAATTAAAGCAAGCCACATTAGATCTGTTTGATATAGACATAAGTAATGTAGCAATGATTGAACTTGATATTAAGGCAATTCTGAATCTAACAAATTTAAAACAACGTGCCTACCGTCCTCTTTCAAAGTTTCCTGAGGCATTACGAGATCTGGCCCTATTGGTAAATATAAGCGTGGCTGCTGATACTATAAGCAACCTCATTAACCAACATAAATTAGTCACTAGAGTAGAATTATTTGATATGTATCAAGGCCAAGGCTCTGACCATAATAAGAAGTCCCTAGCTTTCCATGTAACTTACCAGTCGTTCAACTCAACCTTATCTGCTGAAGAAATCAATCGTGCTCAGGATCAAATCTTGGCCGTGCTCGCTGATAAGACAGGAGCAGAACTGCGCAAGCAGTAACTAACAGGAGACTCGTGAAGTGAAATTTACTCAGGCTATGCTGTCGGTCGACGAAGCTCTTTCCTTGATTCTCTCTACCATCAGCCCTAACCAAACCGTTTTATCTCCGCTTCTAGAAGCAGTTGGATTAATTTCTTCTGAGGTCATAAAGTCGCCAATATCATTACCAACATGGCCCAATTCAGCCATGGACGGGTATGCCGTGATTTCAAAGGATATTAAATCTGCTACTCCAAGGACACCTGTATCCGTAGAGCTGCTTTCTACCGTTCCAGCAGGTTCTCCTACTAATATTAAGGTGACTTCTGGTAAGGGAGTACAGATAGCCACTGGGGGTCTAATCCCGAATGGAGCGGATTGTGTTGTCCCTGTTGAATTAACCTCTGCCAATACTTCATCACATGTCTTAATCAAGAAACCCGTACAGCACGGATCCAACATCCGGCTTGCTGGTGAGGATGTTATAGCAGGGACAACGTTGGTCAAAAAAAACACTATAATTACACCGGCTGTCGTCAGTTTACTAGCCGCAGTTGGGCTATCCTCCATTCCAGTAATCCAAAGACCACGAGTAGGTATCGCATCTACAGGTAATGAACTTCTCAGGATGAATGAATCACTAAGCCCAGGCAAGATATACGATAGTAATGCGTATGCGTTAATGTCACTGGTAAAAAGTATGGGTGCTATCCCCGTTTGGCTGGGTATGGCAAAAGACTCCAAAAGATCGGTTTCCTCTATCCTAAAAAGGGGAGTAGATTTAGACTTAGTTTTAACCTCAGGTGGTGTTTCAAAAGGCCATTTGGATCTTGTTAAAGATGTCTTAGCAGATGCAGGTTGTCTGGATTTTTGGTCAATACGAATGCGTCCCGGTAAGCCTTTAGTTTTTGGCAAAATAGAGTACGATAATAATGCTAGCACTCCATATGTTGGGCTTCCAGGCAACCCAGTAAGCACATTAGTAGCTTTTGAGGTATTGGTTAGACCAGCCATATTGAAAATGATGGGGGTATCGAACCTTGATAGGCCAACCATACAGGCAAAACTGGAAGATGATATATACAATCCCGATAAGAGAAGGGTTTTTGCAAGAGTAAGCATATCCAAAAAAGGATCCATATACTACGCTAGGTCAGCTGGCCCCCAAGGCTCTAATATTATCAGTTCGTTCGTCAATGCGGACGGTTTGGCAATTTGCCCGGAAGACACAGTACTACTTAAAAAGGGATCCTTCGCTGAAGTTAGGCTCCTCAAATAGACGCAGATAACAGATCCTCCTCTATCGAGTTCAAAACACTAGGTTATTCTGAAAAATCGTGTATAGTATTACCGCAATTCTTTCCATGAAAGGGAGATAACATTGGAAACTCAAACATTAGCAGCAGTAGCACAGGGATCAAAATATACAATAGATCCATCCTTTATTGAGGCAAGTGGCCGTTCTTCAGCTCTACTAGCAAAGGATCGTCGTTGTCCTCAATGTCTCTCGGATCTTAAAAAATCCAAAGATTCTTCTGACTCATCTTTCGCTAATCACCGCAAACTTATAGCGAAATGCTGTTCAAAAAAAGATGGCTACCTTAAACCAGATATGCCACTGATGGAGGCTATCTTTCGAATTTTATTGAGCGGTCCTATCAAAGGAATGGCTCATACGGGTGTTTTTAAGGTTCTGAGTGATAAATGGGCTAATCAAAAAGTCCCCAAAAACCTTAGCGATGAACTTGTTTATCAAATCGCAGCTAGCAGCGGCGGTTATGGGGTCCAGACAATAAATAGCGAAAGCGAGACCAAAGCCTAGTTAAGGGCCAAGTTATTCATGAATCCAACCAGCCACCAAGATATCGAGTATTCTTCATCTAAAACACTGAAGTCGCTTTCTGTAATAACCTCGATCGCCGTGTTTTGCTTGATCAGTTTGGGAGGAATAGTTAGGGTTACCGACTCGGGGCTTGCATGCCCAGATTGGCCATTGTGCCATGGAAAAATAATACCTCCGTTCGAGTTTCATGTAATCATAGAGTACTCCCATAGGTTATTGGCGCTGATCGTGTCCTGCCTAGTAGTTGCAATAACTATCTGCGTGTTTCGCCTTCCAGGCCATAATAGCGGCCTTAGGAAAATGATTTTAGTGTCTTGGGTCTTATTAGGCATACAAATCCTGCTAGGAGGGATGACTGTTTTAACAGAATTAAGACCAGAGTTTATTGCATTACATTTAGCAACCGCACAAGCTTTTTTCGGAGTACTCCTACTACTGACTTGCAGAGTTCTTATCCAAGATTCGAGAAAAGGGACTACTGCAGCGCTCTGGTTAGCAGATAGACCCTTATTTGTGACCCTTATTTTGATTTTTGCAACTATAATTAGCGGTAGCCTAGTCACGAATACTGGAGCATTCGCAGCTTGTGCTGGTTGGCCGTTGTGCAATGGTCAACTGTTTCCAACTAATCACTTGGCAGGTATTCACTGGCTCCACAGATTAATTGTTCTAATAACGGTCTTATCAGTTTTTTGGCTGTTTCTTTCTGGACGGAAACAACGAACGAAAAGCCTCAGCCAAACTTTTATTTTATTACTAAGTATTGCTATGACAATCCAAATTCTCATAGGGGCAGCAACTATATGGCTGCATTTCACGCCATTTTGGAGAGCTATACATCTTACGGTGAGTGCTTTAGTTTGGGGTACAGCAGTCATTAATTTCGGCCTTGCATTATTCAATCCTGGCAACAAAGGTACTCTAAGGAGTAGCGCGTGAATCACAGTTCTAATTCCAAAAAATCTACAACTCCATGGTACAAGGGGTCTTTGGGAAATCTAGTTATAGATTTCCTTGCTTTAACTAAAGCGGAGATAGTGGTACTGCTCCTAATTACGACTTTTAGCGCCATGGTTTTGGCTTCCGGAGGATTACCCGACCCTGTGCTAGCAATAGCAGTCTGCCTGTCAGGGGCACTAGCTGCTGGAGGAGCCGGCGCCATTAATCAATATGCTGATCGTGAAGTTGATGCCCTCATGGCTCGTACAAGAAGAAGGCCTCTTACCGTAGGGAGGATTGCCCCAAACACGGCGTTAGGCTTGGGAATAGTGTTTAATATAGCAGCTTTCATAATATTGGTTTTCCTAGTCAATACGCTTAGTGCTTTATTGGTTCTAGCAGGCTCGCTTTTCTACATAATTGTATATACCCTTTGGTTAAAGAAGGTTACACCAGAAAACATTGTTATCGGGGGTGCAGCTGGAGCAATAGCACCATTAGTCGGGTGGACTTCCGTCACTGCATCTGTTGACTGGCCTGCAGTATATATGTTTGGTATTGTTTTTCTGTGGACGCCTCCGCATTTTTGGGCCTTGGCACTACTCCTTAAACAAGATTACACTAAAGCAAATATTCCTATGCTCCCTGTGGTAGCAGGAGTAGCAAAAACGAACCAAAGGATACTGCTTTACTCAATTATTCTTGCCGCGTTTACTATGTGCTTTCCTTTCATTGTGTCACTTAGTTGGATTTATATCTCTGTCTCATCCCTTCTCAATATTTTCCTTCTATATGCCTGCTTAAAGCTTTTTCGGGGCCCAGTTCCCCCTGCTGCGAGACACTTATTCCAATATTCCTTAGTCTATCTTTCCTGCTTATTTGTGACATTGGCCATAGAAGGTGCAATTTAGGCACGATTTGATTCTTCTCTAGCCATCCGCTTATCGTTTTATTATTGACGCTATCTAAAGCTTGTGGTATTTTTCAGGTTCGAGGGAGCCTATGTTAGACCAATTGCTAGTCTCTCAGGGCAATTAATTTTAATAGTATGATCTCCAAGTATTTTATACAAAAATTACTAGTTGTTTGCTGTTTAGCAGCAACCATAGGACTACTGTCAGCATGCGCATCTGATAGTCCCATGTCGACATTTGGAGCCCAAGGTCCCGGTGCAGCGCAACTTGAAGATTTGTTCATCCTGATTTTTTGGGCAGCCCTAGTTGTGTTTGTTATTGTAGGCGGAGGCTTGGTTTTTACAGTGGTCCGTTTCAGGCAAAAGCCCGGGGATACCTCTTTACCACCTCAAATTCATGGGCATAGAAACCTAGAGATTGCATGGACTATAGCCCCAATTCTTGTTCTCATTGTTATCGCTATTCCCAGTATTGACGGGATATTTGCTCTAGCAAATAGCCCAGATGAAGACAGCCTAACCGTGACTGTAACAGGACATCAATGGTGGTGGGAATTCGATTATGAGGATGAAGATATTGTTACCGCAAACGAACTCCATATACCTGCAAATACTGTAGTCAATTTAAATATTGAAAGCTCGGACGTAATCCACAGTTTCTGGGTACCCAAGCTCCAAGGGAAAATTGATGCCGTACCTGGACACAGTAATTTCTTGTGGCTCGAAGCTGATGAACCGGGTACATATCTGGGACAATGTCTGGAGTTTTGCGGTGAAGCTCACGCAAACATGCGATTCGTAGTAATTGCTGATAGCCTTGAAGGTTTTGAGGATTGGAAAGCCAATCAAAGAGCCCCAGCCAATACCCCATCGGGTAGAGCAATCTCTGGCTCACAGCTTTTCCTTTCAAAAGGCTGTATCGCCTGTCATAAAATCGATTCTACTGGAGGAACTATCGGTCCAAACTTGACACATTTTGCCAGTAGGGGAACATTCGCGGGTTCAATTCTGGAAAACACCCGGGGTAACCTGATAAAATGGGTAACAGACCCAGAGAGCATGAAGGCGGGTAATCAAATGTCAGCGCAAGCTCCTGTTTACACAAACCCAGATATGGCAATGACACCTGAAGAAGTATCCCATATCGTTGCGTACTTGCAGTCACTTAAATAAGCTATACTCGAAGGAATATTTTACAGTTGAAAACCCTTAGTGAGAAACATCTAACAAAAATGAGACTAAAACTAAACAACTTGGAGTCAGATAATGGTATCGATTTCCTCCGTATTTGAAAGACCAACCACCTATAAAGGTATAGCCGGTTGGTTAGTTACAGTCGACCATAAGAGAATCGGTATCTTGTACGGTGTCACGGCATTCATCTTCTTCATGGTAGGAGGCCTCGAGGCCCTTGTTATGAGGTGGCAGCTGGCCCGTCCTGAAATGACGGCGGTCACTCCTGAAGTTTACAATCAAATGTTCACTATGCATGGGACCACCATGATATTCCTGGCAATCATGCCCTTGGGCGCAGCTTTCTTCAACTTTATTATACCTTTGCAAATTGGAGCCCGTGACGTAGCATTTCCTAGGTTAAACGCTTTCAGCTATTGGACTTTTCTGGCTGGAGGAATTTTCTTGAATTCGAGTTGGTTTTTGGGTGGAGCACCTAACGCAGGATGGTTCGGTTATGCACCGCAAACAACCAAGCTTTTCAATCTTGGCTACGGTATAGACTTTTGGATAATGGGTCTTCAGATCCTAGGTATCGCATCACTAGCTGCCGCATTTAACTTCATCGTCACTATTGTGAACCTACGAGCTCCCGGAATGTCCCTGATGAAAATGCCTGTTTTCACCTGGATGACACTGCTTACTTCTATCCTTTTGGTGTTGGCATTCCCAGTAATTACAGTCGCTCTAATACTTCTGCTCATGGACAGAAGTTACGGCACCTTGTTTTTCACCACAAGTGCTGGTGGCGATCCCATTCTATGGCAACACCTATTCTGGGTATTTGGTCATCCTGAGGTGTACATTTTAATCTTGCCGGCTATGGGTATTGTGAGTGAAGTTTTACCGACATTTTCCAAAAAACCGTTATTTGGTTACCCGGTTGTGATTCTTTCGGGCATTATTATTGCTTTTTTGGGATGGGCTGTTTGGAGCCATCATATGTTCACCGTAGGTCTTGGACCAATCGCCAATGCTGCTTTTACGATAACTACTATGGCCATCGCCATCCCTACGGGAGTCAAAATCTTTAACTGGATAGGCACCATGTGGAAAGGCTCTCTTGTGCTTAATTCAGCAATGTTATTTTCAATAGGATTTATTCTCATGTTTATCATCGGGGGATTAAGCGGAGTGATGCACTCTTCAGCTTCCTCAGATGCCCAGCAACAGGATACCTATTTCATTGTGGCTCACATCCATTACGTTCTTTTTGGTGGCTCAATTTTCGCGATATTCTCAGGTATTTATTACTGGTTTCCAAAGATGACAGGAAAGCTGCTTAGCGAAACAATTGGTAAAATACACTTTGCCCTGACCTTTGCAGGTTTTAACTTAGCATTCTTCCCTATGCACTTCTTAGGCTTAGATGGCATGCCAAGAAGAGTTTACTCCTATGAGTCAGCTATGGGTTGGGACCTGTGGAACTTTGTTTCTACTCTTGGTGCTTTCATGATCGGTGTTTCTATCCTAGTCTTTCTGCATAATGTTGCTAAAAGTATGCGTAAACCAAACGATGCCGGTAATGACCCGTGGAACGGGCGTACTTTGGAATGGTCTATTTCGTCTCCTCCGCCTGTTTATAATTTCGCTCATATACCCCAAGTCAAAACGCTAGATGACTGGTGGAACACTAAATATTCCGGAAAGAAGCCTTTGCGAAAGGTTGCAGGTGGATCAGAACAGCCTTCTGGGGAAGCAGTACATATTGAGCTTCCGGGTCTCTCGTACTTTCCTTTATTTGCCTCACTCGGTCTTCTTATAGCAGCGTACGGCATGATGTTTAGCTTAGTACTGGTAGTCCTAGGAATGCTACTGACCATGGCGAGCGTATATGCCTGGTCATTAGAACCAGCTGAAGAGCATTCCCCTAGTGATCCCTTAAGTTTGGAGGCAAAAGAAATAGCTAGCCTACCTCTCGATGCTCGCACCGATAGGATTGCAGAGTTACTCAAATCATCGCAAGGTCGTAAAAAATAAACCTACTTCTCATTGGAGTCTAAATTCGTGGAACCAGAAACTAGTACACATCACACTACAACAGGACTAAATCACAGAAAACTCCTCATGTGGGCTTTTTTGGGATCGGACTGCATGTTCTTTGGTTCATTGATAGCAACATACTTGATCTATCAAAGCAGAAGCATTGTAGGGCCAATTCCTGCAGATATACTCGATATTCCTGTTACAAGCGTGAGTACCTTTGTCCTCTTAATGAGCAGCTTTATGATGGTGTTATCCTACAATGCCATTGGCAAGGGTGATATGCGGAGATTCCGCATATGGGTAATGGGAACTATATTAATGGGATGCACCTTCCTGGGTTTTCAAGTATATGAGTTTCGTGAGTTTGCACTGCATGGCCTTACCCCTCGGACAAATCTTTTCGGTAGCACGTTTTTCACGCTTACTGGTTTTCATGGGGCTCATGTCACGCTTGGAGTCATATGGTTAGCATCATTATTCTGGTTTTCTTATAAAGATCCAGAAACTTTAAAGAAAGACCACGGCCTTAGCGTCGACCTAGCAGCTCTATATTGGCATTTTGTAGATATAGTCTGGATTGTTATATTCACGGTCGTCTATCTTATTGGAGGAGTATAAGTTCGTTTAAGTTGACGATACTTAAACGAAACGTAGTTAAAATGAGCGCATCAGCCGGACCAGAAACTAATCACCCAACGCCCCTAACCTATTTTAAGGCTGCAATGATACTCGTTATTATTACAGCTATCGAGGTTGGGATCGTCTATATCGCTGCCTTGGAATCTATCATGATTCCGCTACTCATTGTTTTGTCGGTGATCAAGTTTGCTATTGTGGTTCTTTTCTATATGCATTTGAAATTTGATCACAGTCTTTTCTCCTGGATGTTTTTCGGGGGTCTTACTGTCGCGCTTTTTGCTTTTATCCTAGTCCTAACTCTCTTTCAGGTCTTCTCTAGTCCAAGTAATCCTGAGGTGGTTACCGTAGAAGCCAAACACGGGGAAGTTGCGCACGAGGAGGAGATATCAAAGGAGCCTAGTGCCGAAGAAGAAACCTCTGCAGAAGCAGTATCAACAGATAATCAAAGTACCGGCAATATACTTGTTGCAAAAGGCTGTGGTGCCTGTCATGCCGTAACAGATGTGTCCGGTGCTACTGGTGTTTTAGGCCCCAGTTTAGACGGTATTGGTAGCAGGGCCTCCTCCAGACAGCAGGGACTTTCAGCAGAAGAGTATATTCGGGAGTCAATCGAGTCTCCTGCAGCATTTGTTGTTGAAGGCTTTGACCCTATCATGCCTGAACTTAGGTCAACGCTTACTGATTCCGAATTCGAGCAACTAGTGTCTTATCTGATGAGTTTAAATTAACCTAGCTGATGATTTCCCTCTCTTGCAGCAACTCTTCGCCCTCCTAGGTGAATAATGTCTACCCAATGGCACTACTGGCACCCTGAGATTTATATAGGCTTGGTTCTCTTAGCGTGGTCTTACTGGGCAATTCTGTACCCATTAAGGCCTACAGAGATCCGGTTGACTAAGCCGTTGCGGAAAAACATCATTTGTTTTTTTGTCGGCTTCTTCATTCTGGTTATAGCCGAAATTTCCCCTATCCATGATTTAAGTGAACATTTTTTCTCCATCCATATGCTTCAACATGTGCTCCTATGCTTTATAGTGGTTCCACTATTGCTGTTATCAATACCTCCGTGGATTCCTGATCGCCTGGGGCATATTAATCTTTTTCTTCCACTTGGTCGGGTTCTGTTTCATCCTGTGGTAACTTTCTTTTGCTTCAACGTGATATTTGCGGTCTGGCATTTTTCTTTCTTTTATGATGCCGCTATCCAGTCTTCTTTCATCCACGGTTTCGAACATCTCAGCATGTTAGCTGCTTCCGTATTGGGATGGTGGCCCATTCTAAGCCCGTCCCGGCTTCTTCCGCGACTGTCTCTCCCTGGACAAATGTTCTATCTTTTTCTTATGCCCATAGCCCAAATTGCTGTTTTTGCACCAGTTACTTTTGCAACAAACCCTTTCTACTCATCATACGCAGATACCGCTCTATTTTTAGGTATAACGCATCTTCACGACCAGCAAATAGGCGGCGTCATCATGAAAGTTTCTACAACCGCCATATTCTTGTTTGTGCTCATCTCGGTATTTTTTCGCTGGTATAATCAAGACCAGTCTGCACAGAAAGACAGTACAACTAGCCTTGAGTGAAATGCGCTCGAATTTACAGCTTATATGATGCAAAAAGCCAATATAACTCGGATTCTGTTTGTGATCACATTATTATCCATTATCGTGATGACAATATGCTATACACTCCTGCGAGAAAGCCCGCAACAAGACCTTACGACTTTTGGGCCTATACCAGAATTCACTCTACTGGACCAAGATGGTCAACCTCGGTCATCATCCAGTTTCGAGGGTTCGGCCGCTCTTATTAGCTTTCTTTATACTAAATGCCTTGATACCTGTCCCCTTTTAGTTCATCGCCTCTCTTATATACATAAGGAGTTACGCCAAAAGGGTTTACTCACAGATAACTTGTTGTTCGTTTCGATTATCTTGGATGACGGTCCACTTGATGCGCCTAAGCTACAAATTTACCAGAAGACCGCAAATTTACCAGATGAAAACTGGGATCTTCTTACCGGAAATCAAGAACAAATTACAAATCTTGTAACTGAAGGCTTTAAGTTAGCACTTAACATCGAACCATCAATTCACGTCCATGCGGACGGATCCCTGCATCGTCATGCCGAAGGATCAATAGCTATTTCACATAGCAACCGTTTGATTCTTGTTGATCAGTCACAAAATATCAGGCGCTACTACGATGGTCTTAATGTCGAACCAACAAATCTGATACGGGATCTCTCTGAAATTCAATAACCGAAGGGAACTCGTCTAAGCTGTGGCAGGCTCTTTAACCCTACCAACCAGTTGACTGAAAGCCTCAGGGTCGTTAACGGCCATCTCTGCGAGCATTTTCCTGTTCAATCCTATATTGTGTTCCTTGGCACCGTTCATAAACCTACTATAAGAGATACCATTGGACTGAGCTGCTGCAGATATTCGGAGTATCCATAGGCGCCTGAAATCACCTTTGCGCTCACGCCTGTGACGATACGCATAAACTAAGGCCTTAATCACAGATTCCTTGGCTCTTCTAAACAGTTTATGCCTGGAAGCTCGATGGCCTTTTGCTAAGGCCAGTATTTTCTTGTGTCTTTGTTGCTTGGTTACCCCTCGTTTGACTCGTGGCACGGTAAACTCCCTCTATGTACGCTATTTACCTATATAAGGTAAAACTCTTCTAATTCTAGACTCGTCAGCCGGATTCAGTGGTAAAACCGACGAGTATGCTCTTTTCACGCTTTTAGGCTTCTTTCTCCGAAGATGACTTGCATGACCTTTCATTCGAACTAGTTTGCCGGAGCCAGTAGCCCTGAAGCGTTTTTGGGCTCCTTTATGTGTTTTCATCTTGGGCATTTACTTGCTCCTCTGCTTCCTTCTTAGTTTCTTGTTTTTTAGCTGCCGCTGGTATCGGTGCTAGAACAATGCTCAGCATTCTTCCTTCCATATTAGGAACTTGTTCAAGTTTGGCTTGATCTTCTACTGCCTCAGCCATTCGCTTCAAAATATTGATCCCTATGTCAGGATGGGTTATCTCTCTTCCGCGAAAGAGGACTGACACTTTAACTTTAATTCCTTGCTGTAGAAATTTTCTGACCAGCTTTTGCTTCGCAAGCATATCATTACTGCTTATACGTGTCCTCATCCTAATTTGACGAACTAGGTTAATTTTCTGTGATTTTTTAGCTTCCTTTTCCTTTTTAGTTTGCATATAGAGGAATCGCCCATAATCAAGCAACCGACATACTGGAGGCTGAGAATTCGGTGCTACCTCTACTAAATCTAACCCTCGGTCCCGAGCAAGCTCTATCGCTTCAGATAGGGCTATTACTCCTAACTGTTCCTCTTTATCGTCAATGACCCGAACTTCTTTAGATCGGATTCTTTCATTTACTCTATATTGTTTAGGTATTACTCAATTCCTTTTCTGCTCATTGACCTAAGTGATCCTAGTACAACGTGCGCCCGAGTATAACACTGAGCACAAACCTTCGTCAAAATTTAAGGATCTTACAGCGATATCGCTGTTTCTTTCTTTGCAATTAGTCCTGTTATATTCCTTATGGTTTCTTCAAGGGTATTATTGATTATCACAGGTACTCCAGATTCGTGTGCTCTATTTACTAACTCTTCTTGTAATTCTAAAAGCCGGTCTAATTGTATCTCCGAAAGCTGTCTCTTCGAATGATTCTCGCTTAAAGCTCGTTCGATCAACAATTCTCGTACAGGAACATCTAGAACACATAGGAATACCTGGTCGGAACTCTTGATATTAACCGTATCTGCCATCAGATGACTGCCTTCAATTACAAGCCCAATACCTTCTCTAGTGGCCCTTGCTATACAGGACTCTATGGATTCTCCAAGGATTTCAGCCTGGGCTAATACACCTTTCAAGACTCCTCCGTTTTCGGAATTTCCATTTAACTCTAGTCGATCCACCGCGTCGAATGCGTGTACTTTCAATAAGTCTGCTTTATCAGGTGGTAGCAAATGCTGTATGGAAGCCCTGATAAAGCCTGTACTAATGTGATGAGATAGTCCCAATGCCTTTACTAAAAGATTTCCAACGGTGGTTTTTCCTGTTCCCGGAGCTCCACCGATTAAAACAATTGTCGAATTACTCAAGTTCATACCTCGCGTTTGATTATTGCCTGGGCCGATGAATTGTACCACAGGAAGACATCCATTCAAACCAAAAACTCTAGTGTTTTGATGGCTATTATGTACTATTAGCTAAATTGCCCGATAAATTCGCTTCTAGCGAAACAGACAGCCTATCGGAACATTTTTCTATTCTGTCTGAATACAATCAGAATTCCCTAAAAGATCAGTAACTTGTCCATGCAAAGTAGGTGAATATTCAATGGACATGCCAGGGAAATCTACTGCTACTGTGTTTTTCTTTGTCTCTACTGACAACATAAAATTGTCTTTGCCAGGATACTCCAACAACAATTGCAAGAGTTCTTTTAATCTATGCTCATCTTCTACTGGTTGGTCTGTTTCTCGTAAGCTGATTACAATAGTTTTAGGAAACGGGTCTGGTGGGTTAGGTAAAGCTTTTTCCTGACTAGTGGCAACATGGCTGCTACGTTCAGTTTTATTAAATTCCATACTGCTGTTGGTCCTATTGACACTGGAGACGCTATTGCTATTCGTCTCAGTATAACTAATGGGCTCAGTTTCCGCACTGTCTTTACTTTCAGCTATATATTCTTCTGCACTGTAACAAGTGATAGCTACTTGGCCATCTCGATTTGTAGTTTTTCCAACGACAAATACCACACTTCCCTCAAACCATAGCCCTCTTGTTTTTTCATACACTTCAGGCCAAGCAAAGATTGTGACTTTTCCATCCAGCAACTCAAGTTCCACTATAGAGAACGGGCGTTTGTCTTTTGTGAACAAATTACGAACGTTAAAAACTTGCCCGACAACCTTAACTCGCGTTCCCAAATCCCTGCTTTCAAAGTCTTCCACTGTCACTATAGCTTCAATGCCAGTTAGACTTCCAACAAGAGAGGCTAAACCTCCTGTTAGGTGAATCCCTAAGAGCTCTGATTCCCATCCAGCTTTTTCTCTGTCAGTCGCATCCTCTTCGCTGATTACAATTTCAGCTAACGGTGCTTCCACAGTATCGCCAAAAAGATCAAACATCGTAGTTTGGCCAGAATCTTTAAGCTTTGCTTCTTGTTGTACAACCCCAACAATTTTATCTGTTGCAGATAAAAGGGCTCCTCGTTTACCCAAAACGTCAAATGCACCAGCTTTAATGAGGCTTTCAATAGTACGTTTATTCATTCCTTGGAAATATCCTCTCCTGCAAGCCTCCTCTATAGATCCTATGGGGGTACTTTGGATTCGTGTCTTTACAAGCTCTTTGACCGCATTTGCTCCCACATTCTTTATCCCTCCTAAGCCATATCGTATTGTTGCACTGCCGGAATCACTTTCAACTGTAAACGAGACATCGCTCTGAGTAATATCTGGTGGAAGAACTCCTATTTGTAAACGTCTGCATTCAGAAAGAATGGTTCCAGTCTTTTCTACATTTCCTAAGTGCGAATTCAAAACAGCGGACATGTATTCCACTGGATAATTGGCCTTGAAATATGCGGTTCTATAGGCAACTAACGCATAACTTACGCTATGTGCTTTATTGAAAGCATATCCTGCAAAGGGCTGAATCAGGCTAAATACTTCGCTTGCTGATTCAAGTGAATAGCCTCGTTCCTTAGCTCCTGTAAGAAACTTTTCTTTTTCTAATGCCATTAATTCAGGAATTTTCTTTCCCATAGCCTTTCTGACGATATCAGCTTCTCCCAAGGAATAACCTGCAAATGCTTGTAAGATCAAAATCACCTGATCTTGATACACAATCACTCCGTACGTTTCTTGCAAAATATCTTGGAGCACAGGATGAGGATACTTGACTTCTCTCAGTCCGTGCTTAGCTTTAATAAAAGTATCAATATGTTCCATTGGTCCTGGCCGATACAAAGCAATCATTGCAGAAATATCACCCAGAGATGTTGGCTTTAATTCTTTTATATATTTCCTCATTCCCGCGCTTTCCAATTGAAATATTCCTGTTGTTTCACCAGATGCCAAAAGCTCAAACGTCTTAGGATCCTCTAATGTAATTTCTTTGAGGTTTAACTGCTCGTTCTTCACCTCTTTGATCACGGGAATAACTTTGCTTAGGCTAGTAAAGTTTGTTAATCCCAATATATCCATTTTTAACAGTCCCAATTTTGCAATTGGATACATCGGAAATTGGGTCATATTTCCTTCGCCTTGGTCTCCTCTCACAGGACGTTGTAATGGGACATGATGCGTCAAAGGCTCCTTAGAAATAACCACACCTGCCGCATGGGTACTTGCATGACGGACAACGCCTTCCAGTTCTTTAGCTGTATCAATTAGTTTCCGGTATCTGTCGCTACCCTCATAATGACCTCTAAATTCTTCGCTGCTGCTTGCCGCTTGTTCCAACGTCATATTTGGACCAATCGGTATAGATCTAGCAATTGAATCAACTTCGGCGTAAGGGTACCCCAAAGCTCGGCCGACATCTCTTATAGCCGCTTTTGCTCCGAGTGTCCCGAAGGTTACGATTTGCGCCACATGCTCGGCTCCATATAGGTTAGTGATGTATTGTATGATTTCGTCACGACGGTCATCCTGGAAATCCATATCAATATCTGGCATTTCTTTTCTTTCTATATTCAAGAATCTTTCAAAAACCAGCTTGTAACGCAGGGGGTCAATTTCAGTAACTCCCAACGAGTACAAAACCAAGCTCGCTGCAGCACTACCCCTGACTCCGAATAAAATATCTTGTTTTGCAGCAAATGAAGCGATATCCCAAACCACCAAAAAATAATTGGCAAACTGTGTTTGTTCTATCACGTTCAACTCGTACCGAAGTCTTTCATTTGCCTGATCAGTTGGCTGATTATATCTTTTGTTAAGACCCTCTACAGCCAGCTTTTCCAAGTACTGCTGAGCCGTTTCGTCTGTGTTAACTGAATATTCAGGTAAATGAAGACTGGAAAAATCTAGCGATACATCACACATATCTGCAATTGTGCCGCTTGTATTAATTGCGCTTGGCAAATCACTAAAAAGGGTTGTCATTTCTTCAGGACTTTTCAGGTAATAGGAATCATCCGACATCTTCATTCTTTGATCTGTCTCGATTGTGGTATTAGTTCGAATACAAAGTAATACATCATGAGCATAGGCATCATCCTTGCAAACATAGTGAAGATCATTGGTAGCGACCAAGGGAATGCCTAATTCTTGATTTAGTTTCAAGAGACCTGCATTTAATGGTTCGAGCAGAGGAATGCCTTCATGTCTTTGGATTTCCAGATAGAAATTCTCAAACGTTGCTTGAAACCACCCTGATACTTCTTTGGCTTCCTCATAATTACCATCTATGAGAAGACGAGGGATATCTCCTTGGGGACAGCCTGAGAGAATAATGAGTCCTTCTTTATGCTCTTCCAGCAATTCTCTATCAATGCGAGGTTTATAGTAAAACCCTTCCACATTTGCCTTGGTAATAAGTTGCAGTAGATTTTTATAGCCTATATTATTTTTACAAATAACAGTCAGATGATACGGGGATTTCTCGTTTGTATTCTTCAGGTGTCGGCTTTCTATAGCCACATATAACTCACATCCTATGATTGGTTTTATTCCTGCCTCTTTACATTGAATATAAAAATCAACAATCCCATGAACGTTACCATGGTCAGTAATAGCCAAAGAAGTCATCCCTAATGCTTTCGCTCGCTCAATTAGAAGCGGAATATTGCTGAGCCCATCGATAAGACTATATTCGGTATGTAAGTGAAGGTGTGTGAACATTTGCTTTTCAGTCAACAGAGCTATCCGTTTATTATACCTTGGCCGAATAGAAGTCTCCCGTATATTAAATGCCAATTAATCCTATTTTTTGAGTTCCCCTTATCAAATCCATTTTACATACCAGAAGAGATTTGCTGTTCAAGCTCAAGGATTTTCTGCTTCAATGGAATGGTACCTGCAAATCCTGTAAGGCTTCCATTCTTTCCAATAACTCTATGGCATGGAACTATAATCGGTAGGGGGTTCCGGGCCATCGCCTGACCAACCGCCCTCACGGCCTTAACATTACGCGACTGCTCAGCCAGCCATGAATAGCTACGTGTTTCACCTAACGGTATCGTCCTGCATTTTTCCCACGCTGCTTTAAAGAATAATGGCGCCCCTCTTAAATCAATCTTGTCGTACAAGTCGAATGATTTGCCTGCAAAATAGTTTTCAAGACGATATTCAAGCCCACTAAAAAAGCCTGGCGCATACTCTGCATTCAGAACTTGGGGCTGCAATGACTTAAGTACAGCATCGAAGTTTCCCATAGGCAAAACTGATCGAGTTAACCCAATATCTGTGGAAACAACTCCAATCCATCCGATACTCCCCAAATGGAAAATGTCGTAATAACTATTCATCTTCAAACATCTTACTATAATTTCTCCGTTCTCCGTTCATCTCAGTAATAACCACATTGCGAGCATCTCTCTGCTTATAGTTGACTGGGCACTATCTCATTGTTAGACTTAGTCACTCCTGCACTACGATTGGGGCGGTTAGCTCAGTTGGCTAGAGCGTCGCGTTGACATCGCGGAGGCCAGTGGTTCAAGTCCACTACCGCCCACCACTCATTTTCGATAAGGTAGTTTTATGATTCGCTATATAGTTTTACTAACCTTAACGTTACTGCTATCCATTTCGTGTTCAGGCGGTTCTGAGCCGGAAACTGCTCAGGTTCCCACTTCAGCCGCAACAGCCACCATCGCTCAAAACACCCCTACACCTGCCCCAATCCCAACAGCTACTCCAGTTCCGGTACCAACGACACTGATACTTACCGAGACGTCTGCACCCACAGTTACGCCAACACCTACGCCTACACCTATACGAGAACCACTCATTAAAGTTAATTTGAGATCGATGCTAGATGAATATGAAGATGATCCACTTAGCGCTAGAGCTACATATGTAGGCAAGTTAGTGCAAATTCAAGGAAACATGTGGAACGTTAAGTTGTCTGAGGATGAGGAGGAAGTCTTGGAATTGTTGGGGCCAGAGTTAGAAATGGCATACCGTATTTATGAGGTTTTAGATGAAGGTGATATTTATTTGATACCACTCAACTCAGACGAGTTTCAAATGTCGGGTGCAAATTGTAATGTCATTGAAGAAGAGAAAAACAAAATATCGGGCATTAGCAAGAATGATGTTGTTACAGTGGAGGGTCGTGTTAAAGCAATTGACTGGTTTCTTATCGTTAACATTGAAATCGAAGACTGTAGAGTCGTTGGCGTAAATTCTACTGAATTCGCTCAAGCATCTGTACCAACAGTGACACCAGTACCGCCACTGTCTACCCCGATGCCTAAGCCTACAGCTACGCGTGTGCCGCCTACCGCAACTCCTGTGCCGCCTACCGCAACTCCTGTGCCGCCTACCGCAACTCCTGTAGGATCTGCAACGGTAACCATCCTGAATTATTCAAGTTACGAAACATCGGTTGTGAAGAATTTGGTTGACCGATCAACTGACAAAATGAAATCACGTGAATCGAATATTTTGGTCTATTTGTATGATATTGGAGCCCAGAAGATACCAGAGCAACCAATTAGATCCGATTATGCAGACAAGGTATTCTCGAAGCACGAGGTTTTGATGACCCAAGATAAAATCGATAAACTGCTAGCAGAAATTGAGACCTGGCTCAAAAATGATTCATGTTACGACACGGGTTACCTGGATATCGATGCCCACCTCTCGGACTATAGAGCATGGCTAGAACAAGGTGGAGATGCTTCGACTCAACACACGGTTTGCCCTATGACGAGGGTCGTGGCATTGGGATTTCCCAAAACCATGCGAGAAGTAGAACCGTTTTCGGTATTCCAGAATCTCGTGGTTCACGAAATGTATCATGCGCTGCAGCAGGATTTGATGTTCGGGCAATTACCTGAAGAAGATCCAACGTGCGAACAAAGGGGTGAAATGGATAATAGCAACAGCGTTTGGTTTATCGAAGGAGGGGCTCACTATTTTTCAACCCTCGTTGTGGCGGAGGTCAACAATACAACAAATCCACAAAGTCAAATCCTTGGGATTGCTCGTGAAAAGCTAGTAACCGAAGGTCTTACCCTCTACGGGAGCGGTCCTGACATAGCTGGTGCTGCCGCTTTGAGATTGATGATAGAACGAGGCACGTTGACCGAGGAGGCAATTATGGATGGTAGCCTTTTCCATAGTTGTGCCCGCGAGTTGGTTTATGACAGTTCCAGTGCGGAGATACAACATATAAGAGCATCATGGAAGTTGATTGAAAAGCAGGGGAGTCTCTATACTTTTACACAAGAGGCATTAAAGCCATAGGATTCGTCATTTATCAGCCACCACTCATTTTCGATAAGGTAAGGTAGTTTTATGATTCGCTATATGGCTTTACCAATTTCTCGACCCGCGCTATGATGGCTCGAGCATATTTCGTGTACGGGAAAAGACTACTATGACCCCTAAATCATCTACTTCTGAATTTCCAACCGCTGATTACTACGACCGATTGAGGCACTCGGTTGCCCATATAATGGCTGATGCAGTTCTTCAAAGATATCCTGGCACAAAACTAGGGGTTGGTCCCACGATTGAGAACGGTTTCTATTATGACTTTCAAGTCGACAATCCTTTTACACCTGATGATTTGATTGAAATCGAAAAATCGATGCAGAAGATCATAGATCTAGACCTCGCATTTGAATCAAGAGCAGTTCCTAGGAGTGAAGCTATTAGCCTCCTGCAAGACCAGCCGTTTAAGAAAGAGATAGTCAATGATCTGGATCAAGAGGAGGAGATCACTTTTTATAGGCATGGCAAATTCGATGATCTATGTGAAGGACCCCATCTTCAATCAACTGGACAAGTCCCCTCGTTCAAACTACTCAGTACTGCCGGTGCATATTGGCGAGGTGATGAACAGCGACCAATGTTGCAAAGAATCTACGGGACTGCCTGGGAATCTAGTGATCAACTGGATTCCTACCTTCAAAACCTGGAGGAGGCTCAAAAACGTGATCATAGGAAGCTTGGGAGGCAATTAGATTTATTCTCTGTGCAAGATGAGACTGGCCCAGGGTTGATTCTCTGGCATCCCAAGGGCGCTAGAATCCGAACTATTATTGAGGATTACATGCGCCAAGAGCATTACAGCAGGGGATATGAACTTGTCTATACACCGCATGTTGGTAAAGCAAAACTCTGGGAAACCAGTGGTCACCTTGATTACTATAGGGAACTCATGTACGCCTCAATGAACATTGAGGGGCAAGAGTATTTTCTTAAACCAATGAATTGTCCCTTTCATATAATGGTGTATGAAACTTCTAAACGCTCCTATCGTGATTTGCCTATACGCCTCGCTGAGCTCGGAACAGTCTATCGATATGAACGCACTGGAGTATTACATGGCTTAATGAGGGTTCGGGGATTTACTCAGGATGATGCTCATATTTTTTGTAGACCAGATCAAATTCACGAAGAAATCATTAAGGTGCTCAGTTTCACTTTTGACCTTTTTAAAACTTTTGGCTTCAATGAATTTGATTTGATGGTTTCCACTCGCCCGAAGAAATTTGTTGGTTCCGTAGAGAATTGGGACCTTGCCACAGAGTCCCTGAAGACTGCAATAGAAGAATTTCAAATTCCTTATGGCATTGATGAAGGGGGAGGGGCTTTCTACGGGCCTAAAATCGATATCCAAATTCGTGATGCTATCGGGCGTTCTTGGCAATGTACCACTGTCCAGTTTGATTTTAATTTGCCTGACAGGTTTGATTTGTCCTATGTCGGATCTGATGGCCAAACTCATAGACCGTATATGGTACATAGGGCTCTCCTGGGATCTGTGGAACGCTTTTTCGGTGTTTTGTTGGAACATTATGCTGGGTCTTTGCCTCTATGGCTAGCTCCTACTCAAGTCGTTATTATCCCTATCGCTGACCGACATCTTGAATACGTTGAGAAATTGGCTAATGACCTAGGAAAAGCACTAATTAGAACTCATATTGACCAGCGTAACGAGCGCATGAACTTAAAAATTCGAGAGGCACAAGCACAAAAAGTACCTTATATGCTGATCATAGGTGATAAAGAAATTGAGTCAAACACGGTTTCTATCCGTCAAAGAGATGGGGCCCAGTTAGACCCCATGCCTTCGGAAGAATTCCTGTCCAGAGTTGTTGCCGAGATTGCCCTGAGAGGAGGCAATGCTACTGAATCTTAGGCACAGCCGATGAGAGATTTTGAATTATACAACTGCCCTTAGTCATTTACTTGGTCTCGCAGATTTAGAGCGTATGGTCGACCAAACTTCCTTCCGCTCTAATAGCAGCCTTACTATTTTTAAAACCTTTATGCAGCGACTGGGAAATCCTGAAACTTGTGCACCAGTAGTTCACATAGCTGGTACAAAGGGGAAGGGTAGCACCTGTGCGATCGTGACAGCCATTTTAGCCGCTGCTGGATATCGCGTCGGTTTATTTTCCTCACCCCACTTGTACTCTTTCCGAGAACGCATTCGCATTGGTCTAAATCCAATATCAGAAAGAAATTTCAGTACGATCATGTCCAGTATTTGGCCTTACGTTGCTGAAATGAAGGCTCGCAATCGATCCATAACTACGTTTGAACTCCTTACCGCTCTCGCTTTCCAGTATTTTAAAACAGAACAGGTGGATATCCAGGTGCTAGAAACCGGTCTCGGTGGACGGCTAGATGCAACAAATATCGTGCCTGAAAGCACCTGCGCTATTACTTCTCTTAGCCTAGATCACACAGATGTATTGGGTGACACTATCGAGGAAATTGCCACGGAGAAGGCTGGCATCATAAAAGAGGCGTCATCTGTAATTACTGCCCCCCAGTGCTCGAGTGCTTTAAAGATCATAGAAAACACATGTGTACAAAGAAACGCCAGGTTGATTCAACTCGGTAAAGATATTTTGTACGAAAGATTAGAATTTGACTACAAAGGACAGTTTTTCAGCCTAGCTACCCAAAACCTAGAGCCCACGCAATACTGGACACCTCTTTTAGGAAAACACCAAGTTGAAAACGCTGCAGTCGCACTAGCCATCATTGATCAACTGGAATCATCTGGTTTTACGGTTTCACCAGAGGCAAAATCCCGTGGGCTTGCGTCAGTTGTGTGGCCAGGAAGAATTCAGGTTTTGGGTACCCGTCCATTTATTGTGGTTGACTGCGCACATAATCCTCACTCTATCCAAAAACTTTGCACCGCAATCAAGGATCACTTTTCATATGATCGATTGTTGCTAATTATTGGGACTTCGATTAACAAAGACCTGTCAGGGATGATTAAGGAGCTAGCTCCATTTACGGACCATGCATTTGCAAGTTTTTCTGACCATCCTCGTGCTTTATCTCCACGGATTATCTATCGCGAACTTATCGATAAGGGCATTCCTGCAACTTTAACCACATCAGCCCAAGAAGCAATCGCATTAGCCATGAAAAACATACGTTCCTCAGATCTGCTTATAGTGACTGGCTCCGTCTTTATAGCAGCTGAAGCAATCAGGGAACTCCATTCCTTTTCTGAAAACCTGCTCCCTTAGATAAATATCTGGTGTTTCTATTTCCTTTTTTACCCAGTAGACGGATAATGTAGCCTGAATCGTTGCAAAGGTGTTTTATATTAATTGAACAAACTAAAAAACCGAGTAGTAGTAACCGGAATGGGCGCAATGACTTCCTTGGGACGAACGGTGGACAAGCTTTGGGACGGGATCAAACAAGGCAAATCCAAAATAGGGCCTATGTCTCTAGCTGACCCTTCTGATTTTCCATGCAGGGTTGCCGGTGAAGTACAAGATTTTGTCCCAGATGACTACATGGATAGAAAAGAGATTTTACGGATGGCCCGTTTCTCGCAATTAGCTGTCGCTGCTGCAAGTAACGCGATCAAAGATTCCCTGCTCAATTTAGATAAAGAAGACCTAACCCGAGTAGGGGTTCTACTGGGTACTGGTAATGGTGCGTTTCCAGAAACTGAAATTGGCGCTCGGACAATTATCGAAAAACAGCGCCGATTGTCTCCCTACTTTATTCCCATGATCTTACCAAACATGAGTACAGCCAATATTAGCCGTCGTTATGGAGCCCGAGGTTATACCAGTACTGTTGTTACTGCTTGTGCAGCATCTAATCAAGCGATGGGCGAAGCTGCAGAAGTAATTCGCAGGGGAGTAGCTGACGTAATAATCTCTGGAGGAGCAGAAGCGCCAATAAGCAAATTAGGATTGGCCGGCTTTTGCGCCATGAAAGCTCTTACTGAACAAAACGAATTCCCTGCTTCTGCAAGTAGACCCTTTGATAAAACCCGAGACGGCTTTGTTCCCGCAGAAGGAGCTGGAATTGTCATCTTAGAAAGCCTTGAACATGCCTTGGCAAGAAATGCACCGATACTGGCAGAAATAGCAGGCTATGGTATTTCTTCAGATGCTTATCACCTCGTCCAACCAGATGCTCACGGAACAGGGGCTGCTATTGCTATGGACTTTGCCCTCAAAAGTGCAGGGGTTGCTGCTTCAGATATCGATGTTATCAATGCCCATGCTACATCCACACCTTTGAATGACGCATCAGAGACAATGGCAATTAAAGCTGTTTTTGGTGACCTCGCCTATAAGATTCCTGTCATAGCAACCAAGTCCATGCTAGGACATGCTTTAGGGGCTTCAGGAGCAATCGAAGCAATAATAAGCATCAAAATGATGCAGGACAATATCTTACACCCTACCATAAACTACACCCACCCGGACCCCGAATGCGACCTAGATTACGTTCCTAATGAAGCTCGTAAACAGAATATTAGCACTGTTCTGTCTAATAGCTTTGGATTTGGCGGGCAAAATGCATCTCTTGTCCTAAAACAATACGAAGACTAATTACGCCCTCAGAAATTGGCCCAGTAAGTCCGCGACGCTTGAAGTACCTTATTATCATACAAGTCCAGCAGTAACTCATTGTCTAGCGAAACATAGTTTCGGGTAAGAACAATACTATCTGCGGAAATATGGTGATCACCACAATGCTGAATAAGAGTATTATCATAAATGGAATCGAGTTTCTGGCCACAAAGCCGATAGGCCTGCCAGTCATAACCTGAATAACGTACAAGTTAAATCCTACAGGTGGCGTTATGTTTGAGAGTTCGATTAATATGATTAAGTAAACTCCAAACCAGACGGGGTCAAATCCAAATCCAGTGGTTACCACAGGAAAAGCAACCGGCAAAGTTAAAACCATCATGGATGTGCCATCAAGAAACATTCCCATAATCAGATACATGATTGCCAGTAAGAATAAAATGAGCCACTTATTATTAGTGAAGTCGGTGGCTAGTTCGGTAACTTGTTGTGGCAACTTCATGTTTGCCATCGCAAAGCTTAGGGCATACGAACCGATCAAAATAAACATGATTAATCCGTTTGTTTTTACCGTTCCGAGAATAATGGCTTTTAGCACAGGGAAAGACAAACTTCTATTGAAACCAGCAATGATAAGCGCCCCAGCTACACCAATTGCAGCTGCTTCAATAAATGTCGCCAGCCCCGTGTATACCGAAACCAGTATGAACCCGATCAGGCTAACTACAGGCGCCATAAGCAAAAGCGCTTTAAATCTTTCACCCCAAGTATATGACTCTTTCTCTTGAGGAACTATGTTTGGTGTTATTTTGCTCTTCACCATGATATAGCCCATAAACATTACAGTTATCATGATTCCAGGGAAGACTCCGGCCATAAAAAGTTGACCTACAGAACCGCCAACAATAGCCGCATAAATGATAGGAATAATACTAGGTGGAATAAGTAACCCCAGAGTACCTGCCCCACAAAGTGATCCCAAGGTAATTCCAGGATCATATTTCCGCCTCAGCAATTCACCAGACGTTACCTTCCCAATTGTAGCCGTTGTTGCAACGCTGGATCCTGAGACTGCGGCAAACATTGCACAGCCTACAATATTCGTGTGCAATAGCTTCCCGGGAAGAGCATTTACCCACGGTTTCAATCCATCAAAAAGCCATTGACTTAACGGGGTTTTCATTAAAATTTCCCCTATGGCTATAAACATAGGGAGAGCGACCAAAGCGTAGTTATGAGAGGAATTCCAGGTAGCACGCCCAACTATTTCAGCGGGAGGTAAACCTGTAAACAAGAATATTGCCACGATACCCGAGGCACCCAGCGAGATTGCAATCCAAACACTCATTCCCAAGAACAGGAAAAGGACTGCCAGAGATATGGCTAAGACAACAGGTATAGCATCCATAAATATTCCTTTCTATCCACTGTTATTATGAATTGCTGTAATGACAGCAATTCGCTAGAAGCGATCAGTTTCCTCTGCACTTTTAGCTTGCCCAAATCTTTCTGCGGCCATAACTTTAATAAGCCTTGACAAGAGAACCATCGCGAGCAAAATCGACCCTACAACCATCCAAAGCATCCCCATCCAAAACGGGATATCAATAATCCCAGCGGTGCTTTCATCGTTTGAAAGTGCCCTAGTCATGCGTAAATACGACGCATAGAAGAAAAACCCAGTCCATAAAAGTGCGAACAGGGTGACAATAAAGTCCATAACCCTTTGCGTTTGAGGGGACATCCGAGAATAGATCAATGTCATACGAACATGCCCTTCTTCTCTAAGGGTATAGGCGATCCCTACAAAGGATACAGAGGCAATGGTGAAGAGCTGTACTTCTGTTGACCATAAAAGAGATTGACCAAGAATCTTACGCGTGATGATCTCCGCAACTGTGATGAAAAAAATCATCGCAACTCCAATCCCTGCGAGAGTACCTGAAATAGTTCCAGCAAAAGAACCAACGGTTCTCACAATTTGGGATGAAGGCCAAGCAGCCATTCGACGGGCCAGGGCATCAACTTTTCCACCAGTGGGAGGAATATGGGTCGTATCAGATCTCGTACTCATAATCTACAGGCCAGCTCCTTCCTGTCCGGGTTCAGAATAGCATTCTTGTTATTGTTAATCTGAAACCAAAAACCAAGCTATTGGTTAATCAATATCTACAGCACGGAATTGTCTTCCGTGCTGTAGATAATCTATTACAACTTTACAGTTTCTTTACTGTTAGCTATCGAGGATCATCCAGGAGCTGCTTTGAGCTCGTTGAACTTCGCAACAATAGCGGCTGCATCCGCATTCTCAGCTGTGAAGCTGGTTAACATAGGAGCAGTCTTTTCTCGCAATTCGAGAATTACTGAAGGCGGTGGTGCAACAATTGACATACCTCGGGACTCTAGCTCAGTGAACAAGGCGATTTCCTCGTCTTCAACTCGAATCCTTGCGTATCGGCGAGCATCCTCTGCTGCACTAAGTACTGCTGCCTGAAGATCTCCTGCCGTTGATGCCCATGCGTCGGAGTTAACTGCAACTACTGACGTACATGGGGCTGCGAAATACACTGCGTTTCCGTGAGACAGCACTTCGTGGAAGTTGGAGTCTCTAGCAGTAAGAGCACTAGTTACGCTTCCGTCAACAACTCCGCGCTGTAAGGCGGTGTAGAGGTCAGCCATATCAATCGTGACAGGGGAGGCTCCAACAGCCTGAATCATGTCAGATGTGATTTGGTTGTAAACCCTAATTTTAACGTTTGCGATGTCACTAAGGCTCTTTATAGGCATTTTGGTCCAATAGTGCTGGCCAGTGAAACAATAGTTAAACAGTGGCTTCACTCCCTTGTCAGCAAGGGCGTCATGATGACCCATATCTGCCATTATAGTAGCCAGTAAATTACCTTCCGCGTAGGACGTGGTCATGAAAGGCATAGTTTCCAGGTTCATCATTGGGATTTCTGATGTTGTCCATCCTCCGATAACCTCACCTACTGGTACCAGTCCATCTCCAATGGCACCCAAACCTTCTGCACATTTATATCCTAGGACTGACGCGCCTTGCATATCAACAGTCAGGCGGCCCCCACTAGCTGCAGTGGCTTTATCTGCCCAGAAGTTGAACATCTGGTCGTGGAATTTGTCAATCTGCGAGCAGTGGTTGAACGTCCAGTCTGCCGTAGCAGGCGCAGGCGCAACTTCTACCTCGACGATTTTTTCCACTTCAACTGTCTCGGTGACAGTCTCCGTCCCCCCGCAAGCAGACAGTGCTACTGTTAGCAACCCTGCCAGTAAGCTCAACCCAAAAAGTCTTCGCTTCATACCACATTCCCCCTCATTATCTTAGATTTGACCAATCAAGCGAAACTACGATGTCTGCTTGATACAGCCACGGATAGTGTAAACGCAAATTTCTGCATGAGTCAACCTTTATTCAAGAATCCTATATATTTTGGCTTAGTGGTTACGAATTCAGCCACCTGTGTACGCTTTCTGCTATTTTTTCCCTTAATAGGCTTCTCTGAATCGCCACATCCGGCAATGGGCATTCTATCGTTCTTTTTTATTGCTCCTATTTTGATGCTTCTGTATACTGACTACCCTCGGGGCTGTAGCTCAGCAGGGAGAGCGCCTCAATGGCATTGAGGAGGTCAGGGGTTCGATTCCCCTCAGCTCCACCAGTTCCCATTTTCTAGAAATCTAGGTAAATTTATGTTTTGTCTTATTTGCTACGTAAACTAAAGACAGCATGACCGGAACCTCTACTAGAACCCCTACCACTGTTGCCAAAGCTGCACCAGAGTTTAGGCCGAACAAAGAAATGGCGACTGCAACCGCCAGTTCGAAAAAATTTGATGCCCCTATAAGACACGCCGGTGCGGCCACTTTATGGGGGAGCCGAATTCTCATGGCAACTGTATAAGCGAGCGCGAAAATTCCACAGGTTTGTAAAACTAAAGGGATCGCAACGAAAAGGATCATTTGAGGTTCTTGAATGATAAACCTGGCCTGAAACCCAAACAAGAGAACCACTGTAGCAAGAAGGCCTGCAACAGACCACGGCTTTGCCCTGTGCAAAAACCTTTGTAGCTGTATATCACTGGCCTTTCTGTTGATTTGATAGCGTGTGGCGACACCTGCCAGCAGGGGAATAATAACGTAGAGAACGACAGAGAGAACAAGTGTTTCCCAAGGAACTTCTATATCACTGACTCCGAGCAGAAACCCTGCGATCGGCGCAAACGCGAACACCATGATTGTGTCGTTAACAGCTACTTGCACTAACGTGTAATTGGGGTCTCCTTCCGTCAGTTGGCTCCATATGAATACCATGGCAGTACAAGGGGCAGCTCCCAGTAAAATCATGCCAGCCAAATATTCCTTTTGTTGGACAGGCTCTATCCATCCAGCAAAAACAACGGTCAAAAATATCCAGCCGAGCAGAGCCGTACTTAACGGTTTTATCATCCAGTTGGTTACTAGGGTGAGTGCCAATCCCCTTGGATGATCCGCTATTGCCTTAATTGAAGTGAAGTTAACCTGGACCATCATCGGATAAATCATTACCCAGATTAATAAGGCAACCACTAAGTTCACGTGCTTAACTTCCAGATCAACAACAAATGAAAAAAGCCCAGGCAGCCAATTACCCAGTAATACACCCAATGCAATAGCTAACAAAACCCAAGCTGTAAGAAACCTTTCAAATATGCCCATAGTCGCTCATTCCCATACATTGTATGTTGTATTGGTTTTAGCTTAGCAACTTTTACTAAACATTAATATTTTCTTAAGGCTCTGTTAAGTTACGTCAGTGTCATTGGGACATTAAGGGGTGTGCTATAATTAGAGCATCAGAGGAGTTATTATGTGCCCAGTGTGTGGATCCGAACATGAATCCCGTCCGATCAAATGCTTGCAGTCTGCTACCTTAGACCATGTCGCGCAATGCGGTATAGCAACCGAGCATGCGGCAAACTGCCTTCTAGAGCAATTGAATACTTACGTTGATCAAAACCCTCAGTGGAAAAAGGGTATTAAAGGTCAGTAGTAGCGTTTTCCAAGACAAGGCCCAAAGACGCGATTCTCATAACTTGTTTTGTGGCTAGCAGCCATCTGATCCCTAGCGATCAAGTAATACCGTATTTCTTCTGGAATTAATGATGGAATTTGCATTCTGGATACTGGTTGGGTTTTTGAGTGGTTCAATCCCTTGGTCTGTTCTAGTAGGGAAGTTCTTGGCTGGTCTGGACGTTCGTTCCGTTGGGGACGGTAACCCTGGATCAGCAAATGTTTGGAAGGGATCTGGAAGCGCTTTTGGGGTTCTCGCGCTAATTCTTGACATTACAAAGGGATTTGTTCCTGTATACGTAGGTTTTAGATATCTATCTCCAGAGGGTTCCCTTGGGGGTCAGTTGGCCCTCTCTTTAGTAGCCTTTGCTCCTATCCTTGGCCATGCTTTTTCTCCGTTCTTAAAGTTTAGGGGGGGTAAAGCATTAGCTACTACTGCGGGTTCCTGGACAGCCATAACAGACGGACTGGTCGTTCCTTTGGCATGTCTTTTACTTGGGTTACTCCACGGAGTTCAGAAAAATCATGCGATAACCGTTACCCTGTGTATTGTCGGTTTCCTGCTTGTTTTCTTCCCTTTGAAGCAAGAGTTGTATTTGGGTGCTTTTTGGTTGATGAACATTTGTTTAGTTATATATAAACATAGGTCAGAATACTCTAGGGGGTTTTTACCACGTGGTTGGATTTCTTCTGCTCGATTTGTTCCTTGGCGATGAATCACCTAGAATAACAGAGCTATGAAGACCGCCTCTCGGAGACTGATTCCAGCTGGTGGAAAGGATCTGTTTTGATAGAATCCGCTGATTTTCATCACTATCTTATTCTTTCGCTCTCGGTTGTTTTTGTCTTAATCTCGGCCATGAATTTATCTTCTTTAACTTCTTTGGCCTCCGTAATTCCTGAAAAGGATAAGGCAATTGATCGCAGCTTGGTTTCTGTGCTTATACCTGTGCGCAATGAGGAGTCCAGAATAGGGATTTGCTTGGAATCCATAAAAAACCAGACTTACTCCAAATTAGACATACTTGTTCTGAACGATCGTTCGCAGGATGGAACCGAGAAAGTTATCCAGGCAAGCGCAGATGTTGACTCCCGAGTTCGTGCAATCACCGGGTCAACTCCTCCAGAGGACTGGGTAGGAAAAAACTGGGCATGTCATCAGCTCTTCCAACAGTCACGCGGGGAGTTTCTGTTATTTATCGATGCCGACACTATACTAACAGAAGACACGATAACCGCTGCTGTACATCAAGCTGAATTACTGGAATCAGACCTGCTGACAGTTATTCCACAAAGAATGACCGCTTGTGCGGCAGAGCGATTGCTGTTTCCTCTAATGGACTGGATGTTATTTTGCTGGCTGCCGATTAGACTGGCTCACAAGAAAACTAATCGGTTTTTATCTGCTACATTTGGACAGTTCATGTTATTTAGGCGCGAAGCCTACGAGGCCGTTGGGGGTCACTTTGAGATTGCAGGAGAGCCTCTGGATGATTTCAGTCTTGGTAGAAGAACTAAAAGCCAGGGTCTTCGGTGGGTTTTATTCCAAGGCACAGGAACCGTGGCAGTAGCAGCCTCAAGTAGTAACCTTGAAACTATTCGGAGTGTTTCACGGAGCCTCTTTCCTGCGCTCAATTACAGTTTGTCGATATTTGTTTTACTTACCTTAGTTTTTTCTGCGGTTGGGTTTCTGCCTTTGCTTACCTTAATTAATGGAGCTCTCTGGGCTAATCAAGAGTATCACCGTTTAGTCATCTCTGCCTGCTCTTTATGCCTTGTTTTGACCTCTTGGTACATTGTGTGCAGGAAGTTCCACCACTCACTGCTTCTGCCTTTATTTCACCCTCTTTCTACGTTTTTCATGCTGGTGGTAGGATACCATTCAGTAATCTCGTACGCTTTCCAGATAACCCACTGGAAAGGCAGAAGCATTCCGCACCGAAGAATTCATTGGTAGCCCTTAGCTGTAATCACTTTTCCTTTCTGGGTTGTAGTGGGTTTTTGGATATAGCACCCGGCCTTCTGGGATAATCTGGGTGTGTTGAACACTGTTTCTTTCCTATTACAACTCCCCGCCTAACAGGCTGATCGGACTCTGTCGCTTCTCTGTATTCAACAATAGACCCTCCCAGGGATTCCATGACCTCATTGATTTGCCCGATGGTTTTGCCAAGTAGAGGCTTTGTTAAAATTGTAACGAAGCCCCCTATTCGACAAAACGGCAGAAGATATTCCAGCGATGCGAAGATGTGGCTGACTCCCCGCGCAATAGCAATGTCAAACGTTTCTCTAAATGACGGGTCGTGTCCCAAAATCTCTGCTCTCGTATTATGGACTGATATGTTTGTCATGTTCAGCTCGTGCACAATATAGTCTAGAAATGTCGTCTTTTTCCTTGTTGCCTCAACAAGGTGGACATGTGCGTTATTTGCCATAATTGCTATAGGAATTCCAGGAAATCCCGCCCCTGATCCAATGTCAATAACACGAAATGGGGGCTTCAAATAGTTATTGATTACGTGAAGCGCTTCAAGGCTGTCCAAAAAATGCTTGGTTACCACATCTTTTTTTTCTACTATCCTAGTCAGGTTAATTTTTTTATTCCATTCAGCCAGCGTGTGGTAATAATCACTAAATCTCTTGATCTGTTGATCATTTAGATCAATTCCTTTTCTCTGAAATTCGTTACGTAGAAGATCCATAATGGCATCGGCCTGATTAATTTGATAGAGCGCTAATTATCTGCTGTTTATTTTAATTTCAGCAGTATTGATTTTTTGATATGTTCTGCCGCCCTGGCTCTATCTCCCAATCTTATCACTGCTATTCTGGTACATGCTACGAATTGATTGACACTACACTGGTGCGTACATAGAATGACCCGTGTGGATTTTTCTACTTAATACTTATCAGGAGGAGAACTCATGGCAGATACTCGCTCATATTTGTTAGTTGAAACATCTGTTGGAAAAACCCGTGACGTTGTTTCTCGTCTTCGTACCGTTGAAGGCATTTCCTACGTAGACATGGTGACCGGACCCTATGATATCGTAGCTGTCTTAGAAACCAAGGATCTAAACGAAGTCGGAAACCTTGTGACCGAATACGTTCATGTTATACCAGGAATACTGCGTACAATTACTTGTCTCGCTGTCTCTGTCTAGTCCCTAGACAGATTTTGACTTTTTTGTTTAGAAATGGATTTTTCGTTTACTCCAGAGGAAGATCGTTTCAGGGCCGAAGTGCGTCAGTTTCTTTCCAAAGAGCTTCCTTCGGACTGGACCTTTTTAGAAGATGAGTTTGCCGACGACCACACTCGTTGGCAATTTGTCATTGAATTTAAGAAAAAGCTTGCCGTTAAGGGGTGGCTGACATTATCGTGGCCGAAGGAATTCGGTGGTGTTGGAGCCTCTCACCTTACGCAGACGATTTACAATGAAGAGCTCGCCTATGCACGTGCTCCAGGACGAGACATTTTTGGGACTCGGATGCTGGGCCCGGTTCTCATGCTTTACGGTACGAACGACCAACAAAATCAGTTTCTTCCTCCGATTGCATCTGGCGAAATCCAATGGTGTCAAGGATATAGTGAGCCAAATTCCGGTTCTGATCTTGCAAGTGTTCAGCTTCAGGCTGTAGATTCAGGAGATCACTTTATTCTGAATGGATCCAAGATGTGGACTAGCAGAGCCCATGTTTCCGACGCTATATTTCTCCTTGCAAGAACTAATCCCTCGGCCCCAAAGCATAAAGGGCTTAGTTTTTTGTTATGCGATCTAGCTTCCTCAGGCATCTCTATAGAACCGATACCCAATCTAGCTGGCATGCATTATTTCAATCAAGTCCGTTTTGATGACGTCAAGGTTCCAAAGGGAAATTTGATTGGCGCAAAAGATGAAGGATGGTCTGTAGCAACTGCTTTGTTAGACTTCGAAAGATCCGGGATCGAGTATTCGGCTGAAGCGGCTAAAACTCTTGAAGAGCTTACCGCCTTCGCTAAGACGGAGAAAAGGAATGGAATGCTCCTGTCCGAATCAGAAAGCGTCAGACAGTCCTTTGCTTCTCTCTATACTCAGATAGAGGTCAGTCGCCTAATCTCCTATCGTATTGCCTGGCTTCAAAGTACTGGTGCTATACCCAACAAAGAAGCCTCCATGGGCAAGTTATTTGGCACAGAACTGCAACAACGAATTGCGGTTTTCGGCATGCAGCTATTAGGCCTATCCGGGCAACTCACTAGTAAATCACGCTGGGCTCCCCTGGAAGGGCTTATTTTGAAACAATATTTACTAAGTTTCTCAACCACCATCAGAGGTGGTACATCTGAAATTCAGAGAAATATAATTGCCCAGCGAGGGTTGGGTCTTCCTCGTAAATAATTTCCCGAAGGAGTGTGTTTTGTATCTTGACCTAACAGAATCACAACAAATGCTCCGTGCGGCTGCCAAAGAGTTTCTGGCATCCGCGTGCCCTTTGCAAGTTGTAAGGGAGTTTGAAGAAGACCCTGAGACCCATAGGTCCCGATTATGGGATCACTTAGTTGAACTGGGTTGGACAGGCTTGGTCATTCCAGAACAATACGGGGGTCTCGGAGGCTCTTTCTCGGATCTAGTTGTTCTCTTAGAAGAGACAGGGCGTGCTTTGCTTCCGGGGTCGTTTTTCTCGAACACTGTTCTTTTCTCCCTGCCCCTACTAGCCTTTTCCTCTCCTGGGCAAAATGACCACCTTTTGGAACAGCTGGTCTCGGGTGAAGTAAAAGGAACCTTAGCTATAAGCGAACCTTCGGGAAGTTATCATTTTTCTGATGTAGAAACACGTGTTAGTCCCAGCGAAAACGGCTTTATGCTAACTGGTACGAAAATGTTTGTTACTGATGCCCTCATCTCAGATTATTTTCTGCTAGCGGCAGTGGATAGTTCCTCAAAAGATAATCCCCTTGGCATGTTTTTAGTCAATAGCGATGCGCCAGGTATGGAAATCACAGGCTTAGAAACTTTCACGAATGATGGCCAAGCTCGAATAAAATTGGATAGTGTCTGTATTCCTGCTAGCCACAGCCTGACTCAGGTCAGCAGTGGTGAGGCTGTACTTTCCAAGACCTTGGAATGGGCTTCAGTTGCAAAGTGTGCAGAAATGCTCGGTTGCGCTCAAGCTATACTCGAATTAGTAATCGCTTACACAAAGCAACGTGAGCAGTTTGGCCGCCCGATCGGAACCTTTCAGGCAATTCAGCACTACTGTGCCAATATGGCAACTGATCTGGAGGGTGCGCGGATAGTGACCTACAGGGCTGCGTGGAAAATCTCCACTGGTACAACCAGCGAGATGGAGTCTTCAGTAGCTAAGAGCTGGGTGTCTTCCATTGCGTCTCGTCTTGTTTACCTTGCCCACCAGAGCTTTGGTGCAATTGGTTTTACCCAAGACCATGATCTTCAGCTTTTCACTCGAAGACTTAAAGCAGGTGAAATCATGTTTGGCGACGAGTTTTTTCATAACTCAAAAATTGCTGATTTCCTTGGTCTGTGATTAAATTTAGGCATGACTCCTTCTTGTATTTTTTGCCAGATTGAACGGGGCGATATCTCCAGCGATTTACTGTATCGAGATGAACTCATATTTGTGGTTCAAGATGTGTCTCCAAAGGCTGTTGTCCACCTCTTGTTGATTCCCGTTAAACACGTAACTTCTCTATCCGAGCTATATAACGCAGACCTGGGTTTCGAAAAACAGTTGTTTAGCGTCGCTACTTCTATGAGTAAGCAGATGGGTGTCGATAGTTCGGGCTATCGCCTTGTTCTAAACCAAGGACCGGACTCTGGCCAACAAATCGACCACCTTCATTTTCATCTTCTTGGGGGCAACCAGCTTTCTGATATTGGATAGTCGTGAATCATTTCAAGTCTTCTGGTCTTAAAGATTTTGACATTTATAGCTATTTATGCTAGATTTACAGCTAGAAACTGCCTCAGGTAACATAGCTATCTCAAAGCATCTGGAAGGTTGCTAATTTGAGCGCTATGGATCCCATCCACAACCCACTTGAGGGGACATGTGCCTGAGCCAGATAAAGGACGTGCTTCGTTTGGTGTCAGAGGACAATCATCTAGATCAGTATACCGCTGAAGATATCCAAGTATTGGAAGGCATGGAGGCTGTGCGCCGCAGGCCAGGCATGTACATCGGCAGTACTGACCAAAGAGGGCTCCACCATCTTGTCTATGAGATTGTTGACAATGCTATTGATGAGTCCATGGCTGGATTCTGCGATAAAATTAAAGTCAACATAGATACCGACGGTATAGTGGAGGTTTCGGACAATGGCCGAGGAATACCTGTAGATATCCATCCTGTAACGGGGCGGCCTGCTGTCGAGACAATTATGACCACGCTTCATGCTGGAGGAAAGTTTGGCAGCGGGGCATACAAGGTTTCCGGAGGGCTCCACGGAGTCGGCTCTTCTGTGGTAAATGCGCTTTCTGAATGGATGGAGGTTTTAGTCCGTCGAGACGGAAAGGAATACCGCCAGTTATTCAGTAAAGGGAAGCCAACTAGTGAGCTGGAGGAGGTTGGGTCCACTCGGGCAGCATCCGGAACTCGTGTGCGTTTTTCTGCGGACACAGAAATCTTCTCTGAGATCCATTATGATTTCGGAACCCTTACCCAGCGATTTAGGGAAATGGCATATCTCAATAAGGGTATTCAAATTTCGATTAAGAGCCCCTGGCACGAGCAGCGTGGTGCAGAGAAGTTTCAAGCCAAGTTTCAGTTTGATGGCGGTATCAAGGACCTTGTCCTGCATACTAACCGCAAAAGAGAGACCCTTCAGTCTGAACCTTTTCATGTAGAGAAAGAAATTGAATCAACCACAGTAGAGTGTGCCCTTCAGTACAACAGTGGCATCCATGAAACAACCCTTGCTTTTGCCAACTGTATAAACACGGTAGATGGTGGGACTCATTTAGCTGGATTTAGGGCTGCACTAACTAGGGCGCTTAACAATTATTCGAAAAAATCGGGTCTTTTAAAGTCAGCTAACGGTGGTTTTTCTGGCTTTTCTGGTGAAGATGTTCGGGAGGGACTCACTGCTGTCATCTCAGTCAAACTGACAGAGCCTCAGTTTGAGGGCCAAACTAAAGGCAAGTTAGGCAACCCTGAAATGAAGAGCGTGGTTGAACAAGCAGTATCAGAGTCTCTCGAGTATTATCTGGAAGAACACCCTCAAGAAGCGCATAATATTATAAATAAGTGCTATACCACTCAGAGAGCTCGCGAGGCTGCTCGAAAAGCCAGGGATCTCGTCTTGCGAAAAAACGCTATGGATGGCGGCTCTTTACCTGGTAAGCTAGCGGATTGTTCTGAGCGAGATCCTGCACTCTCAGAACTTTACCTTGTGGAGGGAGAATCTGCGGGCGGTTCGGCAAAGATGGGTAGAGATCGGCTTTTTCAAGCAATCTTGCCCCTTAAGGGTAAGATCTTAAACGTTGAGAAAGCCCGCGAAGACAAGATGGTTTCGCATGAAGAAATCCGTGCAATAATTACTGCTGTTGGTGGTGGTTTCGGCGAAGAGTTTTCTCTAGAAAAGGTTCGCTATCATAAGATTATTATTATGACGGATGCAGATGTGGATGGCTCCCACATTCGCACCCTTCTATTGACCTTCTTTTTTAGGAACATGCATCAGCTTATTGATTCTGGTTTTCTTTATGTTGCCCAGCCCCCTCTTTACAAAGTCCAGGCAGGAAAACAGCGTCACTATGTCTATAACGAGAGCCAAAAAGAAGGCTTACTTGAAACCCTTAGTAATAAGCGTGGCGTTTCGTTGCAGCGTTATAAGGGTCTTGGAGAAATGGATCCGGATCAGCTTTGGGATACCACAATGGATCCCAAAACCAGAACCTTGCTTCAGGTCGGTGTCGAAGACGCTGCCGAAGCAGACAATCTCTTCACCTGTCTTATGGGTGAAGAAGTTGCTCCTCGAAGAGAGTTTATAGAAACGCATGCCCAGCTTGTCAAAAACCTCGACATTTAGCTGCCTGTTTTCTTTGTAGCTTAACCTTGGGTCTTTAATGTATTGACCATAATCAGCTCAATACATTCTCCGTTCCGCTTACCTTTTACATAAAAGAGCAAATATTATGAGTTTTACCGCAAGTCTTCGGAAATCAGCTAATTCCATATGGGTTAAAGAACAAAGCCACGTTTTTGTAAAAGAGCTTGGCTCTGGGGAATTAAAACTGGAGGTCTTTCAACATTATATGAAGCAAGATTACCAATTTCTGATTGAGTTCTCAAAGGTCATCGCTGTGGCAGTCGCCAAATGTGGCCGCCTTTCTGATATGGAATGGTTTTCAAAGTTACTTAACGAGACTTTAAATGTTGAAATGTCTCTCCATGTGAGTTTCTGCAAGGATTTTGGTATTTCTTTATCTGATCTACTTGAAACTAAAATGTCCCCAACTGTGCTGGCTTACACTCGTTATCTTCTGGAAATCGCATATTCAAAACCTGCAGTTCATATTGCTACCGCCATTCTTCCTTGTTCTTGGGGTTATTCAGAGCTCGGAAAGAAGCTGTACCTGCAAGGAATGCCCGTCAATGCCCCGCTTTATTGTCGCTGGATTGAGATGTATAACTCGGAAGAGTTTGCGGGACTTGCGCAGTGGCTCCGTGACTTCATTGATAGGGAGACAGTGGGCCTGTCTAGTGAGTCTCTAGTTGTCCTGCGCGACATTTTCATACAAAGCAGTCGATATGAATATTTATTTTGGGATGCGGCATATCGGATGGAAACATGGCATCCTCTTCCTTAGGTTCCAGCGCTGTATTATTGATGTGGAGGTCATATGGGACTAAGTATTCGTCTTGCTGAACTGACGGACATCCCTTGCATTGTCGTCGGGCTAAAGGGTTTCGCCGCTTTGCTGCAGCATGAACTTCTGCCTGACCAGCAATTAGCGTTGGGGGTCGAACGGCTAATAGCTGACGAAAATACGGATTTTCTTGTTGCGATAGGGGCCCACGGAGGCTGTGTTGGCTTTCTGCAGCAGAGGTATCGGTATTCAATTTGGGTATCCGGTCCGGAGGCCAACATTGAGGATGTATTCGTGGACGCTCGAAGCCGAAAGAAGGGGTTTGGAAGAAAACTCATGGATGCCGCAATTGCACAAGCTGTTATGCGGGGATGTAAGCGGGTTACACTTGACGTGATTGAGACAAACTATGGCGCTGTCAAGATTTATGAGCAGATGGGTTTTTCTTGTGTCCGGCGCAGGTCGGTCAGTGAGGGTGACCCTGTAACTGAGGGCAGGCAGCTCTTCATGGTCCTCACGCTCACCTAAGGATTAGGGTCAGATTTGACGCCAATGGGTTTTAAGGTGCTTTATAATTAGGAAACAGATTAATGGACAAGGGGCACGGAGGGCCAATATGACGGATAATTTATCGAGTCGGTCAGCATATATAACTGGAGGTAACAGTGTATAAATTTTTCCGGTACGGCTTTTTTATTTTTGCACTAACCTTCTTGATTTTGATAATTACTCAGTTTTATTCTGCTGGTTACAGCGTAATGAGTGGTGGTTCATCAGATTGGCACAAGGCTATTGCTGACATATTAGGTTTGCTTCCAATGCCTTTTATAATTCTGGCATTTTTTCTTAAGGCAAGGAAAAAGGGATTTGTTTTAGCCGGTATTACATTTCTAACTTTATTCTTGTCGCATTTCCAATGGGCTCTCATCAATATGTGGAGAGAAGACGGGATTGTAATGGCTGGTTCATATCATGTTTTGAATGCGGTGATAATATTGCTGTTATCGACAGCAATTCTGGCAATATCTTATACACTGGTTTTTCAAAAAAAAGAAACCCTATAGACTCTGTTTATTTGACTTATAGCCATTATAAATACAGGTGTTTTTAGCCAGCATCCTTAACGGCCAACTCAGGCTATATATCAGTAGCGGGAACAATGGTTCCCGTGCTGTCCGCCACAAGCAGGGGTTGGAACTTGTATCCCTTAGCCCTTAGCGTTTCTGCGCCTCCCTGCGCCCTGTCTAAAACTGCTAAGACGACTGCCACCTTACACCCCAAGGCTTCCGCAGCGTCAATTGCCCTGAATATGGACCCTCCTGTGGTACAAACGTCGTCTACTATTGCTACCGTGCTGTCTGGGGTTAAGGGGCCCTCCACATTCTGTTGTGTGCCATATTTTTTTTGTTGGGACCTAACTATAAACCCGGACACTGGCGTTCCGCGTTGATGGCTTATTAATGCAACTGATGCAACAATAGGATCAGCACCAACTGTTGGGCCACCTATTGACTGAACACCCAAAGGGACAAGAATATCCAGAAAAATAGCACCTAGGAGGTATGCCCCTTGAGGATCCAGGCTGAGCCTTCTGCCATCAAAGTAATAAGAGCTCTTTGCCCCAGATGCGAGTGTGAACTCTCCAAATTTCAGGGCTCCCACTTTTACCGATAGGTCTAGTAGCTCTTTGGCTTTCTTTCCTGATTCATCTTTGGTTTGCGACATAGGTGTTACATCTCCTCCGTTGTATATAATCCCTTGTTTTGAATATATTGTTCTACCCCTAGTGGAACCCAGTGGGTTATCGGTAGGCCTTTTCGTACTCTCGCTCGTAGTTCGCTGCTGCTTATTCCTATTTGAGCTACTGGTAGCCCCACTGTTTCTAGGGGCTCGTCAGGAAAAGCCAGTTGAATAGCCGTAAGGTTAGGCTGTTGTTCTCCTGGCCGTGTAACTATAGTCAGCGTACACCGCCTCAAAATAACAATGGGGTTTACCCACTGGGGAAAACTTTTAAGGACTTCAGATCCCATGATAAAGAAAAGCTGCGTCGTATTGTCATATTCTTTGCTTAGCTCCTCGATCGTTTCGGATGAGTAGCTATTTCCTTCTCTCTTTACTTCTAAATCGCTAACCATAAAGCTGGCGTTGTTCTTTGTTGCCTCTCTGGTCATATTGAGCCGGTGATGTTTGTCACTCAGTTTTTGGTTGGCTTTCATCCATGGTCTGCCGGCAGGAATGAAAAGAACCCTGTCTAGCTGGAGTTTTTCCAGCGCTTCTTGGCCTAATAAGAGGTGGCCTATATGTATAGGGTCAAAGGTTCCGCCTATGATTCCGATTTTCATCCTGTCACTCCCATGTGAGTTGTTTGCCCCCCAGAACAATCATATCTCCGCTTTTAATCCCTGTCTTCTTTATAGCTTTGGTAATTCCTGCTTTTGTTAGCTCTTTCCATAGCTGTGCGGCGATCCTTCCATCGTTCATGTCGGCGAGTTTGGCAATTCTTTCAAATCCTTTGTCGATGATATGAATTTGGTTTCCTTCTCTCGTTATCCGAAACGGTATACCTCTGGGGCGGTTTGCACTATGGCTTTGATTATCATCTGTGGCTTCTTGTCTTTCTGTCGGCAACTCGCCGGCAATTTTAATTAGTTCCTGCCTAATTATATCTGCTTCTGAAAAATCTCCTTGGGTCCAGAAAAAGCTTTTCGTGCTTGTCACTTCACCTGGGTCGTCTTCCTGCACATATGCGTTTGCCTGTTCTTTATTATCTCCCCTGTTAAGTACTCTTAGGAAAAGGGTGTTTTTATTTGCTCCCCATCCCGAGTCTTGTATCTGGGCGTCTATTAAGCGCAGCTGTTCCGGTATGTCTCTCTTCCCACAGTCAATGACTGCTATGCATATCGCTGGTGTGTTCGTGGAGCACAAAATATCTTTAGGCTCTCCTTTTTCAGTAGGGCTAGCGTAGCTTGGGTACTCCGCTATTAGGATCTGAGTAAGGTTCGTGTCTATTGTTCCTTTTTCTAAAGTTCTTGTTGTAAAAGGGTATGGGGCTATTCTCGGATTTCCCGAAGAAAGTGCGGCTAGCAAGCTTGATTTTCCGCTGTTTGGAGCCCCGATGATGGCTATATCAACATACTCTTTTCTTTCAAGCTTCATCTGCACCAGCTCACCCTCCTCTCCTGCTTCGCTAAGCAGTGGTTCTTGATTAGTAGAGCTTTTAAACAGAAGGTTCCCTCGGCCCCCCCTGCCTCCTTGGGCGACTATGGCGCTTTGATTCGCTGTCTTCAGGTGGAGCTCTTTTTTATGTCCCCCCTCTTCAGAGCCGGTGATTATTTTTGTGCCTACTGGGACCTTTAGTTCTATTGTTGTCCCTTTCTTCCCTGTTCGGCCTTGGCTCCCGCCGTTTCTTCCAAGGCCAGCGATAATTAACCCCGGTCCCAACTTCGGCAGCTTTTCTACTTCTTGCCGTGCTGTCACCACTACATCTCCTCCTTCTCCGCCAGCGCCTCCATCAGGGCCCCCAAAAGGGATATGGCTTACTCTTCGAAAGCTTGCGCATCCATCGCCCCCAGTTCCCCCTTGGACCGTCAATGTAATTGTTATGGGTGGAATTCTCATCTGTTCCTAAGCCAATAACTAAAAATAAAATCTTCTTCTTTATATATTCTACTTATATTTCTAATAACAGTAACCTTCATAATAGCAAGATCTGTGGAGAATCGGGAGAGGGAGACTAAAACAATAAAAAGGGCGTGTGGAAAACTAGTGGAGAGTAATAGGGAGAATAGAATAAGCCTATGGTATCACTGAATTGTTTTTTCTTGTGGAAAACCAGTGGGAAGAGGCGGAGACAAACGAGTGTTCAGCGAAAGCCGGACTGCGGCCAAGGTATCTACCAGTGAATTATCTGTCTCGAGAGAGGAGCCGATCTTGGAGCAACCATGAAGAACTGTAGAATGATCGCGGTTCCCCAAAAGCTCACCGATTTCAGCCAACGAGCAACCGTGGTCTTCGCGAAGAAGGAACATGGCTACGTGCCTGGCTAATACTAATGAGGAAGAACGCGACGGCCCCGCAAGAGCCTGGCTGGTGACACCGAAATAGTCGGACACAATGAGAAGTAATTCTGTCGGAGGCACTATTTTTTTTGGGGCAGAGATAAATGCGGAGATTCCATCTAGTGCCAAAGAGGCTGTGTCTTTGGAAGGCGCAACACCCCCCAATTGAATAAGGGCTAAGTACTTTGTTAGGCATCCTTGAAGAATACGAATGTTGTCAGGCAATGAATCAGCCAAAAAACCGGCAATATCAGCGGCAAGCTCTACACCCGAGTCGTGAGCTTTAGTGATGAGAATACGAGCCTTTGTCTCGGAGGAAGAAGCCCCTAATTCAGCGACAAGGCCAGACTGAAGACGTGAATAAAGTCGCTCTTCCTGAAAGTTTAAAGCCGAGGGTGCTCTATCACCGGCAAGCACAATTTGCTTGCCCGAGGTGAGCAACCCTTCAAGTATGTGGAAAAGAGCATCCTGAGTTCTTAGTTTGCCGGCTAGAAACTGGACGTCATCAATAAGCACCACGTCAGGAGAAAGATATTTCTCTTTAAATAAAGGGGTTTCCCTGCGCTGAACGGCCAGGATGAAATCATTGGTGAAGGTTTCAGCAGTAACGTAGAGGGGATGAAGGCCCTGACCCGAGGAGCCATGGCAAATGGCCTTTAAAAGGTGGGTTTTACCAAAACCCGAAGAGCCATGTATAAACAGAGGATTGAACTTCACCCCAGGTTCCGATGTAGCAACAAAAGCCGCGGCCAAGGCGAGGCGGCTAGACGGAGATTCAACAAAAGAGGCAAACGTAGGAGAGTGTGATCCGCTAATGCCCACAGCACCCCGCGCGGAAGGATGAGAACGCTCATGATCAGAAGAACTGCGGGAGACAGAGGCTGGAGACGCTCCACGAACCCGAAAGAACACATCTAGGGATTTGCCCGCGAGCCCAGAAGCCGCCCGGCGAATTTCAAAGGACAACCTTTGCTCTAACCATTCGGCAGCAAAAGAACTAGGGACCTCTATCGTAAGCAATGTGCCATCTAAAGATACAGCCGCAGAGTCTTTAAGCCAAGTATCAAAATTCGCCTTAGTTGTCTGTAGTTGTAATTGACCCAAGCAAGCTTTCCAGAGCAGTTCCAGCGAGCGACTTGCTTGATTATTAGACGAATACGACACAATAAAAACCTTTCAATAAAGCACTGTTTCCGTCCTTAATATGAAGGAGAACCAACATAGCGCCGAAGGGCGAGGAAAAAGTGATTAGACCACAAGCATATCACCCGTACTAGTTGGATTCGTCAAGAGGCAAAGAGATCAATTTATCACAAAAAAAACAAGGCCTGTTACTGGGGCTATATTAAACCTTTGTCCAACCTCGAACTAGACAATATAATGTGCATATGAAAGTGATTTTTTTTGGGACACCAGCAGTTGCCACACATATCCTTAGGGCATTGGCCGAAGGGGGCCATGACATTGTTGGAATAATAACGCAATCAGGAAAAAATACTAATAGCACAGGGAAAAATAAAGAAAGTCAGATACAAGCATTCGCAACCCAAAACCACATCCCGTGTCTTCGGCCAGCCTCTTTGTCTTCCACAGAAACTAGGCAGAGCATACAAGACCTCGGAGGAGAAATCGCAGTGGTAGCTGCCTACGGTAAAATAATCCCGAAGACGATCTTAGAAATATGGGAAAAAGGATGTGTCTGCGTCCACCCTTCGCTGCTCCCAAAGAATAGAGGGGCATCCCCTGTTCAGGAAACAATTCTGAAAGGAGAAACGATGACCGGGACAACTATTTTCCTGACAGACGAAAGAATGGATGCGGGTCCAGTGTTATCACAAAACCAACTTCTTATGTGCGAAAATGACACAGGGGAAAGCCTTTTAGAGAAGCTTTTTCTGCTGGGAAGCCAAATGATATGCCCAACCGTAGAATCCTATGCCAATGGCAGTCTGATTCCCGTACCACAAGTTCATTCGGAAGCCACCTTTACCCGGCTACTTAAAAAGACAGATGGCGAAATAAATTGGAAAGAAGAGCCAGAAGCTATTTGCAGAAGAGTTAGAGCGTATGTTCCATGGCCCGGCACGTTCACTTTTTGGAATGGCAAAAGACTGTCAATAATAGGCTCCATGCCAATCAACGACCCTAGTGACTCCATTCCAGGAAAGGTCATTAATTTCGATGACAAAACAAAGACGTTAGTCATAGCAGCAGGAAAGTCTAAGCTCGAAATATCACATCTTCAGATGGAAGGGAAACGGCCGATAACCGCAGCAGAGTTCTTTAGAGGATACCCCTCTTTTCTTAACGCCACACTGCCCTCTTGATGCAGTAGAAGCTACGCAGGTGTGTCTTCATTACCCGAGACTGGCTCAGCCGCCTCGCCCTCGCCCTCGTCTCCAAGCTCCGCTTCGACCGGTAACTCTTCAGCCTTTCTCGGTGCCTGTATCCGCACCACGTTCTCCTGTAACGATGAAGTTATTGTAATATTTGCCCCAAGGTCAATGTCGCTAACTAACACCGAGGAGTCGATTTCATCAAGACCAGAGATATCAATGTCTATAGAAGAGGGAATGTCCTTTGGAAGACATTCAATTTCTAGGGAGTAAATAAGCTGGTTAACAATTCCACCATAGAGACGAACTGCAGAGGACTCCCCTGCTAAGACAACAGGAACCTGGGTTCGAATCGATTTATTGAGATCAACTTCTAAGAAATCCACATGGATAATTTCTTCGCTTACAGGGTGTCTCTGAACTTCTCGAACAAAAGCCGAATGGTCTTCCTCCCCAACGCGAATGGTAACGGGAGAGGTCTTCCCGTACGTGGCAAGAATTTGATAGAGAGTTTTGGTATCAACCTGAAGGCTATAGGAAGAGCCACTGCTGTCGTACATATGCACAGGCGTAAGACCCTGACGGCGAAGATGCTTAACTTTTTTTCCTAAAACACTCCGATTGTTAAAGGTAATAACGTTGTTTTCAGTCATAATAGATATCCCCTGTAAAGAAGCCACGGTATCATATCATGCCTATGGCTGTTTGTGCAAAATCCTGTTACTATCGATGAGATCGCACAGATAATTTATCTGTAGTGTCAGCACAAGGATTAGTCAAGGGGGTTTCCGAAATGGCAGATCTTTCAAACAAGAAAAACGAAACTAACACGGATAAAAAGGCCCTAGTAGCCAGCCTTCAAGTGTGTGAAGCATCTCGTGCACCAATGTCAACCAAAAACATAATTAGCGCAAAGGCTAACTACGGAATTGTTGGTGACCGTCACGCGAAAGAAAACGGTAAGCGCCAGATTCTCATCCTAGATAAGGAGATTTTAGATAAGTTTCAGTTGCCTATTGGAACTCTACGAGAAAACATCACCGTTGAAAACCTCGACTCACAAAAAATGATAGCAGGTACAAGAATTGCTATCGGAGCAGAAGTGATTCTTGAAATAACAGGAGACTGCGCACCATGTAGCAGAATGGATGAAATCAAGGAAGGTTTACAGAATCAGCTAGTAGGGCAAAGGGGAATGCTGGCGAAAGTCATAGAGGGAGGAACGGTGAAAACAGGAGAATCGATCACCCTCATGGGTGAGCATTCTGAGTAAGAGCCGAAATCTCCTCCTTGACCAAGGAAAATGAATCTCGGAACAGGAAATAAGGAAGCTGGTGCTTAAATATGGGGGTAACCGTATTTAAACACGCAAACTTTGGGCCACCAGAAGCCAAGAACGATGATATCTCCGAGGCAAACAACTCCACATCTCCAAATTGACGAGACTCCGCATATCCTGCGGCTTGGGCAGCGGCGACAAAATCAAATGCCGGAGAGGGAACCTCAGAAACTACATTACAAACAAAGTGAAAAAGGTTTGTGGGAAAACTGTGGCTTACGGTTGCAAGAGAAGATAGGCTAGCCTTCATTGATTCGTTGGACTGTAGCACGATGACTTTAAGCCGAGGGCTACTAAGAGCAATTCCAAGTGCCAAAGGCAATGTATCGTTTTCACAGTCAACTACCGGTAGCATACCAGGCGTCTGGCCTTGTTGATCAAGCCAAAAGGCTAAAGGGTGCCCAGAGCATACAATCACAGCGTTACCGCTATGGGAATGAATTAAGTCAATGGCTTGAGCAAGGTGTAGCGGGCTCATCTTTAAGAGGCGAACAAATCTTTCATAGCTGGGTAGTTTTTAACAAGGCTGGGCATAGCCATGCGCTCATCAGCTGACAGATCATCAAGATCCTCTTGGATCTTTAAATTAATAAAAACAGGGCCTTCCGCACTAAATAAGTCCTCAATCGAAGAGATAAAGTCCTCAAGGTGTTCAAATTGATGGCTGGATCGATAACCTGAGCTTTTTGCATATGCAGCAAAATCAACCCTGTGTGAGCCAGGTACTGGCTGACCGCCAGTAGTAGCATATACGCCATTATCAAATGAGACATGTATGAGATTGGCGGGAGCTTGCTCCCCAATCGTGACAAAAGTGCCTAGGTTCATGAGGAGACTTCCGTCTCCGTCAATCACAATAACCCTGGTTTTTGGTTGAGCGAGTGCTAGACCAAGAGCCATTGAAGAGGCCTTGCCCATACAACCCGTAAGAGGCAAATCCAAGTCAGGCCTAGACGAAACTAAAGACCAACGCCTGTTGGACTGCATAGTCGGTACCACCACAGAGGACCCCCTGTGTGACTCGATGACTTTTAGTGCTTCTAGTGGGTTAATCAATGTTACGAATACTCCCTGCCAAGCAATACAGCTACTGGCTTTGAATTAGCCTCTGCTGACGATAGAGCGTGAGAAATAAGATGGGCATCTGAGTCTGATTCGATAAGATAGTAATCAATACCCCATGAATGCAGGAAATGCTCAGTATAAAATGCAGCAGAGTCTTTTGTTATTCCGTGTCTGACCCAGCCCCGATACCCTATCAGCAATAAAAGAGGCAAGTTTAGATCCAAGGCAATACCCCTAATAGAGTCCCCGGATTCAAAAATACCAGTATTTTGAACCAAAACGACAGTGCGCTTCCCTCCTAGCTGAAGGCCAGCGGCTATTGCTATTGTTTCTGCCTCTCTACAAACAGGAACCACGGTGAGGTCTTTATCAGAAGTCATCACTTGGTACATAAAGTTCGTCTCGCTATCTGGCAACCACACCAGATGAGAGATCTTATTTTTCTTAAATTCTTTGAGTATTGATCTTGGATCAAGACCGGCTGCATTATCTGACATAAAAATCTCGAAAAGAATGCTTAAGTTATAACTGGTGGTCATTATAGGAGAGCAAACTGCGTTGGGTCAACAGCGTACTTGCCAGTTGACGCCTTATATTTCAGGCGATAAGGTTAATGGGCTTCTTATACCCTAAGTTAGGGCTTACAGGAAGCAATTGAAAGTAGGAGACACATATGAGAGAAAATTCACTCTTGAAAAAATTGCAAGAAGGACGAGGAGTCGCAGGGGCTTTCTGTAGTATCCCCTCCCCATCTGTTGTTGAAATACTTGGTCTGGCAGGAATGGATTTCGTAATAGTTGACTCTGAACATTCGCCTATTTTGCCCTTGGATGCAGAAAATATGTATCGCGCGGCTGAATTGACAGGGATAGTTCCAATAACCCGTATAGGAGAAAATAGCCAACAGGTAATCCAGAAGTTCTTGGACGCAGGAACTATGGGTATACAGATTCCTTTGGTAGATACCGGGGAAGATGCCAAGAAGGTCGTTGATGCAGCCAGATATCCACCCAAGGGGAAAAGAGGATTAGCAGGCTCTAGGGCAGCTTCATACGGTCTAGCTGAGCCAATGGATCAGTATGTGGAAACCGCCAATAAACAGATTATCGTAATCGTTCAAGTGGAGACGGTACTAGCACTGGAAAACATAGAAGAAATTTCTGGGGTCGAGGGAGTGGACATAGTCTTCATGGGCCCTGGTGACCTCTCATCCTCGTTTGGCATACACGGTCAAACTCGCCATCCTGATGTCTTGAAAAGGATTGAAGAAGCGGGAGATGTGGTCCAAAAAGCAGGAAAAATCGCAGGGACACTGGGTAGGGACATAGAAGAATATTCCTATTGGAGAGACAGGGGTTTTCAATACCTTTGTACTAACACACCAGGTCTTCTAGGAGGAGCGACCCGAAATTACCTCAAGCCGTTTAGAGATTACGAAGCCCAGAAGTTTGGGTGATAGACAGTTCAATCAATAAAGATTACGGGAAACAATTATGAGTGAATTTAACGCATATTTTAATGGGGAGTGGATTCCCCGCAGCAAATGTACCGTAGACCTTGCAGATAGGGGTTTCACGCTTGGAGATGCTGTATATGAGGCAGAGAGGACGTTCCAAAGGAAGATTTTTGATTTGGAGGGCCATGTAGACAGGCTATATAAATCTCTTCAGTACGTTAAGATTGATGCTGGCTTAAGCCGAGACCAAATGGCAGAGCTTTGCCTAGAATCTGTCACAAGAAATGAACACATGTGGAAAGAAGGCAGTGACTTTGCCCTTCGACAGTATGTTACAAGAGGATCCTCCGTTCTCGGCGATTCCGCACCATTGGTTTACTTTGGAGCAGATTATGTAAACTTTGAAAGGTTCTCGGGAATGTACGAAAACGGAGGACACGCTATTTTTGCGAGGAACAGATCCTACAGCCCAAACGCACTCGACCCTAAAATTAAACACCTTAGTAGAATGAATTTCGCTTTGGCAGAACACGAGGTAGCTTTGGCTGACCCTACTGCCTGGCCTGTCCTGCTGGATCAAAACGGTAATGTATCTGAAGGAACTACTTTCAACTTCTGGATCGTCAAAGACGGAATAATCAAAACACCTAAAAGATCGAACATCCTCGAAGGAGTTACTAGAAAAACAGCCATGTCACTTGCAATAAATGAAGGTATCGCGGTTAGCGAGGAAGATATTCAACTATACGATGTTTACACTGCGGATGAGGCATTTATAACAGCAACCAGCTTCTCGGTTTTACCAATATCAAGAGTTGACAGTAGAAAGATAGGAGACAAAACCCCAGGAACAATCACTAACCAGCTAATTGGTGCATGGAGTGAGATGGTTGGTGTTGACATTGTTTATCAAAGTAAGGCTGCAAGCACATTGATCAAGTAATAGAACACTAGAGCCTGCTATTTTATTCTGCAGCAGTAGATTGTTAAAAATGACGATAAATGCTGACCCTATTCCCCGGCTAGATTCACTAGAAGATTTTAAGAAAGCTTTTGGATTATCAAGTACAGATATCGTCAAGAGAAGAAACCAAGTATTCACCAGCCTTCTGAATCAATCGAAGAAGGTATCCCAGCCCAATTTTTGTAGGATTGGTTCGGAAGACCTAGCTATATTGTTTGATCTTTATGACCGGATCTTTTTCAAAGGCTGGTTATCTGAAATATTAGATCGCTCAGGGCAAAAACCACTCTCCTTTCGGTTGTCTACTAAGATGACAAGAAAAGGAGGATCTTTCGTGATCTATCGTTCGGGGAAATTTCAGATCACAGTTGCCGTAAACTTGTTATATCAACAGTTTAAAAAAAGTAAGTCGGCGGTTATTGTGAACGGCTTAACATGTGCGAACAGATTAACCGCGCTACAAGCAGTACTTGAACACGAAATTACGCACCTAGCTGAAACTTTATTGTGGACTAGAACAAGTTGTAAGAAAGCACAGTTCAAGGGAATGGCACACAGTGTTTTTGGCCATACGGAACACGTACATAAAATGTTGACTACCGATAGGCTGGCTGTAATAGAGTACGGGATTGAAGTGGGGACAAAGGTTAGCTTTGGCTTTAAGGGTCAAGAATATCAGGGTTTTGTCAATCGAATTACCAAGAGGGCCACTGTTTTAGTAAAACACACCGAAGGGCCTCTCTATAGTGATGGGCACAGATACAAAAAATACCTAGTACCCCTAGGTGATCTAAGCCCGGCTCCTTGAACCGCACTAACTCTTGGCAATGATTGTCTGATAGGCTTTGAGAATCTCGTTGTCATGAGGCAAAGAATCTAGCTCTGGTAAATCCTCGAATGTAAAAAGGCCAATTTCTTCTACCTCATCTTTGGCCTCGGGGGTGCCGTTGATGGAATGACCGTAATAGGCAATCAACAGTACTGGGGAATCGGGCTTCCCATATAAACCGAGAAGACCATCGATCACTACAGTAACGCCGGTTTCCTCATAGACCTCCCGAATGGCAGCTGTTTCTGGCAATTCCCCCTGATCTACATAACCGGAAGGGAAGGACCAATGACCTAAGCCTGGTTCTATGGCTCGTTTTTCAAGCAATAAGAGGTTTCCTATTGAGACTACGACTACAACAGCAAGCTTAGGCCCAAGAAAACAAAACTTTGAGCAACTGGAGCAATATAAAGTGCTTTTTCCCCGAAATGGTTTTGTCACTAAAAATGAACCGCAATATTCACAGTACGATACAGACATAAACAGCAGATACCCCCAACGTAAATTCACCGAGAGTATATTAAATACATGGTTGCCCGTTCAAGAGGGGTACGTTAAAGTGAGTGACTATGGTTAACCAAGCAATAGAAAGAGCGAAAACTATCAGCGACGAGCTACGCGAACAAATCCAATATGATTTGACTAAAGCGATGCGAGGCGACGTTAGATTTGATAGATATACGAGGGCAATATATGCAACAGATGCATCCATTTATGAAATGGAGCCAGTGGGTCTTGTTTTGCCAAGAAACGCGGAAGATGTTGCCGGAGCTATTGAAATAGCTAGGAATTATGAAGTACCTATTTTGCCTCGAGGGGGAGGGACTAGTTTAAGTGGGCAAGGGTGCAATCATGCCATCGTCCTTGATTTTTCCAAATATATGTCCTCGGTCGTAGAAATCAATCAAGAGGAACAGTGGGCCATAACCCAGCCAGGTATCACGGTTGCAGAACTTAATCACCATGCTAAAAAACACGGGTTACAATACGCTCCCGATCCATCAACAGCCAACCGGGCCACTATAGGAGGAGGAATAGGAAATAACTCCTGTGGCGCTCATTCTGTCATATACGGGAAAACATCAGATCAGGTTATTGATCTAGAGGTTATTACTGCCCAATCTGAAATGTTGAACTTAGGAGCGTTCATTGGCGACAGGCTGGAACAAAAGAAAAGACAACAGAATCTTGAAGGGAATATTTATAGGGAAGTACATAGCCTTGCAATGGAGCACGCAAGAGAAATCGAGAAAAGATTTCCCAAGATTCAGCGGAGAGTAAGCGGATACAACCTAGAGGATTTATTACAACCAGACGCTTGTGATTTAACCAAAATTATTGTGGGATCTGAAGGCACCTTAGTGGCTGTAACAGAGGCGAAAGTCAAGCTGGTGCCCCTACCAATAGTAAAGGGGTTAGGGGTTGTTCATTTTAAGACACTTCTCCAATCCATGGAGGCAACTATAGAAGCATTAAGCCTGGAACCAGCGGCAATTGAATTAGTGGACAGAATGATTATTGAAAGAACCAAGGAATCCCCTGGATTCTCAAGGAAAATGAATTTTGTTGCCGGTGATCCTGCTGCACTACTACTAGTCGAATTTTTTGGCGAGAGTAGTCATGAGGTGTTGTCTAAGCTGGAAAAGCTGAAAAATATAATGACCCGATCGAATTTGTCATATAACACGACCATCTTAATGGATCCAGAAGACCAAGCTAATGTTTGGGAAATCCGCAAAGCCGGATTAGGCCTGCTTATGAGTGTCAAAGGGGACGTTAAGCCGCTGCCTTTTGTCGAGGATACTGCTGTCGCGCCCGAAAAACTTCCCCAGTACGTAGAGAAATTTGATCAGATAATTCGTGATCATGGCACAGAAGCAGGCTACTATGGTCATGCTAGCGTAGGATGTCTGCATATTCGGCCCCTAGTAAACATAAAGACTCAGGAAGGCGTCGAAAAACTAACTAGTATCTCCGAACAAATAGCCCAATTGGTTTTGGAATTTGGGGGTTCCCTTTCAGGAGAACATGGTGACGGAATTGTGCGGGGAGCATGGACTAAGATGATGTTTGGTCCAGTGCTATACGATGCATTCCACCGACTGAAACAGATTTTTGACCCACGGGAGATCATGAACCCGGGCAAAATTATAGACTGCCCACCCCTGACGGAGAATTTACGGATAGACCCTAACTACAAAGTTAAAGAAACCAAGACGAACCTGGATTTCGCACAAGAAGGAGGAATTAGTGGAGCGGTGGAGCTATGTACCGGTGTTGGGGATTGCAGGAAAACCCTAACTGGGACAATGTGCCCATCTTATATGGCTACTCGTGACGAAGAACACACGACTAGGGGAAGAGCAAATGCATTGCGAGCGGTATTGTCAGGATCTTTGACAGGAGAAAACCTAGGAAGTGCCGGCCTGCATAAAATTCTCGACTTATGCCTGGAATGCAAGGGCTGCAAAGGAGAGTGCCCCTCTAATGTGGATATGGCTAAAATCAAGTATGAAGTACTGGCACAAAAATATGAATCCGGGGGGTTCCCGTTAAGATCCCGTATTTTTGCCGACATTGAAAAACTGAATAAAATTGGATCAAAACTTGCACCGATTTCTAATTGGCTGGCAAAATCCATTCCAAGCCGTTTGGCCATGCATTTACTTATAGGAATCCACTGGAAGAGGACCCCGCCACCTTTTTCAAAAAAAGTGTTCAGCAAATGGTTTTACGAAAGGCCTGAGGTCAAACAAGCAAAAGCTAAAGTGGTGCTCTTCCATGATACTTTCATGGAGTACAATTATCCCGAGATTGGAAAAGCTGCTACTAGTGTGCTCGAAGCTATTGGTTATGAAGTAATTTTGGTTAACAAAGGGTGTTGCGGCAGACCTGCAATCTCAAAAGGAATGATTAACAAAGCCAAAGATATGGCCAGAAAAAATATAGAAGTGCTCTACGCTTACGCCAAAAAGGGAATACCTATTGTTGGTTGCGAGCCTTCTTGTGTTTTAACCATAAGAGACGAATACAAGGATATGCTTAAGGGGAAACAGGTTGACACAGTTTTAGCTAATACGTACATGATTGAGGAATTCTTGACTAAAAATGTAGATAAGGATCAGAGCAAAGAAATTTTTCGCCAAGATAGTAAAGGCATTTTGTTTCACGGACATTGTCATCAAAAAGCCTTAATTGGAGTGAAACCGACACTCGATGTTTTGCGTGGATTTCTAGGACATAACGTGACGGTTGTGAATTCCAGTTGTTGCGGTATGGCAGGGTCTTTTGGTTTTGAGAAGGAACACTATGACCTCTCAAAGAACATTGGAGAAATGAAATTAATTCCGGCTATAACAGCTCAAGAGCACGATGGTAAAGAGGTTGTTGTAACGGGCGTGTCCTGTCGTCAGCAGATAAGCCATCTTAGTAAAAAGCAGCCGAAACATGTGGTGGAATTACTAGCAGACGCGTTGGTGTGAAATCACTAACTTAAAGCAAGCTACTCTTCTTGCTCGCCCGAAGCGGGTTGTTGCTCTAGATCTAGTACCTCTATTCCTCTACGAACTGTGGAGAGGACGTCACTAACTTCCTGTTCAAGCTTGTAGAGAACTTCTTGGGCATACGCGTCAGCACCCAGACGGCTATTCTTCGATTCAATGTCTGCTTGCTCAATCATTCTCTGGGCCCTGCGCTGACTGTCTTCTAGTAACTCCTCCGCTTTTTTCTGGGCTTCCTTTACTAGCTCGTTTTGATCCAGCTTGGCTTTCGCCTCACTTATTGCATTGGCTGTAACACGTTTGGCTTCTGATAGAGATTGATTTAGAATCTGCTCTCGTTTTTCAAGCATTTCTTTTGCTTCTTGGATATCCTTTGGGATGCTGGCTCGTAATTGGCCTATAATGGATAGAATCTGCTCAGTGTCGACCAGTGTTTTGTTTGCCACAGGAACCTTACGGCCGGACTCAATAATAGACTCCAGCTGGTTTATCAGGTTTGCTAAATCCATAATAATGTCTCCAGTTAGTTATTTAGCCCTATGTATTCTCTCTTCAATCTTGGAGACTACATGCTTAGGGACAAAAGAGTCAATGTTTCCGCCTAATTTCGCAATTTCTTTGAGTAGACTCGAGCTCAAAAATTGATATTCTAGACTAGTCATTAGGCATACAACATCAAGATCAGGAGCCAATTTCCTGTTCATTAAAGCCATTTCAAATTCATATTCAAAATCGGTATTCATACGAAGGCCACGAACAATTACAGAGGCCCCGATAGATCTTGCGCAATCAACCATAAGACCGCTAAAGCTGATTATTTTCAAATTAGGAATATGCGCTACTGATTTCTGAAACAAGGCCACCCTGTCTTCAATTGGAAGGAGAACATCCTTCTTAGGTGCTTCAAAAACACCTATGAATAAAGTAGGAAACAGCCGTGCTGCTCGTTCTGCTATATCTATGTGTCCATTTGTGACAGGATCAAAAGAACCTGGATACAGAGCAATTGTCATGATTGGATAACCTTGTTGTAGATAATTAGTTTTGAGTCTCCATAGTCTCTATTATAGACCATTTCTAGATCACAGCAGCCTGGCTCTGCAGTTTGTCTCCGTGATTGTTCTATAACCAAAGCCCCACCAGGATTAATGACTTTGGCCAACGCTTCGAGCATCTTTCTCCGAATAACTATTTCGTAAGGAGGATCAGCAAATATAATGTCATACGTCAGTTCTTTATGGGAGTAACTTTGACCAATCCTGTAATTGTAAACGGTGCCCTTCTCGGGCATTTTTAACAGTAGCAAATTAGAGCGAATTATTTTGCACAGAGCAGAGCTACCCTCTACAAAATCTACATGTCCCGCACCTCGACTAAGAGCCTCTAATCCCAGTGTACCTAAACCAGCAAAAAGATCCAAAGCATGAGCGTCATTAAAATTGAATGAGGACAAACAGTTGAAAATAGCCCCCCGAACCAAAGTGGTAGTCGGCCTTAGGCCTTTAGCCTTTTTAGTCTTCAGCTCTATACCTTTCGCAGAACCTCCTGAAATTCTAACTATAATACCTCCTGGATAAATTACTCTCACCAGGCCAAATAACCTTGCGAAAACCCGATATTGGTCCAGAGACACTTACCTATAAAACTTAGTCTTAATTATAGCACAACAGAAAGGCTACTTATCCCGTAGGATTTTCCTTGTCAGCATAGTGCCAGAGTGCTATAATTTCAGGCGTCTTGTTAACGAGCGCCCAAGGCGCTGGAATGGTTATATAAGGGAGGAGGAATACGTGGATAAGGTTTATTTCCCCAGTTGCAGGAAATGCGAAGAAGGCGATCTAGTCCCGCTGTCTGATTTCGGAAGCCAAGGAGCTCCTATACAATATAAAGCCTGGGTTTGCACGAACCCTGAATGTGGTTTCAATATTAAGATCCGCAACGGTGATGTTTATAGGAATGAGCCAGTAACGAATGGGAGTAACCATACACCTCGGCCAAGATAAAGTCTTCTTGGGGGAACTTTTTATCGCCTAGAAACCCTCATAACTTAAGGAGTGATGTGTATCATCCTGATGATTCGGAATTCCAGGCTTTGGCATCTAAAGGAGACCTTGTCCCCGTTTACTTTGAGATGGATGTTGGGTCCAACTCACCTGTTACTGTCTACCAGAAAGTAGTATCAGATACCAGTAGAGGATTTTTACTGGAAAGCGTGCAGGGACAAGAGCGTTTGGCCAGATACAGCTTCATAGGAACTGATCCCTACAAGATTATAAAAACTGAACTTTCAGACGTTGTTGCTCAAAAAACCCCACTAGCAGCGCTAGAAACGGAGCTGGGACGCCTCAGGGTAGTACAAAACGAAAACCTTCCAAGATTTACAGGAGGGGCTGTTGGGTATCTAGGATACGAATGCAACGGCTACTTCGAAACTAGTGTTCCCCAAGCAAACCCTATCGGAGCGAATGAAATACCGCAGGCGATGTTTATGCTGATCGACACCATGGTGGTTTTCGACCATATTCAGGGAAAAATCCAAATAATTAGCCACGCGAGAATTCACGAAGATGGAAAAGATGCCTATAAAAAAGCAGTTGATAGAATTGAAAACCTTAGGAACAAAATAAGCCAGCCTTTAGTCGACCCATTACCTGATTTGCCAAATATGGATGGTATGAACCCAAGCGCAGACGGATTTGAGGCTAATATAAACCAAAGCGAATACTACGATATGGTTAATACCGCTAAAAGATATATTGAGGCTGGCGATATAATCCAGGTGGTTTTATCAAGGAAGCTAAGAAAAAAAACTAGCGCGAAACCGTTTGATATTTATCGGTCTTTAAGAATAAATAATCCATCGCCCTATAATTACTACTTGGATTTTAAAGGATTTCAAATAATAGGAGCTTCGCCAGAACTGTTGGTAAGAGTAGAAGAAGGACAAGTCACAACACACCCAATAGCCGGCACTAGACGCAGAGGTATAGATGAAGATGACGATCTAGCGCTAGAGAAAGAATTAGCGGGCGACGAAAAAGAAATCGCGGAACATATCATGCTTGTTGATTTGGGGCGAAACGACATTGGAAGAGTCAGCGAATTAGGATCGGTCCAGGTAACCAAGTTTATGGAAGTTGAGAGATATTCCCATGTTATGCACTTGGTTTCTCATGTTTCGGGCAAAATCGATAATAAACTGACATGTTTTGATGCCATCCGTGCTTGTTTCCCTGCAGGAACTGTCTCTGGGGCTCCTAAAGTTCGAGCCATGGAAATAATAGCAGAATTGGAACCAGATAATCGTGGCCCCTATGCAGGGGCAGTTGGCTACTTCGGCTTTTCAGGTAACATGGATACAGCTATAACAATCAGGACAATCGTTATGCAGAATGGAGTTGCGCAGATACAAACAGGAGGAGGAGTCGTATTCGACAGTACTCCAGAAGGTGAGTTTAAGGAAACACTCCATAAGGCAGGGGCTTTGCTTGCAGCTATAAAACAAGCCGAGCATATTCAGTCAGACTAGCATTGATGACCTCCAACAATTTAGAGGACAAGAGAAAGCTTCCTTATAAAAATTAACACCCTACACAAAGGTTACACAAGAAAACAAATGATACTTATAATCGACAATTATGATAGCTTCACCTATAACTTATACCAGTATTTGGGAGAACTAGGTGTTAGCAGTTTAGTCAAAAGGAATGATGAGATTTCAGTGGATGAGATTAAAGACCTTGAGCCAGAGAAGATACTCATTAGTCCTGGACCTCGAACACCTAAAGAGGCAGGAATTGCCCCTGAAGTTATCGAGAAACTAGGACCGACGATTCCTATACTGGGAGTTTGTCTTGGGCATCAGTGCATCGGATATGCTTACGGGGGCTCAGTGGGTTTTGCAGGAGAAATCTTGCACGGCAAACTGTCCGATATATACCATAACGGAGAAGGGCTTTTCTTTAATATAGCGATGCCTTTCAAGGCAATACGATACCACTCTTTAATTGTAGACGAATTTAATTTACCAGAATGCCTGACTGTGACTGCTTGGACAAACAATGGGCTTATTATGGGATTAAAGCATAAAACGCTTGATGTTCAGGGAATTCAGTTCCATCCGGAATCAATTATGACCCAAGAAGGAAAGCAAATTTTAAAGAATTGGGTAGATAGCTAAAGGGGGCAGAAGAATGATTCGAGATGCTATAAGCACTTTAACCGAAGGTTGTTCGCTTACCCAGACAGGCGCCACAGAGGTTATGGGTGAGATAATGTCAGGAGATGCTACGGAGGCTCAAATAGGAGCATTCTTGACAGCATTAAGAATGAAAGGAGAAACCCCAGAGGAAATAGCAGGTATGGCTACCACTATGAGAAAAAAGGCCTTAAGTGTTGAAACGGGTGTTGATTTAGTTGATACCTGCGGCACTGGGGGAGATGGATCCAACTCCTTTAATGTCTCCACCGCAGCTGCGGTGGTAGTAGCAAGTGCCAACATTTATGTTGCAAAACATGGCAACCGGGCAGCGTCAGGTACGTGCGGTAGCGCGGATCTTCTAGAAGCATTGGGAGTCAAAATAGATCTTGCTCCCGAAGGGGTCAAGAAGTGTATTGAAACTGCGGGAATAGGTTTCATGTTTGCTCCAATTTTTCATCCTGCAATGAAGCACGTGGCTAAACCTAGAAAAGAAATGGGAATTAGGACAGTATTTAATATTTTAGGTCCACTTACTAATCCAGCTGGTGCGAAAAAACAGATGATAGGCATAGCAGATAGAACACAAGGAGAATTACTAGCAAGGGTTCTTGTCCTGCTAGGCAGTGAACATGCCATGATTGTACACGGGGAAGATGGCTTGGATGAGATTACGATATCAGGGAAGACCAGCGTATGGGAAATCAAAAACAAGGAAATCCATGCGTATGAAGTGAACACACAAGAACTTGGGGTTAAAACTAATTCGTTAGATGAAATTAAAGGTGAATCTATTTCTGATAACGTTACAATGTTCAGGTCAGTAATGGATGGAAAGCAGGGACCGTGTATGGATATAGTCACGCTTAATGCAGGTGCGGCTTTGTATGTTGCTGGTGCGACTGGCTCAATTAAGGACGGTCAGGCAATAGCGGAAAACTGTATAAAAAATGGTACAGCTCGAGCGAAGATAAGCCAGCTGGTAGAGATATCACAAAGAATTGGAATTGAAGACAAGGAGCAGGATTACTAGACGTTATAAGTGAAGAACAGTAATGGACAAGAGAACTATTTTAGATAAAATCTTTGCTGACAAAAAGGAAGAAGTAGAGACACAAAAGAGCCTGAAATCATTAAGAGATCTCGAAAAAGAGATTGCACAATCACCCACAGCCCTCAATTTTTCTGGTTCTATTTGGGACGATAGAGTATGTCTTATAGCTGAGATAAAAAAAGCATCTCCATCTGCGGGAATCCTTTCTAAAACATTTAATGTAGAAAGCCTTGCTAAAATCTATGCCGAGAACGGGGCATCGGCAATCTCCGTTTTAACCGAAAGTAAGTACTTTAACGGAGGCATAAACGATTTAGTGGCAGCCAAAGAAATAGCCCTTAAGTTCGGGATACCGATCCTAAGGAAGGACTTTGTTTACGACGAATACCAACTGTATGAAACCAAGGCATACAGAGGGGATGCGGTTTTACTAATCGCGTCGATGCTTGAGACAAATACCCTAAAGAACCTAATTAAAGAAGCCCAGAATATATGGCTACAGTGCTTAGTTGAAGTACATAATTCAGCAGAGCTTGCTGCGGCGCTAGATTGTGGAGCAGAAATAATTGGCATTAATCACCGCAACCTAAAAACATTTGAAGTAGACTTAGCAATTTCGGAGCAATTGGTTCCATTAATTCCCAAAGGAAAGCTTATTGTGGCAGAAAGTGGTATTAAAGATAGAAACACAGTTACCCGCCTAGCATCATTGGGAATTAATGCTATCTTAGTAGGAGAGGCAATTATAACTGCGACGGACAGAGCTTTAAAAATAAAGGACTTGGTCAATGTTAAGATTCATAAAAGATGAATCCCAAATGGCAGTGATAACAAAACCGCTGCTATTTGAACCAAATTACTTGAGCTTGAAATGACAAAAATCAAAATATGTGGTCTTCGAACAGGAGAGGAAGCGATAGCTGCCCGGGATATGGGGGCAGACTTCCTAGGCTTTATTTTTGTCGCTGGAGCCAAAAGATGCCTAGGAGCAAGTTATGCTAAATCAGAAATTGCTAAGCTAAACGAAACCCCTTCATCAAACCACTACTATAAAACCGTCGGTCTATTTGCTGATCAGCCTATTGAAATGGTAAACCAAATAGCTGCTGAATGTGATTTGGACATCGTTCAATTATGCGGTGGTGAGTCTTTAGCTTACTGCAAAACTGTAGCTAAAGAGGTTATCAAATCTGTTCATATAAAGGAATCGGGAACCCACGAAGACCATTTTCAGTTAGCTGCTAAGCTAAACCAGTTAGAAAGTAATGGTTATTTGGCAACCTTAGACAGATTCCAAAAGGGAAAATACGGAGGAACAGGAACGACTTTTGATTGGGAAGTAGCTCAAAAATTGGCTATCAACCATCGGTTTCTTTTAGCTGGCGGATTGACCCCAGAAAATGTAGCCTTGGCAATCAATAAAATCAAACCATGGGGAGTAGATGTCTCCAGCGGAATAGAAACTGAAGGCAAAAAAGACGTAAAGAAAATAGCAGAATTTATTCACACAGTACGATTGTTGTAGGATTGCAGAATAATGAACACAGGAGTTTAGCATTGGCTGAGAAGGATAAGAAACAAAATAATGGATGGTTTGGATCCTATGGAGGACAGTTTGTACCAGAGGTGTTGATGCCAGCTCTGAAAGAGCTGGAAGAAGCTTACGAAGTAGCAAGAACTGACAAGACTTTCTTAGAGCAGTTAAGATCATTACTCGCAAACTATGCGGGTCGACCAACACCAGTATATTATGCTACTAACTTGTCCGCACAATACGGATCAGGAAGAATATTCTTAAAAAGGGAAGACTTACTGCACACGGGCGCACACAAAATAAATAACGCCCTGGGACAGGCATTGTTGGCAAAGAAAATTGGTAAAACAAGAGTAATAGCAGAAACCGGGGCTGGACAACACGGAGTAGCCACCGCAACAGTCTGCGCTAAGCTGGGGATGGAGTGTGTTGTTTATATGGGCGAGGACGATATTGCCCGCCAATCTACCAATGTTTACAAAATGAGGCTACTTGGAGCCGATGTCAAAGAAGTCTCTACGGGAAGCAGAACATTAAAGGACGCTATTAATGAAGCAATTAGAGATTGGGTAACCAATGTGAGCACAACCCATTACTTGCTTGGAAGTGCGGTAGGACCTCATCCTTATCCTGCTATGGTAAAAGACTTTCAATCCATTATTGGGATTGAAGCAAGAGATCAAATTTTGAGGCTAACAGGCTCTTTGCCAAAATACGCGATAGCGTGTGTGGGAGGAGGCAGTAATGCCATAGGTTTTTTCAGTGGTTTTGTTGATGATGTTTCTGTGGATCTAATTGGAGTGGAAGCGGGAGGAAAGGGAGAGACTCCTGGAGAACATTCAGCGACTTTAACTCAAGGAACAGAAGGTGTATTGCACGGAGCAAAATCATATCTTCTTCAAAACCAACATGGATTTGTTGAACAAACGCATAGTATTTCTGCGGGATTGGACTATCCTGGAGTTGGCCCAGAACATGCCTGGCTTAAAGATACTAATCGGGTAACCTATGTTGCGGCAACAGATCAGGAGGCAATGGACGGATTCAATAATTTAGTAAAACATGAAGGCATAATCCCTGCACTAGAACCAGCACATGCGATTGGTTATCTATGTAGTCATCTTGCACCAAAGCTGGCTCAGGGAGATTGTGTTTTGCTGTGTTTATCAGGAAGGGGCGATAAGGATATCGATCATATAATGAAACTAGGAGGATAAGGGGGCCAGCGTGGTTGCGAGACTACGCGCAGTTGCCTTCTTTATGAAGATTGCCATGTCTAGAGGAATACAAATTATTTCAGTTATTGGTGGAAGGGAGCCAACCCCAGCGGAACAAGCCTTAGCCCTGGAGGTTGGAAGAGAATTAGCTGTAAATAACATAATTGTTGCCTGTGGAGGCCTTGGAGGAGTTATGGAGGCTGCTTGCAAAGGTGCAAAGGAAAAAGGAGGAACCACTATCGGTATTCTTCCCGGATCTTCGTCTACAGAAGCCAATGCCTTTGTAGATATTCCTATTGTCACCGGGATTGGATTTGCAAGAAATATGGTCGTTGTCAAAACAGGCCAAGCGGTGATTGCAGTAGGAGGATCATTCGGTACTCTTTCTGAAATTGGGCATGCTCTATCGGCCGACATACCAGTTATTGGTTTGAGTACGTGGGATTTGTCTGAACGGGGAGAAGGAAATAGGCGAATAATTCACGCGTCCTCCCCAAAGCATGCGGTAGAATTGGCAATGGAGCAAATCAAGCTAAAGCCTATGGAGGAATAATGGACGACCCTCAGATCGAAAGCCTAAATGCGATGGAGGTCTTGGATTCTCGAGGAAACCCGACTCTGAGAGTTGAAATCCTGTTGTCGGATGGCACGCACGAAGTTGCGTTGGTTCCTTCCGGTGCGAGTAAAGGGAAATATGAGGCACTTGAATTACGCGACGGAGTCAAGGGGCGCTACGGAGGCCGAGGGGTTCTTGTCGCCGTTGATAACGTCAATGAAGTAATTAAACCCGTGCTACTAAATCGATCACCCTTTGACCAAAATGACATAGATACTGTGCTGATTGACCTAGACGGCACGAGAGATAAGTCTAATTTGGGCGCTAATGCCACACTAGGTGTGTCTCTTGCCGTAGCCAGAGTAGCCGCAGCCTCTAGGCATATTCCCTTGTATAAATACTTGTCTAGGGATCCTTCGGACAAGGCAATTATGCCAGTGCCCATGCTTAATGTGATAAACGGTGGTAGACATGCCCATGGCTCAGGAGACGTGCAGGAATTTATGATTGTCCCAGCGGGGTTTTCGAGCTTCAAAGAAGCTCTTCGATGTGGTGCAGAAGTGTATCAGTCACTAAAGCGAATACTCGAGCAGAAGGGGTACAGCACTAACTTAGGTGACGAAGGAGGCTTTGCCCCTGCACTTGGAAGCAACGAAGCTGCCATAGAAATCTTAATACATGCGATTGGAGTGGCAGGATATAGTACAGAAAAGCATTGTTTTATCGCTCTAGACATAGCAGCAACTGAACTCTTTCAAGGAAATCAATATGTTATGAATCAGGGACAAACGCATTACTCCAAAGAGGAGCTTATTGACTATTATTCCTCATTGGTGAAAAGTTATCCTATTATAAGTATCGAGGACGGACTGGAAGAAGACGATTGGGATGGCTGGACGATGCTGACCAAGGCTCTTGGAAGCGAAATTCAAATAGTGGGAGATGACCTTTTTACTACTAACAAAAGCCGAATTCTTGAAGGAAGCGAGAAACTAGCTGCCAATGCATTGCTAACAAAATTTAATCAAATTGGAACCCTAACAGAAACGTTCCAAGCAGTGGAAATTGCGCAAGCAGAAAATTGGGGAGTAATAATAAGCCATCGATCTGGAGAGACAGAAGACACCACAATAGCTGACTTAGCTGTTGCCACAAGGGCGGGGCAAATTAAAGCCGGTGCTCCCTGCAGAAGTGAGCGTGTTGCGAAATATAATCGGTTACTCAAAATAGAAGATGAACTGGGAGCTGATAGCGAGTATGCCGGTACAGCAATCTACAACAAATAGGTATTTATTAATCTAGAGATCATAGATGAAGGAGGAGAAACAACTTAATGACTACTAAGATAGGTATTAACGGCTTTGGCAGGATCGGTAGATTGGCATTGAGGGTGATCCTCCAGAAATATGAAGGAGTATTAGAACCTGTTGCTATAAACGATTTAGCTGACGCGAAAACTAACGCCCATTTGTTTACCTATGACAGCACAGCAGGAAGGTATTCAGGAACTGTTACTGTAACAGATGAGCGAGAAATCGCTATAGATGGAAGGACAATAAAGGTTTTTTCTGAGAAGGATCCCAAGAATATTCATTGGGGGGCTGAAGGCGTCCAGATTGTAATAGAGGCAACTGGGCGTTTTGCTACAGGGCCATTGGCAGAAGGGCATCTAGGTAATGGCGTGGAAAAAGTAGTCATATCAGCTCCTGCCAAAGAGGAAGACTGCACTATAGTGCTAGGCGTCAACCATGAGATTTACAACCCGAAGGACCACAAAATAATTTCCAATGCTTCCTGTACTACTAATTGCCTTGCTCCTATGGCCAAGGTATTGAATGATGCGTTCGGGATTCAGAAAGGTTTTCTAACCACAGTCCACGCATATACAAATGATCAAAGTGTCCTTGATCAAGCACATAAAGACCTGCGCAGAGCCAGAACTGCTGCCCAAAATATCATTCCCTCTTCTACAGGAGCGGCGAAAGCAATAGGAGTAGTTATCCCAGAATTAAAAGGAAAGCTTGACGGACTAGCTGTCCGTGTACCCGTACCGGACGGGTCTTTAACAGACCTAGTGGTACTTTTAGACCAAGCGGTTAGTAGAGATCAAGTTAATAAGACATTTAAAGACGCTGCTGAGGGATCGTTGAAGGGGATTTTGGAGTACAGTGAAGATCCTCTGGTCAGCAGTGACATACTGATGAATCCCCATAGCTGTATATTTGATGCCTCGTCAACTATGGTAATCGAAGATAACTTTGTTAAAGTGCTTGGCTGGTATGATAACGAATGGGGTTATGCTAACCGGCTAGCTGATGTAATAGCCCTGATTACAAGCAGAATGTAAGACAAATAAACCCCAAAGGCACACTGTGTAACTAGAAAGATAAGATAGGTGGCAATTGTTGCCAACATTGAGTAGCATCTTCAAATGCTTTAGCTAGCTGAAGCACACCAAAGTCATCTCTATAACGTCCAACAATTTGGATACCTACGGGTAGGCCATCAGTAGTAAATCCACAAGGAACCGAAATAGCAGGATGCCCGGTTACCGTTATGTAGTAACATGACTTCATCCAATCGATAAACGAATCCATTTTAACCCCATTAATTTCTGAAATAAAACGCTTCCTTACGTCAAATGGAGGCACTTGGGTTACTGGACAAACAATGAATTCATACTGCTCCATGAAGGCATGCATTCTCAAGAATAAGGCGGTTCTTTCAGATTCTGCCCAACCTATATCTGGTCCCGACAACCCAACCCCCTGTTCTACGTCCCAGATCATAGTGTCCTTCAATAAGTCTCTGTTTTCTCTCAGTAGCACTCCTTCGTTGACTTCTCGACCCCAGCCTCTCCAGATTTTGAATATTTCGTCAGCGGAAGAAAGATCAGGAGTGGCTTCTTCTATTTGGCACCCCAGTGTTTTGAAGTGATGGATACTGGCTGAAATGGTTTCGGTAATGGTCTTTTCAATAGGAAGATTACCCAGTTGCTTCGACCATGCAATGCGGGTACCTGTAAAGTCTCTGTCTAGTGAACCCATCAACTGAGCTCCAGATTCAGAAATTGAGATTGGCACTCTGGGGTCAGGACCAGATATAGCAGATAGCATGAGCGCACAGTCTTCTACGGTCCTGGCCATTGGGCCTTGTACCGAAATAGGTGACCAGTTAATTTTACTCGGGTAAACAGGTACTCTCCCTGGAGACGGTCTTAAGCCTACCACGTTACAAAAGCTGGCAGGATTTCGAAGTGAACCACCCGTGTCGCTTCCATCAGCTATGGGAAGCATACGAGAAGCCAAAGCCACAGCAGCTCCACCACTGCTGCCACCACATGTTTTAGTAACATCGTACGGGTTTAAGGTCTCGCCAAATAGGGTATTGAAAGTTTGAGAACCTGCGCCGAACTCTGGGGTATTTGTTTTACCAACAGTGATTGCACCTGCATTCTTCAGTCTTTGCACGATAAGAGCGTCCTGTTCCGGAATAAAGTTGCGGAAAATAGGCGAACCATAGGTTGTTTTAATACCCTTTGTCATAACTAAATCTTTATGCGCAACAGGGAGACCGGTCAGAATACCCGTCGGAGAGTTATTATGAATAGACTTATCAAGTGTTCGTGCAGCCTCAATGGCTAAATCTGGACACAGTGTAACGATAGCATTCAAGCGTGGATTGAGCGATTCAATTTGTTGTAAATGGGCCTCAAGTACTTCTACAGCAGAGAGCTTCTTTAGTCGTATTTGTTTCGTCAACTGAGTAGCACTTAAGAAAACAATATCATTAGCGGACATGCCTACCTCCAGCAAAAAGAATTCAAAGTAACATATTTAAGCAACTACCAACAGCTATATTTTATATAATGTGAAGAAGAATAATCTCATATAAACTGAGAGAGTGATGCTTTCATTCCTTAATATATCCAACGTTAGAACTACAAGAAAGTCAACTGCCGTTTTGCTGCTTTTTATAATTGGTGTGAGCCTTTTTCTCCGCATAAACGGTATCAACTGGGATAATGGGAATTTCTTTCATCCAGATGAACGCTCAATTCTTATGCGGGTTGACTGCATGTATCGGATCCTCGGGGAATTGCCTGGCTATCTAAGTTGCATGAGGGAATTCCCTTCCCAGGAATCTGGATTACCTTCATTAGGAATACTCCTAGACGCTGAAAAAAGCCCGCTGAATCCCCATTGGTTTCCGTTGGGGGGCTTTATTCTATATTTGTTGCTAGCGGTAAAGATGGGAATATCACTTTTCTTCGCTATCGACTTGGTTTCCTTAAGTATGATTGGCAGATTTCTAGCTGCTACGGCGGATATTGCCTCTCTAGTATTGGTTTTTATTTTAGGCAAGAGACTTTACGGTAAAACCTGGGGTCTTTTGGCTGCGGCAATAGTTGGGTTTTCGGTCATCAATATTCAAATTTCTCATTTTTATCGACCCGAACCTTTTTTAAACCTCTTTTTGCTAGGATCGTTTTGGCAAATGTTTCAATTAGTCAACAAATTGCGCTACAGAAACTCGGCCCTGTTGGGCGGATTTATTGGACTGGCACTTGCTACAAAGATCACGAGTCTGCCCATTTTTCTGCCAGTATGCGCAATCTATGCGTACCACTTAATTAATCACCTGTACGCTAGGAGATTTATTGCAGGCAGTAAGGCCAATATCACAAAAGGTCTTGCGTACCACATCTGTATTTTCTTAGGTTTCACGGTTGGAATTTTTGTTTTACTGAATCCCTACGCAATATTATCCTTTAATGAATTCTTAGGCTGGATTTTGAGGGAAGGGGATATAGTAAGAACTGCGGGATTGGTTCCATATACTACCCAATACATTGACTCCACTCCGTTCTTGTACGAAATCCGCCAATTAAGCCTTTGGGGCTTAGGCTTGCCTATAGGTATTGTTTGCTGGCTTGGCTTAATAGCAGCAATTATCAAAAATATTAGGAAGCCACAACTTGCGCAGGTACTCATATTGTTATGGGTCCTTCCTGTATTTGCAATTGTTGGCTCTTTTGAGACCAAGTTTTTAAGGTACCTATTTCCGATTGTTCCCTTCCTTATTCTTTTTGGGACTGGACTTATTAAAGACACTTACCATTGGCTGAGGGATAGAAATATTAACCAGGCATTACTGGTGACAGGCATGGTGGCTTTTCTAGGTGTTCCTACGATTGTCTTTTCAGTCTCTTTCCAGTCAATTTATGAATCACCTCACCCTGCGGTTCAGGCATCTGATTGGATTAACAACAATGTTTCTAGTAGCACGGTAATTATCACCGATAATCATTGGGACGAAGGTATTCCTGATCTCGGGAAATATGACGTTCGTCAATTTCCTGCTTACGAGCATGATTCCATTGAAAAAGCGCAAAGACTTTCTACAAACCTGTCACAAGCTCAGTACGTAGTCTTTTATAGCAATAGAACCTATGGAAGTATCCGAAAGGCCCAGGACAAATATCCGTTAACCAGTAATTACTATTATTTGCTGATGGATGGACAACTTGGCTATAAGCTCATGAAATCCTTTAGCTCTTACCCGAAAATAATGGATATTGCCATTACTAATGACACTTTTTCTGAGGCAGGATTAAATACTCCTTATGGGAACAATCATACTGAGAATAAATATGAAGTAAATTTGGGTTACGCGGACGAGAACGTCATAAATTATGACCACCCGCTAGTTTTGTTGTTTAGTAACGAAGAATACATGAGCGCCGAACAAATCTTCGGGAAAATCTCATTTGTTTCAGAAGAATCCACACATTTACTTATAGATGATGAACAGTTAACGAATTATCGCCAAAGCGGTACATGGGAAAATATATTTGGATCAAATAAAGATAATGAAGTAACCAGTGTTTTCCTGTGGCTCCTGCTATTCCAAATTCTAATAATTGGGGCATTTCCTGTTGCCTGTTATCTTTTTAGAGACTTGCCTGACTACGGGATCGGTTTGTCTGGATCATTGGGATTGCTATTAGTTGGATACGTGCTCTGGATATGCGCTAGCCTCAGCATACTCCCATTTAACAGATTATCTATCACAGCGATTGTGGTGCTCCTCTGTATTGTTTCAATACTGTTGGTTTTGAGACAGAAAAAAAGGTTTAGTGAAATTGTTAGATCAAAATGGAAGCACATAACTTTTGTAGAACTGCTGTTTTTAGGCGCTTTTGTTGTCTTCCTAGGTCTCCGTATGGCTAATCCAGATTTGTGGCATCCCTTTAGGGGTGGTGAAAAACCTATGGATTTGGCGTACCTTACTGCAATCATAAAATCAGAAGCAATGCCTCCCTATGACCCATGGTTTTCCGGAGGATACATTAACTATTACTACTTTGGACATTTTCTGGTCGCTGTGCTGGTAAAAATGACTGGTATTCTGCCAAGTACAGCATACAATCTAGCATTGCCACTTCTGTTCAGTATGTCTGTTTTAGCTGCGTTCTCTGTTGTTTATAACTTAGCTGAAATCGTAAGAAGAAAAAGATTTCCAAAGAGTAATACAATCGGACCGTATGCAGCAGGACTTATCGCAGCTTTTCTTACCTTTGGACTGGGAAATCAGGGAGGAGCTAGGCAATTATTGGCATCCGCAAGGGATGTGATCGCAGAGCAAGGCTCGTTTCCAGCTTTTGACTTTTGGGCGAGTAGTAGAATTATCCCAGGAATTGCGAGTATCACAGAGTTTCCGTACTGGACCTTTTTATTTGGTGACTTGCATGCCCATCTTATTGCGATGCCGTTCTATTTGCTGACTGTGTTTATGGTTATTAGCCTAGTGTTTTTGAGACAATCAGGGAAACCTGTCTTAATCACACATATTTTATGCTTATCCTTAGCACTTGGAGCTCAAGCAGCGATTAATACATGGGATTTGCCAGTTTTCACTTTTATTACAATCCTGGGTATGGGGGTTTTCACCTACAATAACTACAGGAGCGAGGGAACCTCATGGCTGCAAAAATGGATTGTTTTATCAACTGCCGTAGTTGGACTAGCTTGGTTTGCCTATTTGCCTTTTCATTCTAGTTATGATCCCTATCCTTTGGGTATAATCTTTAGTTCCCATCAAACTCAGCTGGCTGACTACTTGTTGATTCACCTTCCTTTTGTCATCTTAGGCGTTACCTTCATAGCTCTTTCATTATCAGGAACTCGCCCTGACATTGGTCAACCTTGCTTTTCCCCAAAAAGATTATTAGAGAAAACATTTTGGCAAAGAAAAAAGGTAATCATCTGCACAGCAATTGGTTGCATAGTGCTAATTGCCTGGGTTGCTGGATATTTAATGGCTGGGCTATTAACAGCCGTCATTTCTATAGCTGTTATCGCCTTAATTGGTGTGATTAAAAAAGACGCCTACAGAATAACTTCAGAGGCAACCATCTTGGTTTTGTTGATAACGGCAATGGGCATTGGGATTGTCCCTGAGCTTATTACTGTAGCAGGAGATATAGAACGGATGAATACCGTCTTTAAGCTCTACCTGCAGGCATGGATTTTATACGCTATTGCCGCAGGCTTTATAAGCTGGTATTTTTTTGCTGCAGGGTTCCACAGACGGTTTGTAAAAAGAAAAATCCTTGGGAGTTCGTGGGTCATAATCATATCTTTAACCTTGGTTGCTGGGCTAATCTTTCCGGCTCTAGGGACACGGTCGAGACTTCAAGATAGATTTCAGGTTCTTCCTCCAACATTGAATGGCGAAGCCTATACCGAAAACGCTGTATATAGCGGAGAGCAAGAACCAATTGCATTGAAGTGGGATATGGAAGCGATTAAGTGGCTGAGAAGTAACGTGGAAGGCTCACCGGTAATCCTTGAGGCAGCCCTTCCTCACCAGTACAGATGGGGTTCTAGGGTTTCTGTATACACAGGTTTACCAACAGTCATAGGGTGGATATGGCACCAGAAGCAACAAAGAGGCCAAGATGCTAATTTAGTGGATCGAAGACAGCGCCAAGTTGATTTTATTTACTCTACGACTGATTCGGATATGGCATTGAATCTGATCAAAAAGTATGACGTGGACTTTATATACATTGGCCACCTTGAGCGACTATATTACGATGCAGACGGATTAAATAAGTTCGACTCTGGTAATCACGATTGGGCTCAATTGGTTTATTCAAACCAAGAAGTAAAAATATATAGGACTATAAGGTAAGAACCTTTGAACTATAATTCTGCATGATCTAATTTGTGTTTGAAAGAACCGTATGCTACTATTGGCACCTTCATAAAACTGACCGTAAGGTTATGAGGAACTAAGCTGGATGGAACAAGTATTAGAGATCTTACTAATAATCTTAATAGTTGCTGGTATTTTACTGGCGGGATTAGTCATATGGGTGTTTTTATCTCTGTATAGGAAAATCTCAAAAATTCTAGACTTAGCCAGCAAGACGAGCAAGAATGCAGAGGAGTTGAGTGGAACGCTGCTTAGCTCGGTCAAGAACCCGGGAGATAAGTCATCAGGTTGGGTTGATGGAACAGCAAGGGTTATAAAATTTTTCACCGGCTTTCATTATTTTAGGAAAAAAGGAGATCAAACTGATGAGTAAACCAGGGTTTTTTGCAGGTCTGGCGCTCGGGTTGATAGCAGGTATCCTTATTGCACCAAAATCAGGCCAGGAAACAAGATCTGACTTGAAAGAGCGTAGCAGAAATTGGATTGATATAGCTGAAAACTTGGCGGAAGAGGCATGGGATCGAATCGATGACAAGCGGAAAGGCTTTAGGCCCAGCAACCCCATGGAGGATGAAAGTGATCCTCAAGAAACCAAGAGTTTTTAACGCTTTATCTCAGTTGCCGGATAGGAGCCGAAAATTCTCAGCAATGAAGTAGCAGGGGTTATTTCCGCTATGATTTTAGCGACGTTTGCTTCTTGACGGTGACCATTCAGGTCAATGAGAAAGTAATATTCCCCCAAAATTTTTCCAGTAGGCCTGGACTCAATTTTAGAGAGGTTCACTCCCTTTGCTGCTATAGCCAGGAGAACGGTATTTAATAAACCTGGCTTATCTTCTGCAAATGAAAAACAAATAGATGTTTTGTCGTTGCCAGTTGGTGGATGATCACTATCCGCTATCACTATGAACCGAGTAACGTTGTAGGGATTGTTCTGAATTCCTTTCTTAACTACTGTAGCGCCATTTATCAAGGCTGCTCTTTCAGGGCCTATCGCCGCACTATCACCATCCTGCGTCATCACTTGTTCGACTGCAGCAGAAGTGCTCAATGTGGCAATCAGCTGTGCTTCTGGGAAATTGTTTTTCAAGAAGTCACTGCATTGACCCAAGGCTTGGGGGTGCGAATAGATCCTGTGAATTTCCTGTTCTTTATGACTTGAAGACACAATCAGGCAGTGCTGGATAGCGATAACAATCTCATTTCTTATTGCTAGCTTGGGCTCTCTAATAAGTAGATCTAAAGTTTCAGTTACCGAACCGAATAAGCTGTTTTCAATTGGGATTATACCCTCAGCAGCCTCATGTGAAGCAACTGTTCTCACAACTTCAGAAATACTAGGAAACGGTTTTAAAGTAGCAGATGACGAATAATTCAGAGCTGCTTGCTCCGTATAAGTTCCCCGAGGTCCTAAGTATGCTAAGAGTTCGTTCATAGTTATATTCTGGTCCATATAGGCATTTAAGTGCTACGAGGGATAGCTTTTTCTAGAGTATCAGGATCTCCCGCAATGACCAGCAGGTCACCCCTCAGGATCACTTCATCCCCTGAAGGAATTAGTACTAGTTCCAAACCCCGTACGATAGTTAAAACGATAACGTCGTTACCATTTCCTTTATCTTTCTTATTTTTTACCTCCCGACTGTATGTTGGTAAGCCAACCTCTTTTAGGGTTTTGCCGAAAAAGTTCTCCGGAGGAGTTATTTTGCTTATGCCGTAATCTTTACTTCCTGTGCTTATCAAGTCCATATATGACACAATTTCAGTATGGAAGATGTCATGGGCTAATTTTAAAGCCGTTTCGTTTTCGGGGTTCACTACCCTGTCAGCACCTAGCCGCATCAGGGCATCTTCGTGTAATTGATCATTGGCCCGAGCAATTATCAACGGCACGCCCATTTCTTTAAGAAGGATTGTAGTAAGAAGGCTAGCTTGTACATCTGTACCAATGGCTACCACAACTGTGGGGACGTCATTAGGTATGCCTAGCTTAGTAAGGCTTTGCCTGTGAGTAGAGTCTGTTATTGCGCTATACCTAAAAAACTGACTGGCCTCGTTTATTATTGAAGCATCTTTATCAATTGCCACAACATCGTGACCACTGTTTTGAAGTTCTCTAGCAACAGTGCTGCCAAATCGCCCCAGACCAATTACAGCTACTTGTTTTGCCATACTATTCCTCCTTTATCCTAATCGTACTTCTTCTTTTGCCCAACGGATGTTTGGTTCTGCTTGTCTTTGTGCTAGGGCTAAAGCGAAGGTTAAAGGTCCGAGTCGCCCAAAGAACATTGTCGCACCTAAAAGCAATTTAGTCATATCGGTAACTTGCGCACTGACGCCGGTCGAAGTTCCGTTTGCACTAAATGCGGAAACAGTCTCAAAAATGAGATCCAAAAAGGGAATTTCCGGGTTTTGCTGCTGATTTATTAAGGTTACTGCAAATCCGATAACAAAAATAGATATAACAGCAAGCGCTGCAATAGCTAATGCACGATACACCTGAGGCGACGACAGTTCTTTCCGGAAAGCAGTGGGACGCGATCTTCCCCTAACAGCAGCAAATACAGCTACCATAATCAGTGCGACGGTATTCACCTTAATGCCTGCAGCTGTAGATGCAGAAGCTCCTCCGATAAACATGAGAGCGATATAAAAGAAATTAGTGCCAGATTCAGTATCACTGAAATTGACAGTTGTGAATCCGGCGGTTCTCCCGCTTACAGATTGAAATATTGAGTCGAGTACCTGATGCCAAAAACTAAACTGACCTATGGTTTTGGGGTTGTTCACCTCTAAAACAAAAAAGACCAGTGCCCCTAGGATCCAAAACAGAACACTAAAAAGCAGAACGAGTTGAGTATCTAACGAAAAACGGCTGAAACGCCTTCTTTTAACAACATCAGCCAATACCGGGAAACTTAAGCCACCGATTACAATTAGTAGTGTCATGGTACCAATGGGCCAAACCATACCAGAAAACATTGCTAGGCTCTCCGAATCAGGCAGAATGGAGAAGCCTGCATTGTTAAAGGCTGAAACACTCTGGAAAATTGCTTGCCATAAAGCATCATCCATATCGAGCTCAGATGAGAGCGAAAAATAGAGGCTAACCGCTCCAAGCATTTGGACTACAATTGCGACAATCACTATAAGCTTTGTTAGGTTCACAACTTGTCCGATAGAGGATTGACCCTGGGTTTGACTCAATGCAAGTCTTCCGCCCAAAGAAAGCCTTTGGCCAACCATTACAAGCAAGAACGTAGCCAAGGTTATAAACCCAAGACCTCCCAGGAAGATCAGGACTAAAATCACAGTTTGACCAAAGAAGGACCAATGTACAGAAGTGTCAACTACAGTTAATCCTGTGACTGTTACAGCAGAAATAGCCGTAAAAAGGGCTGTTATCCAAGAAGGAGTGGAACCCGACGCGTTGGAGATTGGCAGCGTTAAAAGAGCCGTACCAAGTGCTACCAGAATTGCAAAGCCGTAAATTAGGATAAAAGGGGACGAGAACAATCTCGAAGGCACTCTGGATTCTGGAAGTGTACTTCTTAGGGATTCAAAAATAAAGCGAGATTTCTCGGTTGATTTAGACTTAACTGGTTTGTTCACACGTTTATCCTGTGAGTGACGAGTGCCAACTGGTATTTAACCGTTTGCATGGCTTTGAGGCATTGTATGTTCGAATCGAAACGAGGGTTGTTTGCTAGTGGCTCGAGTGGGTAGGCTCGATCTGGTATCCGTCCTAGGATGGATTGTCCAATTTACTATCCTATGCATTTCATAACACAATTTTCCGTTAACTGATATAATGACGCAACTTATTGAGATCATTCCAGCCGTGGGGATTCTACGAGGGGAATTTTGGTTTGTCAATTTATTCATAAAAACCTCGTTGATAGGTTTTTTCTTATAACGTATAATCCGCCAAGGTGACTCAGATATAGAGATCTTTATTTAGGCTACAAATTTAGGAGGATCCAAATATGATGGAAAAAGGAACATGGACCGTTAAAGTAGGACATGCCCAAATGTTAAAGGGTGGTGTGATTATGGATGTGGTAACTGCTGATCAGGCAAAGATAGCCGAAGAGGCAGGAGCTTGTGCGGTCATGGCACTGGAAAGAGTTCCTGCAGATATTAGAGCAGCTGGTGGAGTTTCTCGGATGGCTGATCCTACGAAAATTGTTGAAATTATGGAGGCTGTATCCATTCCGGTTATGGCAAAATGCAGAATTGGACACTTCGTAGAAGCACAGATCTTAGAAGCATTGAAAGCGGATTATATAGATGAATCTGAAGTATTAACTCCCGCAGATGAAGTTAACCACATCTGGAAGCATGATTTCACCATACCTTTTGTTTGTGGCGCGAGAGATCTAGGAGAAGCGCTTAGAAGAATTGGTGAGGGAGCAGCGATGATCCGAACTAAGGGAGAGGCAGGTTCAGGAAATATTGTTGAAGGAGTTCGTCATGTGCGAACTGTGATGGGTCACTGCCGAAAACTGCAAAATATGTCTGAAGACGAACTGATGGCAGAGGCAAAAACAATCGGTGCTCCAATAGAATTGATGAGAGAAGTGAAGAGCTTGGGGCGATTGCCTGTTGTTAATTTTGCAGCTGGTGGCGTCGCTGGTCCAGCAGATGCAGCTTTGATGATGCAACTTGGCTCTGATGGAGTATTTGTGGGATCCGGGATTTTTAAGGCCAGTAATCCTGAACCAGTTGCAAAAGCGGTGGTTCGAGCGGTAACTCATTTTAATGAGCCTGAAGTTTTGGCTGAAGTTTCTCGAGGTCTCGGAGAAGCTATGCCTGGGCTAGACCTTAAAGGACTAAAACCGGAAGAACTGCTTTCTTATAGGGGTTGGTAAGCTTTGGTTAGTGTTGGTGTTCTTGCTCTGCAAGGAGACTTTGCTGAGCACGTTAGTGTAATGCAACAGCTTGGAGTTAATACCCTAGAAGTTCGTCACGCAAAAGAGTTTGATCAAATAGACGCATTGATTATTCCGGGTGGGGAAAGTACAACTATGGCCCGCCTCTTAGATTTGGATGAAATGCGTGAATCACTTGTCAGGTATGCTAAAGAAGGTATGCCTGTTTGGGGAACATGCGCTGGCATGATTATGCTGTCAACTTGGGTTAGCGATGGCCGACCAGAACCTTTAGGCTTGATGGATATCAAGGTTAGCCGCAACGCCTTTGGCAGACAGGTTGATAGTTTTGAAGCAGCGTTGGATATCCCTGTGATTGGTGAAGAAAAGTTTCATGCAGTTTTCATCAGGGCTCCAATAGTTGATCATGTGGAGAAAACAGTAACAGTGCTTGGTCGTTTAGACGACAGTACGATTGTGGCAGTGAAGCAGAATTCATTGCTCGCAACATCTTTTCATCCAGAACTTACGAAAGATTACCGGTTGCACAAATACTTCCTAGAATTTATTCACAAGAGAAAGTGAGCTTGGGGAGGTTTAGCTACTGCTTTGATAGACGAACATATTTTAGAAGATCAGGATCAGATAGGGCTATTACTCGATGTGATTCCTCCTCGTATCAGGTTGCCATTAGAATCAGCAATAAACCCTAAGGGCTTGCTTGAAATAGTTCTGGACGTAGGTAGAATCCCGGAAGCTCGCTTCACAGATACGGTAGTGCCTTTAGATTCTTACGAGGTTAGTAAACATGATATCGATTACGTCCTGGCTCGCATTGGTTCGTTTGGAAAAGACAAAAGAGCTGGTATAGAAAGAACTCTGCATAGGATTTCATGCATACAGAACCGTAGCGGGGAAGTGATTGGTTTGACCTGTAGAGTGGGTCGGGCTGTGATAGGAGCAGTTAAAATGGTTGAGGACTTGGTCTTGTCAGGAAAAAACATTTTACTGCTTGGGAAGCCAGGAGTAGGAAAAACAACAATGCTAAGGGAAATTGCAAGGGTATTATCCGATGAAGCAACCAGGAGAGTAGTTGTGGTGGATACGTCGAACGAGATTGGAGGTGACGGAGATATTCCTCACGTTTCCATAGGCAAAGCCCGAAGAATGCAAGTGTCTTCTCCTGAGCAGCAACACGCGGTGATGATTGAAGCTGTGGAAAACCATATGCCAGAAGTGATTATTATAGATGAAATAGGCAACGAATTTGATGCAGCCGCCGCAAGGACTATAGCGGAAAGAGGGGTTCAGCTCATTGGAACGGCACACGGAGACACCTTGCTTAATCTAATGATGAATCCAACGTTACAAGATTTGGTTGGGGGAATCCAGAACGTTATTCTCAGTGATGAAGAAGCCAGACGAAGAAAGACTCAGAAAACTGTTCCCGAACGTAAACTCCCACCCACTTTTGAAATAGTAGTAGAGATAAAGAATTGGAAGGAAGTTGCCATACATCAAAAGGTTAGTGAAGCTGTGGATTGCGCTTTACGTGGTCAGGCGGTTTTAAGGATGTTCCGATGGGAAGAATATAACGGAACAATCCGACAAAAAATAACTGATGCTGATTTGACGGGAGGCCTACCTTCCGAATTTCACCAATCAAAACCACTGAACAGAGTATATTGTCTTGGGATAGACAGAACCAAGCTCCTACAGCTGGCGGATCAACTGGAATTCCCATTGACCGTCACTGATGATCTTGGGGAATGTGATATTGTTTTGACTACCAAAGCTTATTATAGGAAAACGCCAAGTTTACTTCAAAAGGCGGGTTCACAAAAAAAACCTGTGTTTGTCCTGAGAACTTATTCAACTGCTCAAATGCGTTATTTTTTGGAAGTTATTGAACAATACTCGGGTAAAAAAGAAGAAGGGATGGTCTCGCAAGAAGTCATTCCTGAAGAGGAAATATCGGCCAGAATAGCGGATGTGCGCAAGATTCAAAGTACAAATAATGGGAGTGCACAAGCTATTAAAACCTCAGCAAAAAGGCAAAGAAATGTCTGATACCTTAATCCTTTCTGAACTAGAAAACAGTATTTTAACCATTACTTTGAATCGGCCGGATAAATTAAATTCACTAAATCCTGAATTGCTTGAGGAACTGGCATCAGTTTTGAATTCCAACAGTGGCAACTCGAAAATACGGTGTGTTGTTTTACAGGGGGAGGGCAATAAAGCTTTTTCAGCAGGCTTTGACATTTCTCGAATTGGGGAGCAAGGTTTATTTAAGGATGTTGCCTTAGCCGACCCCTACTGTGATGCCAAGGGTGCCATTGCGGACTTTCCGCAGCCAGTAATTGCAATGATACAAGGCTACTGTGTAGGAGGGGGTTTAGAAATTGCCGCCGCATGTGATATGCGGATAGCGGCTAAAGATGCAATGCTAGGTATTACGCCAGCCAAATTGGGCTTAGCCTATGCTCCAAACGCTATCGAGATGTTTGTAGATTTAATAGGACCGGCTTACACAAAGGAATTGTTTTTCACTGGACAGCTGGTGACGGGAGTTCGCGCACAAAGCATGGGCCTCATTAACTTAGCTGTTCCTGGGTCTTCGTTGATAGAAGATACTTACATGATAGCAAAGACAATATGTAAAAATGCTCCTATTTCTATCTTTGGTATCAAAAGGAACGTTAATAAACTTATGGGGTTTAGACAATTAACCCAGGAAGATCACAAGGAACTCGAAGCAATACGGATCAGAGCTGCTAACAGCGATGATCTTCAAGAAGGAAAGCGGGCGTTTTTGGAAAAGAGACCCCCTAAATTTCAAGGAACCTAGAACTTGTTTTGCGTAAGACAATATACTAAAATCTTCGGAACTAAGTAGGTTCTAATTGCAAATAAGGAAATAGTTATGAAATACTTTATTCCCCATAATCAGGTATCAGCAGAATCGTCAGAGTTTGGGTTCACAGCCCAAGCTATCGTAGGTGAGAAGACAGGGGCAACAAACTTGACTGTCCGGCGTATAGAAGTAGCCCCAGGTGGTTCAGTACCTCTGCATATTCACCCGAACTCTGAAGAGGGCATGCTTGTGCTTGAAGGCGAATTAGAGGCGACTGTAGCAGATCAAGTAACTGTTGTAGGGAGTGGAACGTCGGTGTTTGCTCCTATCGGAGTAAAACATAAGATGATAAATAGATCACAGGAAACAGCTGTTTTATTAGGTATTTTCCCCTGCCTCAACCCGATTAGAGACTTGGTGAAGGAATAACATAGATGGGATTTTATCAACATGATGGGCTGGAAGCCTTTGAGCCATGGCCTGGCTGTCTAGCTAAACAGGTTGTTGGAAAAGAACTTGGAGCCGCATCGGTCACTGCACTGGAAGTTATTATCGAACCAGGATCAGAGATTCCCCTTCACGTTCATCCTGGTCATGAAGAAGATATCCTAATTGTCCTCGGAACAGCAACATGCGTTATTGGTGAGACTATTCAAGATCTGGAGGCGCCAGCGACTATGCTTGTTCCTAAGGATATTGTCCACCAAGTTCGTAACGAGAGCAACGCGCCGATAAAAGTGATAGGAATCTTTCCCACAGTTGATGTCGCCAGACGATACGTCTAGTGGTATATTCTCGGTTGCCTTGCCCTATCATTCAATGATAGTTAAGTTTTGCCCTCTTTTAGGTCAGGTTGAGTTCTCTCTCAATAAATGAGATTCCATCTTCAACAATGTCAACCATGTCATCGATGTCTTGTTTGGTAACATTTAGAGGAGGCACAACTGTGAGGAAGGTAGTAGCCCGAGTGAGCATACCATTACTCTTGAGTCTTTGGGTAAGCTTTTTCTCCACGCCAGGGATAGTATTTAAATTTTCCTTGGATTGTTTATCTTTTACGAGCTCTACTGCACACAGAAGTCCTTTTCCTCGAATGTCACCCACGGTAGGATGTTCTTTTAATGGAGCAAGCTTTTCTAGTAAGTAGGAACCAAGAGTGGCCGCATTTTCCACTAAGTTTTCTCGTTCGATGATTTCAATATTGGCTAAGCCTGCAGCTCCACCTGCTGGGTGGCAACCGTAGGTAAAACCGTGGCCAAATGTATTTTCTTTTCCTCCACGGAATCCCTCAGCTATATAATCTCTGGCGATACAAGCCCCGACTGGTTGGTAGCCACTTGTGATACCCTTTGCCACCGTCATGATATCAGGCACTACACCGAAATGTTCAATAGCAAACATCTTACCTGTACGACCAAAACCGTTGATTACCTCATCTGCTATTAAAATGACCCCGTATTTATCACAGATATCCCTCAGCATAGGCCAATATTCTGGCCCAGGAACTACTGCACCTAAGGAAGCTGTAATGGGTTCTGCAATTACTGCTGCAACGGTGTCTGGTCCTTCTTGAAGAATGATCTCTTCCACAGCGTTAGCACAGCTGATGGCGCATTCGGACGGTGTTTTACCTGTTCCTCCACAACGATAGGGTAAAGGCTGGGGGGCAAAAAGCACATTGTCGCCTATCAGAGGTTCAAAAATTTCGCGCCTAGTCCACGTTGAAGAGTTTACGCTCTGAGATCCAAGACTCACTCCGTGATAGGAACCCTTCCTCGCGATGAATTTTGTCCTTTGTTTTTCACCTCTGTTGTAATGATATTGGCGAGCCATTTTCAAAGCAGTTTCCACCGCTTCAGATCCTCCGCTCGTGAAGAAAACCTTATTGAGATCCGAAGGAGTAAGTGAGGCCACCTTCTTTGCTAGTTTTATAGTTGGAATAGATGTATAGGCGAAAGGATTGTTGTAATGCATGGTAGTAAGCTGGTCGTATACCGCATTGGCTATTTCTGTCCTTCCGTGACCCACATTTACCAGAGCGAGACCGGCAAACGCATCAAAATATTCTTTACCCTCAAAGTCTTTTAATTTAACACCGTTCCCTTCGACCAATATTAAAGGCCCATCCTGTTCCTTTATATCGTCCCATTGCTGAAAAGGAAACCAAACATGATCCATTGCCTCAGTTTTTAGGTTCTCGTAAGTTTCTGTTTCGAGCCATGTAGTTAGACCTTGATAACTCATCATTACCTCCTTTGGCTTCTGGTGAAGACTTTCCGCTATTCTATTACGAAAAACTTGAATTTGCCATTATTGAATTACTCTAAACTAAGTGTGCTGTTAAAGTCTATTTAATAACTCTTTGGTAATGCGCACAATTTTTTCAGAACTAGGTAGATAGTGGTCCTCTAGTGGTTTACTGTACGGAACTGGTGTATGAGGTGCGGTAACCCGTTTAATAGGGGCATCCAGGAAATCAAATGCCTCGTCGACAACGATAGCAGCTATGTCGGTTGCGATGCCACATCGGGGAGTATCTTCATCCACAATAACCAAACGGTTGGTTTTTCTTACTGATTGCAGAACAGTTTCTTTGTCTAGAGGGGATAAGCTAAGAAGGTCGACGACCTCAGGCTTCACGCCAAGGCTTTGTAAGGTTTGTGCAGCTTCTAAACATAACTGAGTGGTGTAACCAATTCCTACTAAGGTCAAGTCTTGTCCCTCGAGTGGAATACGGGATTCGCCTATAGGCAGTGTATAAGGATGATCCGGGACAGCCCCAGACATTTTGATTAACTTTTTGTCATTGCAAACAATTACAGGGTCGTCGTCCCGTATTGCCGAGAGTAACAGGCCTTTTAGTGTATATGGGTCTGATGGAACGACGACTTTAAGCCCAGGTATATGGGATAGAATACCGTAATATATCGAAGAATGCTGTGCAGCATTACCTGTACCCGCGCCAAACCTTGTGAAAATAGTCAACGGGACTTTTGCCTGCCCGCCCATCATATATCGGATTTTTGCAGCATTACTTATCAATTGATCGAAGCATACACCCACAAAATCCATGTACATTAGGTCAATTACTGGCCTGAATCCAGTTAAGGCAGCGCCAATAGCAGTTCCTAGGAAACCGCCTTCTGAGATCGGGGTATCTCGAACTCTACTGGGACCAAATTGTTGAATTAGCCCTTTGGTTAGGCCAAAAGGACCTCCCCAGGCCTCAGTAATACCCAGATGAGCTCTACCGGCTCCTCCTGCTATATCTTCCCCCATTACAAACACAGTAGGATCTCGTTGCATCTCTTGGGTAAGTGATTCAATAAGAGCATCTTTATATTGGATTTGCCTTGTATTTGTAACAGTCAATGCGTTCGCAGCTCCTTATAGGGTTTCCAGTCCTGCATAGTTAACATAGACATCATCGTATAAATCGGTTATAGGGCCGTAAGGACTGGAATATGCAAATTCAATTGCTTTTTCAATCGAGGTAGTAACTTCCTCGCGAATTCGCTTCCTAGACGCAAAACATTTGGGATAGGAGAGTTGCATGTCGTTTTCAAATTGCAAAATGGGGTCTTGTTCTCGATATTTCTCTTGCTCTTCTTTTAGTCGATAAGTCAGAGGGTTATCACCAAAAAAGTGGCCGTAATATCTATAGGTTTTACACTCGAGCAGTGACGGGCCTTGACCTGCCCGCGCCCTTCCGATTGCGACACCAGCAGCGTCGTATACCGCAAGTACATTCATGCCATCGATTGTCCAGCCTGGCATGTTGTAGCCAGCAGCTCTATCGCTAATATTTGTAGCAGATGTGGCATATTCAACAGGGGTAGCATCGGCATATTGATTGTTTTCGCAAACAAAAACAACGGGTAATTTCCAAATAGATGCCAGATTCATAGACTCGTGGAGAATACCTTGGTTTGCTGCGCCGTCGCCAAAAAATGCGATTGAAACAGAGTCGTTCTGTCGCAAGGTTGAGCTCAAAGCTGCTCCCACTGCCAGAGGCACTCCGGCCCCCACTATTCCAATGGTTCCTAGCATTCCTTTTGAAAAGTCTGCTATATGAACTGAGCCCCCTTTCCCTTTACATATGCCAGTAGACTTTCCAAAAATTTCCGCCATCATCTCATTCACATCAACTCCCTTGGCAATGGCGTGACCGTGGCCACGATGGGTACTACTGATGTAATCAGACATGGCTAAATGGGCGCAAACCCCAGCAGGAACTGCTTCTTGACCAACAGATGGATGAATTGACCCGCGGGTTTTTCCTTTGGAAGCTTCCTCGATGAGTCGTTCTTCAAAGCAACGGGTTGTTAACATCGTTTTGTACAGCCACAAGATTGTTTGGTTGGATAATTCCATTTGTATTCGACGAAGGGACAAAATTCATCAAGTGGACATTTGTCCCCAACCGCCGCCTCCTGCAGTGCGTATACTTAAAATGTCTCCTGGAGTGACATCGAACGTAGCTTTCCCGTTTAGCGACACTTCTTCCACGCCACCTTTCAAAAGAGCATTTTCTCCTTTGCTTCCTTCCGAACCCCCGTTCAAACCATAAGGTGCAAAACGACGACGCTCCGAGAGGATAGTAGCTTTGGCTTGTGTTAGGAAAAGAAGATCCCTTATAAGTCCGTTGCCGCCAGCAAATTTCCCTGCTCCCCCGGTCCCCCTCCTAATAGCGTAACGGTTAACCCTAAAAGGAAATTGAAACTCCAGCGCTTCTATCGGAGTATTCAGTGTGTTGGTCATATGGGTGTGCACACCAGAGAGACCGTCTTTTGTTGGACGGGCACCCATTCCTCCAGCTATAGTTTCATAGTAAACATAAGGACTATTGGTCAAAGGGTTATGCCCGCCTACTAGAATGTTATTCATCGATCCTTGGCTAGCTGCAGGTATAATATCTGGTAATGCTTGAGCCATGCAGCCAAATAACACATCCACAATTCTCTGAGACGTTTCTACATTTCCTCCGGCCACACCGTGTTGGGGTGTAGGATTCACTAAACAGCCAAGAGGAGCATCTACAGTGATGGCACGCATACATCCCTCGTTTGCTGGAGCGGCTGGTCCAGTTATGCAGCGTATGGTATATAGAGCAGCAGATTGTGCTACTGCCAGCGGGGCATTTATACATCCAGCCGTTTGAGGGGCAGTTCCTTCAAAATCGAATACTATCGAATCACCTTTTATAGATGCAGTGCAGTTGATGACAAGTGGTTGATCGCTGAGTCCATCATCATCCATAAAGTCTTTGAAGGAGTATACTCCATCAGGCAGAGATTGAATTACAGTCTTCGTCATTCTTTCTGAGTAGTCTAGTAATGCTTCGGTATGTTCGGCCAATGTGTCCGGGCCGTATTTTCTACAAATATCTTGAAGCCGTTGTTCTCCTGTTTTCGTAGCTGCAATTTGAGCAGCTAAATCTCCCTTTCTTTCTTCTGGAGTCCTTGAATTACGGCAGATAAGCTGAATAAGTTCTTCGTTGAGCGTTCCTCGGGACGCGAGCTTGAGGGGAGGTATAATAATACCTTCTTGATATAATTCCTGCGAAAGTGGCAGCGAACCAGGTGTCATTCCGCCTATATCTGCATGATGGCCTCTATTAGCAACAAAACCGATTAGTTGAGCAGCATCAGTCGGATCATAAACTGGAGAAACGACGGTTATATCTGGAAGATGGGTGCCACCTAAATAAGGGTCGTTAAGAATAACCATATCGCCGGGTTCCAGATCAAATCCCTCAAGTGCTGCATGGACAGATGCGGGCATTGATCCAAGGTGAACAGGGATATGTGCAGCCTGGGCTACCATCCTGGCTTTGGAGTCAAACACAGCGCAAGAATAATCTCTTCGCTCTTTAATATTCGGGGAATAAGCGGTTCTGCACAGTGAGACGCCCATTTCCTCTGCTACTGAAATAAGAAGGTTCTTGAAAACTTCTAGACTAATCGAATCAACCAAATGTATAAGTTCCTTTCAGGTTTGAGTGAGCTTGACCCAAGTCCATTAGCTTTGGCGGGAGGATCAACGTCGTTTGAGTATATCACATGATCACGGTCAAAATAGGAGGCCAAAGGGCACGGTAGCTTAAGTATTCTTATCACTTTGTTGGCGTAAGATATGCTTTTGGATCTTACCCACAGAAGTTCTCGGAAACTGTTCTAAAAATTCAATAAATTCAGGAACTCGGAACTTAGAAAGTTTTGATTTACAAAAAAGAATGAGTTCTTCTGCAGTTGTTGATTGGCCTTCCGCTAAAATAATAAATGCTTTTATGGATTCGTCTCTAATAGGGTCGGGAATACCAATTACAGCTGCATCTCCTACTGCAGGATGCTCTTTTAAGACTGCTTCTACTTCCCCAGCTGCAACATTTTCTCCAGCTCTTTTGATCATGTCTTTGGCCCGATCCACAAAGGTGAAATAGCCGGTCTCATCAACAGACACGATATCCCCTGTATAAAGCCAGCCATCCTGCATTGTGGAAGCAGTAGCATCTTTGTCTTTAAAGTAGCCTTTCATAATGCTAGTTCCAGGCTCTCCGTGTACCAGCAATTGACCAGGCGTATTCCTAGGTACATCCTTACCGTTATCGTCAACAACGCGACATTGATATCCTAGGGTGACCTTTCCGATCGACATATTGTCGCGTTTCGCGTCTAGCGGATTTGAAAGAGGCTGGCCCATGGTCTCAGTCATTCCATAGATTTGCATGAGAGGAACATGAAATCTTGTCTCCCATTCTTGTAATTGAATGGGGGTAATATTTTGAGCAAATATCGCAAGCCGGAGTCCACTTTTATCATCACTGGGTTGATTAGGTTGCCCTAAAAGCATACGCATTGGAGCAGCAAAGAGGCTTGTTATTGTACATTCATATTTTGCAGCCTGATTCATAAACCGAGATGCGCTAAAGCGTGACATCAATGCAACACTTGCTCCTACATTGAGAGCAGTCATGAACGAATAATATTGTGCGTTTGCATGGAATAGAGGCAGTGTTACAAAATGCCGATCGTCCGCAGATAACCTGACAGATTGAGATATCGCATCACTTAGGTACACATAGTTTGCATGTGTCACTAACACGCCTTTGGGTTTGGAAGTGGTTCCGGAAGTATACAAAATAGCGGCATCGTCCGAAGGGTTTATATCGATGGATGGTAGTTCATCTGATTGGGTGGATATAAAGTCTTCAAATAAAATAGTGCCTGCAATTTTATTTGAAGACTGGCACAACACAATGTTGCGTATATTCGGGCAGTCTTTTTTTGCTTCTTGTACAGTTGTTAAAAGGTTAGGCTGTGTAACTGACAAAATACTTTCAGAATGTTGCATCGGATAGGACAATTCCCCAGTAGGAGACAGTGGGTTAGTGGGCATTATGATAGCGCCAACTTTTGCACAGGCGAACCAAAAGATAACAAATTCAGGGCAGTTCGTAAGATGGAGATTCACTTTATCTCCTTTTTGTACTCCCAATTCCAACAGAGCGTTGGCGACTTTGTTAACCTGGCTGTCGAATGCGCGATAGGTGAAACTAGAAGTTTCACCGTCGTTGTCAAACACAAGAAATGTTTTTTCTGGAGTGAGGGCAACCTTGTGTTCCAATGAATCACGTAAAGTTCTGTCGCTTGCGATAGTGAATATCAAGTTTTAGCCTCCTTTTTTGGCTCTATCGATAGAGCCTGCTTCAAACTAAGATTTTTGAATTACAGTTACTGCTGAACCTGAGCAGATCTTGGTTAATTTTGAGAGGTCTGTGGTTATGTAACCAATGAGATTGACTGGGCTTGCTGCCCGACATTCATCTTCGTGGCTCACTGGGGTTTGCCCAAAGAATAAACACAAAGCTCGGCCAGGGGGCCAATAAGCAATAGCTCCTAGCTCGACGACATCTTGAGCAGTTGATTCCTCTTCCAATACTAATGGGATAGCGAAGTAAATTTCTTTACCCCAAAGATTCACTGAGCCTTCTAGGGGCAATGAATTCCAAATTGCGTTGGAACAAGGGGAATCATAAAGAATCCCTTCAACTATAATTCCGTCTGAGGAAATAAGAATCTTTTTTTCCATAGATAAACCCCGATCCTAAAGCGTAACCCATAAAGCTCACTTTATCAGTTGTTCAATCTAGCCGAATTTTAACAAAATTGGTTGTTTTTTGAAAACCAAGGTAGCAAAGTGTATGAAACCGTAATAACCAGTAATATTGTGTTAATATCTCATGTAGAGAAGGTACATGGCCATGGTAAGTGTTGATCTTAATATAATGGCTCCGTTTGAAAAGGAAATAGATGAAAATTGGGTTGTAACTACGACTCAGAAGATTGTGGCAGGTATAAATGCTGGGACAGATACCCACGTGGAAATCGTATTTACTGATGACAGTACAATGTGTTCGATCAATACAAAGTTCAGGGGTTTTAACGAAACAACGGACGTCCTAGCATTTACAACAGAAAAAACAATAAGAAGTACCAGTCAACATTCTGATCTAAGCCCCGGGGACATCCAGCCGTGGATTCAAGCTGAAGCTATTCCGGCCTCATTGGGAGAAGTAATAATTTCCGTTCCGACAGCAGCTAGACAAGCAAAGGATGGATGCGTTCTCTTAACAGCGGAAATAAGCCACTTGTTGCTTCATGGGATATTGCATCTGTACGGATATGATCATGAAAATTCGGAGGATGCACAGAGAATGGAGGAAAAAGCTCGTAACGTTCAGGAGCATCTCACTGAAAGGAATAAGATTTAGTGGAAAACGAGCAAGTCTACTATAGAAAATGGCGACCAAAGACATTCAGCGACGTTGTTGGTCAGCCTGTTGTAGTGAAAATTCTGAGCCAATCGATCCAACAAGGAAGAGTATCTCACGCTTATTTGTTTACAGGTCCGAGAGGGACTGGGAAAACAAGCATGGCGCGCATCTTGGCTAAGTCAATAAACTGTTTAAGTACTGTTGAAGGAGAACCGTGCAATAGCTGTGACATATGCGAGGATGCCAATAACGGTAATTTAGTTGATGTCATAGAGATTGATGCTGCTAGTAAGGGATTAGTAGACGACATTAGGGATCTGAAGGAACAGGTATACTCGCATCCTTATAAAGCTAAAAACAAAGTCTACATAATCGATGAGGCACATATGCTTACACCTCAGGCTTGTAATGCTTTCTTGAAAATCTTAGAAGAACCCCCTAAGCATATAGTCTTTATTTTATGTACAACTGAGCTGTTAAAAATTCCAGCCACAATTGTTTCAAGATGCCAGAAATACGATTTTCGAAGAATAGCTCTCGGGGATCTAATGGACAAGTTAAGTAACGTTAGTGTCGAGGAAGGTGTTCAAATCGAAAAAGAGGCCCTAAGAACTATTTCTAGGGCTGCATCAGGTAGCTTACGAGACGCTGAGAACATTCTTGAACAACTTGTTACATATAAGGGAAATATTGTTTCGGTTGAAGATGTTAGATCGATTCTAGGATTAACTCCTGAAGAGAGAGCGTTTGCATTGGTAAAACATATCTTGTACCGCAATACAAATAGTGCCCTGGAGTTGGTTAATGCAATCGCATCAGAAGGGATTGACCTTCGCATTTTCCTTAATCAGGTTATTGAGTACCTAAGAACTATCATGTTAATTAAGTCCAAGGCTGAAACTTTTCACGAGCATACTGGGGAACTTATTCAAGAGCTTACCCTTTTGGCGAATAATGCAAAAATGTCGGATTTAGTAGTAACACTGCAAACTTTCGGAGAAATCACGATAAGACCAGAAAATCCTCTGCCGTTGCCGATTGAATTAGCGATAGTATCTGCAACTTTTAGTGACAATCAAGCTAAAGAACAACCTACTGTGGTTGAAAAAACTGTAAATATAAAGGCGCAAAACCTTGTTAAGGCCAAGCCTAGCCAGCCCTTGAAAGAACTGGATGGACAACTAGAGGTAGTTGCTGATGAAGATAAAGACGAGCAACTAACCGAAACTGAAAATAGTTTAGCTAAAAAAGAACCAGTTGAGGATGAGAACCCAGAAATTAATGCTGGAGAAGATGATGACCGACATACTGAGAAAAACTTAAGCCCTGAAACGATGAAAAACCAAGAAGATAATGATAAGTTTGTGGGCGAAACTGATGAGAGAGAATGGAACACCGTCGAGGAACATGAAATCAGTGAAAAGCCTGTAGAAACAATCACATCATCAGAAACTACTGACCATAATTTAAGCATGACCCCAGTAACTCAGGACGGAAATGACAACACGGATAAAAATTCTGATGAAACCCCAACATCTAGTGGCCATCTAACTGAGGCTAATGCACTAGACAGTACCAACTGGGGAAAGGTTGTCAAGGAACTTAGCAGGCATAAGGGCAAAAAATACAACTTCGGAGCTTTGTTAAGGGATGTGGGTAATCAATTCATTGATAATAAACAGCTGATTCTTCAATTTAAACATTCTTCTCTCATGGAGAAGATGGAAGAGGAGCTTCAATACAAAGAAAACGAGATGCAAGTGATAGGAATTTTGAAACAGTATTGGCAAGCAGTTGAGCGTCTTGTTTTGGAAGGGCCACCAGAAGGGTCAGCTGTAAGGCTAAATAAAACAAGCTCACTAGTGCAAGCAGCCCTTGGATTAGGCGGTCGAATCGTTACTAGCGAACAGACAACCCCGGATTCTGAGTAATATATTTTTTGAAAGGGACATTAGAGTTGACGAACCTGAAGGGAACAGTAATTGTAATAAGTTTAATTGAGGAAGTGTACTTGCAATGACCTCTCGTTATTCAGAGTTCTTTCACACAACGGGCGCATTAGGAAGGTTAGTTGAAGCACTAAATAAACTTCCTGGAGTGGGCCCAAAAACTGCGCAGAGGCTAGCTTATTATTTGATTCGGACTGATGATGCTGATGCACGAGGCCTCGCACTAGCAATTATCGATATACGTGACAGGATTACCTATTGTTCAATATGTCAAAATATTACAGAGGCAGACCCTTGTAGGTTTTGTACGGACGAAAACCGAGATTCTAGTAGGATCTGTGTGGTTGAGGAACCCTTAGACGTAATAGCAATGGAAAGAACGGGAAGTTACAAAGGAACGTACCATGTCCTACACGGAGTACTTTCTCCTTTAGACAATATCGGACCAGAAAACCTCCAAATTAATGAATTAGTCACTAGACTAAAGGAAAACACGGTTACGGAGATAATATTAGCTACCAATCCCAGTGTTGAGGGTGAAACCACAGCAATGTATATACGTGACTTGTGTGGATCAATGGTTTCCTCTATTACTAGACTGGCGAGAGGCTTACCAGTCGGTGGAGACTTGGAATATGCGGATGATGTTACATTGATCAGGGCAATGGAAGGCCGTCAGGAATTTTGAAACATAATAGACAGTCTAAGTACTATAAGACAGAAGGCATCGTTCTAAAAGGGATGCCTTTAGGTGATAGAGATAGGCTTATATCGTTATACACCCAGGATTATGGACGAGTTCGATTAGTTGCTAGAGGAATCCGTAAAATATCAAGCAAACTGTCAGGTCATTTAGACACATTCAATAGAGTTGTCGTAAGTATCTCTTCCAGAAGCAGTATTGATTCTATTTCTGGTGGCGAGGTGGTAGAAACATTCAAAGAACTTAAAACAGACTTGAAAATTACGGCAAGAGCATTTTACATTGTTGAGTTGATCGATGATTTTGTAGCTGATGGATCCGTCAACGAAGAGCTTTACAGCTTATTACTAACGACATTGCGAGAATTAGACTTGTTGGCACGGTCGATTTCCGTTGGTAGTCAGCGCGTTACTATGGAAGAGGACGTTGAATTGTTGATGCGATTTTTTGAACTAAACTTGCTTATTGATAGTGGCTATGCACCAGAGCTCAGCATGTGTGTGGTTTGTAACCAACCACTGTCAACGGAAGGTAATGGGTACAGTGTTGAGATGGGAGGGCTTGTGGGTCAAACGTGTTATCTACAAACTAAGGCAGTGCAACCAATATCTGTTGCAGCTATTAAATGCCTTAGGTTTCTGTCTGGAGCAAAAATTAGAGTTGCACAAAAGCTACGAATCAATCCTGTTTTGATGAGTGAAATACAGATGATTTTACAAAAATTTACTATGAATATTAACGAGCGCAAAATATCCGCGCGGCAATTAATTGATTCGATAAATACAATCTCCGAAGGGAAACAGTAAACTGAAACACCTGACTTTACAGGAAGACGGTTTGTTACGTGATACACTAGATGCAAATGTTTTCAAAAATACTGATAGCTAATAGAGGAGAAATAGCCTGCCGAATCCAAAGGACATGCGCTAGGCTCGGTATTAAAACGGTAGCTGTGTATTCAGAGGCTGATAAACAAGCTTTGCATGTTCTAACTGCTGATGAGTCTGTTTGTATAGGACCTGCTTTAGCTAAGGAAAGCTACCTAAATATTGAAGCTATAGTCGAAGCAGCGAAGCAGTGCCAAGTAGAAGCAATTCATCCAGGCTATGGTTTTCTTTCAGAAAACTCTCACTTTGCCTTAGCTTGTCAGAGGGAAGGAATTGTTTTTATCGGTCCTGAGCCGCATTTAATTGATCGTATGGGAGATAAAGTTGAAGCTAGAAAAATAGCGGAAGAAGCTGACGTCCCAGTGGTTCCTGGCAGCAATACACCTGTCGACGATCTTAACGCTTTGCTTTTGGCTGACAAGGTTGGGTTTCCTTTAATGATAAAACCCGCTGGCGGCGGCGGCGGTATTGGGATGAGAGTTGTTAATTCATCCAAAGAATTACTGACGAATGTTGATAGAGCCAGAGCGTTGGTCAAAACATCATTTGGAAACCCTAAATTATATTTTGAGAGGTTTGTAGACGAGGCTTCTCACGTTGAAATCCAAGTAATAGCTGATAAATTTGGTAATGCGATTCACTTACATGAACGTGACTGCTCTGTTCAAAGAAGACATCAAAAAGTTATTGAGGAAACTCCCTGTATCAAAATAGACGAAAGCCTAAGAGGTCAATTAACAGAAGCCTCCCTTAGATTGGTCAAATACTTGAACTATACGAATGCTGGCACCATAGAATATTTAGTGGACACGAACGGTGCTTTTTACTTTCTAGAAATGAATACACGGTTACAGGTGGAACACCCAGTCACTGAAATGGTTACAGGTATCGATCTAGTGGAACTACAAATAGCCATCGCAGCAGGTCAAAAGCTGGAGGTAAGCCAAGAGGATATTTCTCCTAGGGGGCATGCAATAGAGGCTCGAATCTACGCTGAAAATCCGGTAACACTTACGCCAGTACCTGGAACTGTAGGCAGAATCATTGAACCGTCAATGCCGAATGTCCGAATCGATAGCGGTATTGATGAGGGAACTGAAATTACTCCGTTTTATGATCCAATGATAGCCAAACTCATAGTTTGGGGTGATAACCGTGACCTAGCTATAGACACGTTAAAGGCGGCTCTCAAGGCCTATATTATTCACGGGGTAGAGAATAATATTTCGGTTATTGAGAAAGTGTTAAGCAATTGGAAGTTTGCTATGGGCGTTCATCATAGTGGGTTTTTAGAAGAGCTGCTTGAAGACATTTCTAATGATGCAAATGATAAGTCGATAGCGGCGGCTATCGCGGTTGCTATCAGTGTCTTGAAAGAGAATGAGGACTTAATTCCGAGTCGATGGAAGACAGAGGGTCGTAGAAAACTGATGGAATCGAGGCTTTAGGGAGAATCCAGTGGCAAAACAGATTAGAGTTAATATCAGGGGCCGTTGGTATAACGTGCAGGTAGGGAAGTCGATGCGCGGTCACGTCGAAGCTGTGGTAGATGGGGAGCAGTTTGTAGTAGAGTTGGACGGAGGGAAATCAGTACCCGCAGACGATACTACCACAAGTAATACTATTTCTAGTAGTAAGGGGACATCCGGTTTAAGAGGAATTGTTAAAAGCGGTGAAAAGTTGGTTCGTTCTCCAATGCCAGGAACAATAGTTGCTATGTCAGTTGATGTAGGTCAAACGGTACAAGAAGGCGACGAAATTTGCATGTTGGAGACTATGAAAATGGAACAAAGTATTCGCTTCAACACGTCTGGAACGGTCAAAAAACTCCTTGTTAAACCCAGCGAAAGTGTTCAAACTTCCTCACCTTTGCTAGAACTAGATTAAGTTCACCACTTGTGGTAAAAGCTTTTCGTATTATGACACGACCTAAAATGTCTCTCGACCAGATAGTCGTTAGAGGAGCAAGAAAGCATAACCTTAAGGGTATTGACGTAACTATACCCCGAAATAAATTTGTGATTATTACTGGGGTTTCTGGTTCAGGCAAGTCTACTTTAGCTTTTGACACTATTTACGCGGAAGGCCAGCGTCGTTACGTGGAGTCGCTGTCCGCTTATGCTAGGCAATTCTTGGGCCGTATGGAGAAGCCAGAAGTAGACTACATAGAAGGCTTATCCCCGGCAATTTCTATAGACCAAAAGGGAGTTTCGCATAATCCCCGATCCACAGTAGGCACTGTTACTGAGATCTACGATTACTTGAGATTACTATTTGCGCGGGTGGGAATCCCTCATTGTTATAAATGCGGTAGGGAAGTTGCTAAGCGGACGGTACAGCAAATCACCGATAGCATTAAGGAATTGCCCAACGGAACCAAATTGATGATAACAGCTCCGAAAATTATTCACCGAAAAGGGGAACACCGTGAGGTACTTGAGTCAATAGCTAGGGCTGGATTCATAAGGGTAATGGTTGACGGGGAAATCGTAGAAATTACAGATCCTATTAACTTAGAAAGAAACAAATGGCACGATATTTACGTAGTGGTTGACCGAATAATTGTTAATCAGGATATGGACAATACAAGGATAGCAGACTCAGTTGAAACTGCCTTGAAACAAGGTAGCGGAGTAATGAAAACCGTAGATATTCAAACGGAAAAAGAGATAATTTTTTCTGAGAACTTTTCTTGTGTTTATTGTGACGTCAGCATGATTGAGATAGAACCTAGAACATTCAGCTTCAATAACCCTCACGGAGCGTGTTCTGTTTGTACAGGATTGGGTTACAGGCTGGAAGTATCACCAGCACTAGTAGTTCCAAATAAAGATATTTCTTTGAGAGATGGAGCTATTGCGCCTTGGTCCAGATCAGGAATGATGAATCGTTGGCATAGCAATTTGTTGGACTCCCTTGCGTCGAAATACGGATTTTCACTAGATACTCCAATATCTTCTATTTCGGATACAAGCCTTCAGCTAATCCTTTATGGAACAGGCGATGCAGGGATCAAGCGAGAGTACCGAACTAGGAGAGGCAGACGATACCGTTGGTCTAGTTTTTGGGAAGGAGTGATTCCAAATCTTGAGCGGCGATATAAAGAAACACACTCGGACTATTCAAGAAGAGAAATAGAACGCTATATGGCAGCTTTGCCCTGTCAAGCCTGTGACGGAAATAGGCTGAGACCGGAATCAATAGCAGTCAAGGTCGTGGGTAAGAATATTGTCGAAATATCGAACATGTCAATTAAAGATTGCTTCTCTTGGGTCAGGAATATTAGTATGCCTGTATCGACTAAAAAACACTCCCCTACTTCTAGTAATACAACCTTAACTGCACGGAACCAACAGATAGCTGGGCAAATCTTGAAGGAAATTGAAGCTAGATTGGAATTCTTAATCGATATTGGATTGGAATACCTAACAATAGACCGTGCTGCTGGTTCCTTGAGCGGAGGCGAAGCCCAGAGGATTAGGCTGGCTACCCAAATTGGATCGGGTCTTGTAGGAGTGCTGTATGTGTGCGATGAGCCTACAATCGGTTTGCATCCTTTGGACAACGAAAAACTTATTGATACCTTGAAACAGCTAAGAGATTTAGGAAATACAGTTCTTGTAGTAGAACACGATGAAGCGGTTATGCGATCTGCCGATCACATCATTGATCTTGGCATTGGTGCGGGTGATCATGGAGGGGAAGTAGTGGTTTCAGGTAATGTCACTGATATTGAAACCGATCCCAACTCTGTTACAGGGGCATACTTGAGCAAAAGACGATCCATAGTAGTGCCTGCTCAAAGACGTAACGGTAGACAAGAAAATCTTATCATTAAAGGAGCTAGGGCAAATAACTTGCGCAATATAGATGTTGCTATCCCGCTAGGAAAATTTGTTTGTGTAACGGGAGTTTCTGGTTCAGGGAAGTCTACCTTGATAAATGAGATTTTGTATAAATACTTAGCATTTACCCTGTTGCAAAAAAGAGATACACCTGGGCAATGTGATCGGATAGAGGGTATTAAATACCTAGATAAAGTAATTAACATAGATCAGGCGCCAATAGGCCGGACACCTAGAAGCAATCCTGCCACCTACACTGGCGTTTTTACACCAATTAGAGAACTGTTTTCTTCTACCCCAGATGCCAGGGCAAGGGGATATTTGCCTGGCAGATTTTCGTTCAACGTTAAAGGTGGTAGATGCGAAGCTTGCGATGGAGCAGGTTTCGCTCAAATCGAAATGCATTTTTTACCAGATGTTACAGTCCCTTGCGATATTTGCCAGGGAAAGCGATATAACAGGGAAGCCCTTGAAATAATATTTAAAGGGAAAAATATAGCAGATGTCTTAGGAATGACAGTTACAGAAGCTTTGGAATTTTTTACCAATATTCCTAAAATAAAGC
>CAJWUJ010000002.1 GCA_913047625.1 uncultured Dehalococcoidia bacterium | reverse complement strand
AGAGGTGAACGGATTGTTATTACCGCTTCTTACCTATTAAGAGCCTAAACCAGCGTTGCCCCTCAGAACAAGAGGGACAGGATAAATTCTTATTGCGGAGTTAAGGGCATATTCCTTTCATTTTTATCAATCCACCCTACTGGCCGTCAGTGATGTTCGAAGGAGAGAGTAAGAAACAGATGATCAATCATTCCAGCCTACCGGTAAGAACACGGCATAGGCTAAACCCAGTTTGAATATCAATAGCGGGATGTTGGAAATAACTAGGCCCCTAGAGTCGTCCAGATATTTCTTTCTTATGAAAGCAATAAGATAGGAACTCTCAATTCCGATAATCAAGTGCTGGATTACCAAAATTGCAGGGAGCATTGCAGTTGTTACTTACTGAATTTAAGAGCCTCAAAATTGTTAATCTTGTTACTGATGATTGCCCGCTCCCATATAAATCGATAGGGTCACGCTGTCTGGTCTACAAAATTATTTTCAATTCGAGATACTTACCAAATGAACATCAAAGACCATATACGGGGCATACCAGATTTCCCAAAACCTGGAATCCAGTTCAAGGATATCACTCCAGTCCTCAGGAACCCGATGTCTTTCAAAAGTGCCATAGACCAAATGACATCGCCCTTCGATAAGACATCGATAGATACAGTTGTTGCAATTGAGGCTCGAGGATACCTCTTAGGAGCAGGAATTGCTCTAAAGATTGGGTCTGGGATAGTTCCTGTGCGAAAACCAAATAAACTACCATGGCTAACCTTTGAAGAAAGTTACGAATTGGAGTATGGTTCAGAGACTCTTCAAATTCATCAGGATGCACTTTGTAAAGGAGATAATGTATTACTAGTAGACGATGTTTTGGCTACTGGTGGAACCCTGAGAGCCACGATCAACCTTGTCGAAAGATTTGGAGCCAACATTGTCGGAATAAGCGTGCTAGCAGAGTTGACTTTCCTAAACGGGCGTGAGCAATTGAAGGGATTGCAAGCCCATTCAGTAATATCTTATTAATTATTATCATGATACCTAAAATCGACATTAGAGTACCTGTTGGTCTTCCTATTAAAGAAACCGCCTCATTTATCGCGGACTGTGAACACATAGGTTTCAATGGAGTGGGTGTTCATGATCATCAACACAGTGGAAGAGATGTGTACATTACATTAGCTCTTGCAGCTCTTCAAACGGAAAGGTTGCATTTATATCCAGCTACATCAAACCCCGTTACCCGTCACCAAATGGTACTCGCTTCCCTAGCCCACTCGTTAGAAGAAATAGCTCCAGGAAGGATTCGATTAAGCCTTGCACCTGGATTTCTATCAGTAGGGAACATTGGCCAACCCAAAGCTCGACTTTCTGAAATGCGAGATGCAATTCTCAACATCAAATCTTTACTATCAGGCGAAAGCGTAATGTATGGAGAAGTAGATGGGTATCTCAGAAATGTCAGCACTCAACCCACGCCTGTGTATATGACAGCAGCGGGACCCAAAATGCTAGAGCTAGCTGGCGAAATAGCCGACGGAGTGATGGCTATGGTTGGCCTTGATCCTAGAATCATAGCTGCTGCGACCGAGCATCTTAGCATAGGAGCTGCACGCGCAGGCAGGAATCTAAAAGACATTCCAGTGGTCTTTATCACTCATCTGGCTATCGATAAAGATCAGGACAAAGCCCAGTCATGGCCACAGAGGTACCTAGCTCCAAAAAAACCATGGCTTTCGTACCCCAGCAAGTCGCATCATTACTGGCTGCGCCAAATCGGTATAGATCTCCCTGACTCGATAGACCCGACAACCATTTCGACAAAATTATCCCATCAGATTTGCGATGCACTAGGACTGTTCGGGACACCGGAATATTGTGCTGACAGACTTTTACAGGCTGTCAACGAAAGTAATCTAGACCACATATTTTTGTTTCCCGTCCATACAATCGACGGTGGGTATATAATGCCTATCCAAGAAAAAGAAGCATTTCGGGATGTCATATTTCCAAAGCTTTATGCATAAGTAAAGGGAGTGCCTTGAGCAAAGAACTTACTCTCAGTATTGTAGATCAAAGTCCTGTTAGAAAAAACGAATCAGCAGTACAAGCACTACAAGAAAGCATCCAGCTGGCCAAGCGTGCTGAACAACTTGGCTACAGTAGGTATTGGGTAGCTGAACACCATAATACAGGTTCATTTGCCGGAACTGCACCCGAACTATTAATATCCCAAATAGCGGCACAAACTAAAAAAATAAGAGTGGGTAGTGCAGGTGTCATGTTGCCCCATTATTCTGCCTTAAAAGTCGCAGAATTGTTTTCTATCCTTGAATCCTTCTTCCCAGGAAGAATCGATCTGGGATTAGGAAGAGCTCCTGGTAGTGACCAGTTAACAGCAGCCGCGCTAGCATATCCACAACCATTAAAAGATGCTTCTATGTTTCCTCAACAAGTACTAGATCTCATAGGATTTCTCTCAGGCACTTTGCAATCTGACCATCCTTTTGCAACGGTGCAGGCACAACCTGGCCCCGCCAGAAATTCCATTCCTTCTATTTGGCTACTTGGATCAAGTAATTACAGCGCTCAGCTTGCTGCATCTCTAGGATTGCCCTTTGCTTTTGCTGATTTCTTCGGTACTACTGGTGATTACGGTCCGCTAATAACTGAGTTATATCGGCAAGAGTTCAAACCCTCCGGTATTATGTCAGAACCGAAATGCAACGTCTCTCTACAGGTTATTTGCGCAGAAACTAACGAAAAAGCTCAATTCTTGGGTGCCAGCAGAAATATCAATAAAATTGTTCAAAGCCGTGGTCGTCCATCAGGACTCCTTGACCCTCAAGAGGCAAATAACTATCCACTGACCCCGGCAGAACAAACCTACGTATCTCGGCTCACAGCAAGCTACATTGACGGTGATACGTCTTATGTGAAAGAGAAAATCCTAGAAGCCGCTGAAAGATACGGTACGTTAGATGTAGGTATTGTCACGATTTGCCACTCTTTTACCGATAGAATTCGTTCTTATGAGCTTATTGCAGATGCTTTTGGCCTAGCTAACACAGACGCTACAATATCATCCCACCAGATACAGGAGAGTAGACCGAAATGAAATGGATTTCTTCCTCATCAGATGATCCTCAACTTGAGACAGCAATTCGAGATTGCATAACCGTCATTAATGACAATCTTGAGCCTAAGCAGAAACCATCTCTTATTGTCATTTTTGTTTCTGCCCACTACCCTGAAGAAAAAGATACAGTTCTTAATATTCTCAAAGAGTCTTTCTCCGAATCTGTCATCTTTGGTTGCTCAGCAGCTGGAATTGTGGGTAGTGGTAAGGAATACCAAAATAGACCATCTGTCACAATAATGGCGGCAATTCTTCCTTCAGTGTCGATTGTTCCTTTTTACACGGCGGGCAACGCAATCCCAAGCGCAGATGACCCACCAGAATCATGGAAGGAATTCCTAGGCATAACTCATCTTGAAAAGCCTGATTTCATATTGCTTGCTGAACCGTTCTACCCTCACATCAACCAGTTTCTGGCTGGGATAGATTATGCTTTCCCTCGTTCAGCAAAAATAGGTGGACTTACAAGCGGTGGGACGCAACCGGGAACAAATTACCTTTTCTCCAATGCTTCTGTATATACTCAAGGCTTAATCGGCCTGGCATTGGAAGGAAATTTAAAAGTAGAGCCAGTTGTAGCTCAGGGTTGCCGACCCATTGGTGCTCAGAAACAAATTACCAAATGCCAAGAAAATATCCTGCTCGGCCTTGACGGTGAACCTCCTCTTGATTACCTAAACGGTCTCTATCAAAAACTCTCATCCCATGAACAAGGTCTTTTCAGAAACCAATTGCTCATTGGCATTGGAACTGACTCGGTCTTTGACTCAGACCCAGAAGATAGTACGGAATTCTTGATCCGAAATATTATGGGAGCAGATCCTGAAAAAGGTATCCTCGCAATCGGTGAATTGATAAGAGAAGGTCAAATAGTTCAATTCCATATTCGTGATGCGGTTAGTTCAGCCAATGATCTTCGTACCCAGCTTGTAAAGCATACGAAAACCCCAACGGTATCAGGAAATCCTAAAGCAGCCATGATGTTTCAATGCACTGGAAGGGGTTCCTACTTATATGGGGAAGAAGGACACGACAGTCGCATGTTCACAGAAATAATAGGCTCAATCCCTTTGAGTGGTTTCTTTTGCAACGGCGAGATCGGCCCGGTCGGACACACCACATACCTCCACGGATACACCGCCTCTATAGCACTATTCCACGAAAAGATTGATTAAAAACCGACGTTATACGTTCTTACAAGTGTGGTTCTAGACATGCCATCAATCACAGTGAAGCAAGGTGTTCATTGGGAATATCAGTGATAAACATCGCTCCAGGGGCATGCGATATCAGCAAATCAACTTTAGAATTGCGTGCTACGAGTTGAGGAGTAACTCCACAAGCCCAAAAAACTGGTACATCTCCCTCTTCTGGTTGCGGTGGCGCACCATATGTGGGTTGTAAAAAGTCCACACCTATTACCGAAGGGTCGCCAATATGCACAGGAGAGCCATGGACACCTGGGTATCTTGATGTGATTTGAACTGCTTTAGCTACTTTATCTGCTGGTATTGATCTTCCGCTTACAACCATATTGCCCCGAAAAGACCCTGAGGAAGCACATTCAATCGCGGAATCATACGCAGACACCATACAGCCTGATTCGATATGGCGCATTGGAACCCCACCATTCATTAACGCTTCTTCAAAAGAATGGCTGCACCCTAACAAAAAACCTACTAGATCATCTTTCCAATACTCTAAAATATCGGTTGGTTCATCCACTAATTCACCCTTAACATAGACCCTATATTGGGGTAAATCGGTTCTCACATCTGCATTATCAGCCATTGTGCGAATAGTAGGATCTCCAGGATCCAATACCTCCAATAACGGGCAAGGTTTCGGGTTGCGCTGGCAAAATAAAAGGAAATCAAAAGCTACGTCTTTTGGAACTATCGCCAAATTCGCTTGGGCGAATCCGAGACATAGACCACCGGTGTGATCTGTCCACTCACCCTTCCGAAAAAGCATTCGAGCTTCACTGGGCACTACAGAGACTTCACTAGCGGTTAAAACCATATTGACATCCTCCTTCAGTTGAATGAAACCTGAACTCTAGAACGTACGTTAGTTCGATATCCAGTATCTGTCAAGAATATGATAGGTAAAGTATTGCACTCATTGATCGACTAAAATTACTCTTCAATTTGGGAAGTTTTGCACCCTGCAGCTTGAAGCGAAATATGAGCAAATGACGAATCTTCCTGCGCACCATGCCAATGTACTTCACCCTCAGGAATAAAAATTATGTCGCCTTGAGATACTTCGATTGTTTCTGACTCATTAACAACATATCCCTGTCCATCAGTTACAATCAATATTTGATCTGTACTGTGTATGTGAAATTTGTTACGCACTCCTACATCGAAGTGAATAATATTCATAACAAAATTAGCTGACGAACCTGGAATCAAGACCTTCTGACGACCAATCCGACCCGTAAATAGAGTTCCTGGAGGCTCAACCACTTTTGGATCTGTTAGTTCTACATCTTCTAGTTTAAAACGTTGCATTGATACCCTCCCCCGTTAACGATATTATGTCTTTTACAGGTTGATTCTTAACTGACCTGCAAGATCGCTTAATAATAACATAACAAAGAATTTAAATTCTTATATTTGATCCTTGGGAGTTGATGATGAATCCTCAGAGAGATTTCGTAGGGTACGGGAAACGTGCACCTGCGATAGAGTGGCCACATAAGGCTCGTATAGCCATAAACCTAGCTATCGCTTACGAGGAAGGCTCAGAATATTCTCTTCTCCAAGGAGATAAGCATAGAGAGCCCACTAATGAAGTCACTTCTCCAGTACCCATGGATCGACGAGATCTAGTAAACGAATCTCTATTTGAATACGGAAGTAGAACCGGTTTCTGGAGAATCTTATCTATTCTTGAGAAACAAAATGTTCCAGGGACTTTTTTTTGCTGCGGCATGGCTTTGGAATGCAACCCAGAGGCAGGACCTGCTATTACATCTGGAGGTCATGACATTTGCGGACATGGTTATAGATGGATTCAGGCATTTGAAATGGATAGAGCTACTGAGTGGGAAGACATGCAGAGAGCTTGCAAATCTATAGAAATAATGTCTGGACAAAAACCACTTGGATGGCACAATCGCTACGCGCCTAGCACCAATACACGTGAACTGGTAGCAGAACATGGACAGTTTCTTTATGACAGCAACTCTTACAATGATGATATTCCTTATTTCACATTGATAAACAACCAAAAACTCCTAATCGTTCCTTATAGTTGGGATACTAATGACGCACGTTTATACAGGGGAGGAGGCAGTTCAACAGATCATTATAAAGGCCTAGTAGATACGTTCGATCAACTCTATGAGGAAGGAACGACCAATCCAAAAATGATGTCGGTTGGAATTCATTGCAGAGTTTCAGGAAGACCAGGAAGGGCTAGAATACTAGAAGACTTCATTAAATATGCGAAAGGTTTTCCTCAGGTATGGTTTGCTCGAAGAAGTGATATTGCTAGATGGTGGTGGGATCATTACTCGGATTAGAATCCAACCCATTTATAACTTGGATTGACAGTAATTAACAGCACCAAGATAATGACGTAGTCAAAAAAATCTGGAAACCTGTGTACTCTCTGCTAAAGAGCATCACAAGCCGAGGTGGTGGAATCGGTAGACACGCGGTCTTGAGGGGGCCGTGGACGAAAGTCCGTAGGAGTTCAAGTCTCCTCCTCGGCACCATAGACTAGCATCAATGAATATGGGGCGACGTAGCCAAGTGGTTAAGGCGGAGGTCTGCAAAACCTTTATTCGGGAGTTCGAATCTCCCCGTCGCCTCCAAAATTGCACTACTCGATGCATCATGTACTAGCAGTATCCAATTTGCAACTTTTTTTGATTTGGATTGCCTTATACATAGACAACAAAGAAACGATACCCACAACTCCAGACACAGAAAATCCAAATACCCAGTTTCTGGGAGACGTAAAAAGGTCCAGTAATAATCCTGATAAATAAGGGCCCACGGCACCACCACTCATTCCAGAAAAAGCATATACACCGAGAGTAGCTCCTATTTTGTCCTGGTCTGCCGTTTCAATAATGGCTGTGGAATAAACTGCGGAATCAGCACCAGTTAGAAATCCATATAAACTAATGAGTACCACAAAAAAGGCTATAGGGAGGCTATACAGCCATCCTAAACCTAATGCACATAACGTACCTGCTGCAACAACTAAAAATGCAGTCTGCGCTCTCCCTAATCTATCCGATAAAGTACCTCCAATTACAGGAGCAACACACCCTAAGGAAAACAGCATTCCCAAAAGTGTAGATGCAGAAGCAGTCGCTTGAATTAAACTGTGCCCTTGCTGCAGTAGGATAAAAGTCATAAAAGGAGGGCCCCAAACTCTCAGGGTATATAGATCCCATGCGTGACACGTGTATGACAAAGTGAACAAACGAGTAAGTGGGTTTTTCAAAACACTCAAGTTTATAATTCCAGTACTAGACTTTACAGAATCAACGCCCATACGCCTAATGACAAAAAAAGCTATGGGTGTAGCTACAACACAACTCATCGCCACACAAAAATAAGCTGATCTCCATCCTAGAGGGGAAATCAACACTCCGATAAGAGTCAAGGAAATATTTGTGCCGAAATAAAATCCAGCAACGTACAAGCCCATTGCTGTTCCACCCATTTTGCCTGCAAAACGCGCTACTACAAGCCGAGCTCCTGGCATATATATTCCGACCAATCCAGCCCCGATCAAAAACCGTAAGACTAATCCCGATACCAGACCATACGCAATGAAAGGAAATAATATATGCGCCACCGAAGATATAATCATCGAACCCATGATTATGCGTACCGATCCAATGCGATCTGTTAGTGGCATAAGAATTAGTGAGGCCAAAAGGTATCCGATCATCGACATAGAAAACAAAAGACCTGCTTCACTATTGGTAAGATTCCATTCCTCTTGGATTAAAGGCAACGCACCAACATAGCTTGAAAATGGCAATACGGAAAGACACAGGACTGTAGTCATTCCGAAAAGCAAACTTAGATCGTTTTTCATGGATTACACTTATACTCTTGCAATAAATTTGGCTATACAACGTGGCTATTTACAAAAGGCTAGACCCCAAAAGGGCATCTTGCAGTACTTTTGTCTGGACATGACATCCTGTCACTATAGTAGCAATCTTTTCACCGGATAAACTTGAAATATTATTTACAATACCTGCAAGAGTTATAGCCGCGGAGGGTTCGACCAAGATTCTCTCGGTATCTAAGAATGTTCTAACTGCCGGAACAAGCATTTTTTCAGGAACAAGCCATACGTCATCCATAAGTCCTTTTATCTCGTCAGTAATTTTCTGGATCGGGATTCGCACCGATAGTCCATCAGCAATTGTTTGGGTTTCAGCTTCTGCAGTCCCTTGGCCCTCATGGAAAGCCTCCCACATAGAAGGTGATCCTGAGGGAACTAAGCCGATAATACGGATTTTAGGAAGAATTTTTCGCATTTCAAGCGCGATACCTTTAATCAGCGAACCGTTACCAAGGGGCACCAAAATAGTGTCCCAAGAGGAAGAAACGTTGATAATTTCTTGGGCTATGGTACCCGAACCAAGTGCCATTTCAGGTAACACACCATCCTCCCAGTAAATCATCCCTGTTTCTTGAGCATAGCTTTTGGCATACTGCTTGGACTCATCAAAGTCCCTACCTTTTTTGATAACGTAGGCACCCGTAGTTCTAATGCTACTCTCTTTGGATTCAGTTACATTTTCCGGTACAAACACCACATTCTCATACTGCCAAACGGACACTGCGAATGCCATAGCTAGCCCGTAATTACCCGCAGAAGCTACACATAGCCCTCTTTCTTTTAAAAGTGCTTTGTGCTTCTCTACTGCCAGTAGAGCTCCTCGCAACTTAAACGATCCAACCGGAGTACAATCTTCTCTTTTCAACCACAAATCCATTCCAAGTTTTTGACTAAGCGACATTGCTCTATAAAAAGGAGTGGGTACCCAAGATTGATGTGCCAAAATATTACCCATGATTTAATTTAAGTCCCCCTTTTGCAACATTCTAATATCCCACCCAGGCAAGTACGATTTTCGTGAATTTCTATGATGACAGCATCGATTTAAATACTATCTTCACAGAATACTAAATGTTTCGTACAATGCCAAAATATCCTATGTGGATAAATTTTCTGGTTATCGAGAACTCAGTTCAGGAGGTCATAATGAGTAGCTCAAGAAAGACAATAGGTATCGTTCTCCCGTCATCCAATACTACTCTGGAAAGAGACTTCCAGCTCGTAGGTCCTGCGAATGTAGATATCTCATACCATTCCGGAAGAATGATGCTGGTAACAGGAGAACTGGACAAATTAAATGCGATGAACGATGACATAGAAATGGCATCAAGGCAGGTGGGAACCGCAAAAGTAGGAGTTATCGCATACGGATGTACAGGTGGAAGCTTCCTAAACGGACCAGGATGGGATAAAGAATTGTTACGAATGATAACAGAGGCTTCAGGTGGTATTCCTTCAGTAGCCACTTCATCTGCGATGGTTGAAGTATTGAAGAATCATGGGATTAAAAAAGTATCTGTCGCAACACCATATAAAGACCCAGTAAATGCAAGCCTCCGAGCATTTTTAGAAGGATACGACTTTGACGTATTGAATGTCGCAGGTCGTCAATTAACAGTAAATACGGAGATAGGCTCAGAACAACCTGATGATATAGTGGAATTTGCTCTGAATAACTTTAACGACGAAGCAGATGCTATGTTCCTGTCATGCACAAACTGGAGAGCTCTTGAAGCGGTAGCCAGAGTGGAAAAACAACTCAAAAAACCTGTGTTTACTTCAAATCAAGTAACCATTTGGGCGGCGCTAAGAACAATTGGGGTCAACGAACCCATTCACGGATTCGGTTCTCTACTAGAAGAAATTCGGATTCCAGTAGCTGCATAAGACAATACATTACCTAGTCAAGTTTTTAATAAAATTACATGCCAATCAATTAAAAGCATGAGGCTTTTGTTGGGTATAAGGCTTCGTTATCGTAGTATGTACCTTTTACTAAAACTCTCTGGATGTGCTACCTGTAGCTAATAGTACTTGCTAACCAATGATAATGATATATATTACGCTTAACACTTCGAAAGAAGCTGAAAGCCTTGCTAAAATCCTTTTGGAGAGAAAGCTGACTAACTGTGTAAACTTCTTCCCTATAACGTGCTCCTATATATGGGAAGGAGAAATAACCACTGAACCTGAAACAGTTCTTCTTGTAAAGACCAAGGAAGACCTCTTCGACTCCATTGTTCGCATAATGGAAAGTCATATAACGTATGCCAATTTTATCGGGCAAATACCAGTAGATAAGGTTAATGTCCCATTCCTCAGCTGGTTTAATCAAACCGTTAGCGGAAAATAGACCTTCCCGAGTGTGCTAGAATTGAGCATATGCATTCCCTCTATTGCTTCATCTCACTTGTGATACTAGCACAAATGGATTTGGATCATTAACCAATATGACGGATCCAGACATAAGGCTACCTAAACAAAGTTTCGTCAATAAGATACCCTTCTACTATGGATGGATAATTCTGGGTATAGCATCCTTGACTACCTTTATTTCGGGACCTGGTCAAACCTATTCAATTTCACTATTTATTGAACCCATTCGACAAGAGTTGGGATTATCCCTGACAGAAATAGCTGGGCTATATACCCTTGGATCGCTACTTGCCGCAATTTTTGTAGTATTTATAGGGAAATTAATTGACAAACTAGGCACTCGTATAATGACAGTCTCGATAGCTGCTATTTTTGGCGCTTCCACACTCTGGATGAGTACGATCTCAAACTCCCTTGAATTATTCTCTGGTTTTGTAGCTTTACGTACATTCGGACAAGGAGCATTAAGTCTTATACCCGCAACTCTTATTGCAATCTGGTTTGTTCGTCATAGAGGCAAGGCAATGTCTATTAACTTGCTGGGCAGCGCAGCTGGCAGAGCGATTCTTCCTCCATTAAACCATGTTTTAATTATGGCATTTGGGTGGAGAAAAACATGGCAAGTTTTCACTGGATGTATTTGGTTTATGTTTCTCCCAATTGCATTGTTGGCAATACGCAGAAGTCCTGAATCGATCGGAACAAAGCCAGACGGTGACGGCTTTGCTAACAACCAGACAGGAACAAAAATTAACCGTACATCTAGTCCAGCGCATTCAGGATGGTCATTAAATGAAGCGATGCAAACAAAAGCGTTTTGGTTGCTACTTATTGCCGGCTCATCCCCAAGCTTAATTTCAACCGGACTGACTTTCCTCCAGATGCCATTACTTACAGCCAGAGGTTTGGATCCTGGGATCGCAGCATCAATTTTCTCTGTATCTGCTTTTGCAGCCCTTTCGGGATCGCTCCTCGGAGGCATTCTGTCGGATAAAATACCAAATAGATACTTAACTGCTATTGGCCAAGTTGGGATGATTCTATGCATCTTAATGATTCTAAACGTCAATTCGGTGTGGCAAGCAATTGTCTACGGGATCATCTTGGGTGGAACGGGAGGTTTTGCGCACGCCGTATATTCTGTGATTTTCGCTAATTACTACGGTAGAACTTACATTGGAAGTATCCAAGGCGCAGCAACGTGCATGATGGTAGCTTCCTCAGCGCTAGGACCGCTTTCAATCTCATTTGTTTCAGACCTCATAAATTCGTTCGATCAAGCCATTTTACTGTTCGTAATTTTACCTATAATATGTATCATAGCTGCCTTAGCAGCAAGTCCTCCAACTAAAGGAAAACCATGAGATTACACTCAAAAGTAGCCATAGTGACTGGCTCTGCACAAGGAATAGGCGAATCTATAGCGACTCTCTTTGCTCAAGAAGGAGCATCGGTAGTACTCTTGGATACACTCCAAGCTGAGGGGCGGAAACTCGAAACTAGCTTACAGAACAAAGGTCTTTCAGTCGTATTTATACCGATGGATGTCACTGATCAAACAGCATGGACTAACGCAGTAAATACAACTATACAACGTTTCGGCAAAGTGGATATCCTCGTTAATAATGCTGCTATCCGTGACCGTTCTGATATCGAGAATACCAGTGAAGAAGATTGGGACAAAGTTATGGCGGTGAACGTCAAAGGAGTATTTCTGGGGACAAAATCGGTCATTCCTGCAATGCGCAGTAATGGAGGAGGATCTATTATAAATCTTTCTTCTCAGATGGGAATGGTAGGAAGTAAACTTAGTTCACCCGCCTACCAAACGTCTAAAGGAGCAGTGCGTATTTTTTCCAAGGTTACTGCAATCAGGCATGCTCACGAACATATCCGCGTTAATTCCATTCACCCTGGCGTTGTTCTCACTCCATTCACTAACGAGCGTCTCAAACCTGGAACTTCGACTCTTAAAAGCCATCTCGACAAAATTCCACTAGGACGGATTGGTACAGGAGAAGATATTGCTTATGGAGCTGTCTATCTCGCGAGTGATGAGTCTTCTTTTGTCACTGGGTCTGAACTGGTTATTGATGGGGGATGGACTGCAGAATAGTACTCGCTGGAGAAAACCATCAAGTCACCTCAAAAACAACCTTGATCGGAGTTTACGGAAATGCTGAGACGCATAATTGGTGCCTTACTATTAAAAGATGAAATCTATGAAGAGATTGAATCTGATCGAGGAGCAACGATACAAGCGGTACTCGTTGTTGTGCTCTCTCAATTAGCAATTTCTGTCTGGTTTCTTGTACTGCTAGAAAATTCCAATTCCTCTGTTCCAGTCAGCTGGTCTATAAGTGATACTCTCTTCGCCGTAGTGCAAGGTATCATCTACTGGGCTCTTTTAGCAGGAGTCATCTATGTTATAGGCGTAACTCTCTTTAATACCAATCAAACACAAGCCACTTGGGGCGAGGTTGCCCGAACCATCGGATTTGCTCAAACACCTAACTTGTTTCTATTCTCGACACCGCTTGTAGTCACGTTCGCAGAAGTGCTTGCTTTGTGGCTTGGGCTAGCCTGCGTTTCCTGGACCCTTGCAGCTACCGTTATAGCCGTGCGAGCTGCACTGGACTACAAGTCAACTATTAGAGCTATTCTGGTTGTAGTAGCCGGATATGCCGTCGCTGTCAGTTGTTCTTTTGTATTCCAAAGTATTTTTTCATAACCATTGGATCTTACTTTATGTAATATTGACCATACCGACACGATAATGACTATGCAATCAAGACCTTACAGCATCAAAGAAGTGACGTCTCTGTCAGAACGAAAAGCTGTATATCAACTTCGACACACGGTTTTCGTAGATGAACAAGGCATTTCTGCAGAAATCGAACTTGACGAACTAGACCAAGATGCACTCCATGCGATAGTAACAAGTGCTGAGACAGTTATTGGTACCGGCAGACTTATCACGGTCTCAAAGACAACGGGATCTATTGGTAGAATGGCTGTTGACCCTTCCTTCCGGCGTCAAGGTGTAGGAAGTCTTATCCTAGGTTTTTTGGAACATAAAGCTCGTAAAAAAAATCTTCAGGAAATAGTTTTACACGCCCAAGAGTATGTTAAGGAGTTCTATTCATATCTTGGATACCGACAAGACGGACGTCCTTTTGATGAGGTTGGAATTCGACACTGCACTATGAAGAAAACCCTAGTACATTAAAACTGAGGCCTTGGTGTTCACAGAAAAGACTGTTCTTGTGCTTTAGTAGAACCTACAGTATATTCTTCTATACATCTATTCAAGGCAAGGAGGAACCCTGAATGGCGCAATACTCTTCTATCGTTGTAGACCAAAATGTAAACATCCCAATGCGTGACGGCACACTGCTTCGTGCAGATGTTTATCGTCCCGATAGTAGGGAAAAACATCCTGTTCTCCTCCAAAGGACACCCTATGATAAGTCGAACCGTCTTGGTTCCGTCTTCACCATTGATCCTATCAGAGCAGCTTCCTCCGGGTATGCTGTAGTTATTCAAGATGTTCGAGGCAGATTTGCATCTGAAGGTGTTTTCTACAATTTTAAAGATGAAACATCAGACGGAGTTGATACCATTGACTGGTGCGGGACTCAGTCATGGTCCACTGGTTCTGTCGGCATGTACGGCAGATCGTACGTTGGTGCTACACAGTGGCTAGCTGCAATTGCCACACCAGGTTACCTAAAAGCTCTGGCACCCGGCGTAACCGCGTCACAATACTACGACGGTTGGACATATGAAGGGGGAGCTTTCCAGCTATGGTTCGCGGCATCATGGGCTACCAGTCAGTTGACTTTAGCAAATCTTCAGCGCATTTCTAGTCATCTACCAGCCGCACTTAATGACCGGTCAAAATTAGTAGAGGCAAACAACAATCTTGTTGAATACATGCGCCACCTTCCATTAATGGACTTTCCACCTCTCAAACGCGAAGGACTTGCTCCATACTACTATGACTGGATCAAACACGAAACAGATGATGATTACTGGAAACCATGGAAAATTGAGGACAATTATAGTGCAGTGACTGTTCCTGCATTCAACTACGGCGGCTGGTACGATATTTTCATCGGTGGAACGCTTAAAAATTTTGTAGGCATGCAAGCGAACGGTGGTAGTGACATTGCTCGTTCCTCACAAAAACTTCTTATCGGTCCATGGGCTCATACTCCATTCCCTTTCAGTAATCAAACTGGTTCTTTTGATTTTGGTTTAAAGGCTCTTATAGACTCTGACGGAGCCCAACTGCGCTGGTTTGATCAGTGGTTGAAGGAAGAAGATACAGGAATCTTATCCGAGCCCGCGGTCAAAATTTTTGTTATGGGTAAGAACGAGTGGAGAGAAGAATCCCAATGGCCACCCGCAGACATACAGTATTTAGAGTATTTCCTACACAGTAAAGGGAAAGCCAACTCCCTACATGGAGACGGCTCATTAACTAGACAATCACCACAAGATGAACCCGAGGACACTTTCGTCTTCGATCCTCTCAATCCTGTTCCTACAAGAGGAGGGAACTTGTGCTGCTACGCTATTACAGAACCAGCGGGCCCATTTGACCAATCGGAAGTAGAAACTAGAGACGATGTACTTGTCTATACAAGCCCAGTCCTAGAACAGGATACCGAGGTTACAGGTCCAGTTGCCGTGGTACTCTACGCCGCAACGACAGCAATAGATACCGATTTCACCGCCAAACTTGTCGAGGTTACCGAATGTGGCACTGCCAAGAATATAGCGGAGGGAATTATCAGAGCTCGCTACAGGAATGGTACATCACAACAAGAACTTATTGATCCTGGTACAGTGTATCGTTACACCATTGATTTAAAATCTACCAGTAATCTATTCAAAGCTGGCCATCGAATCCGTTTAGAAATATCATCGAGTAATTTCCCTCGCTACAATGCCAATGCAAACACAGGGCTGCCACTAGGCGAGAGTGCAGATGTTATAAAAGCTACCCAAACCGTATTACATACTACAAGTTACCCGTCGCATATACTCCTCCCAATTCTTGACCGCTAATTTACGCGTCAGGTTTGGATGGTAAAAAGACATTATTCCTGTACCATAATAATTCTTCGATACTTTCTCTGATATCAGCCAGAGCCGTGTGAGATGATTGTTTTTCAGGAGCGATCATCTCAGGATACCACCTGTGAACCAGTTCTTTGACAGTCGACACATCAACAATCCTGTAGTGCAAGAATTGATCGAGACCTGGCATTTCCTTGCGGATAAACCTACGGTCAGTTGATACTGAGTTGCCACACAAAGGCAAAGTACCTGGTTCTGCCCAAGCTGATAGAAATGTTAATGTTTGTTTTTCAGCCTCTTGGAGAGTAATTTCAGACGCTTTCACGCGAGTTAATAGCCCCGAAGATGTATGTTGTTCTTTCACCCAAGGATCAATCCCAGTTAATTCTTCCTCAGTTCTAAAAATTGCAATTTCAGGACCTTCTGCCAAAACATTAAGAAATGCATCAGTGACAAGCGTTGCAATCTCAACAATCACGTCCTCATCACGAAGACCAGTCATTTCAAGATCGATCCATATTAATCTACTTAATTTATCATCTTGCATTATTGAACCTTTCTCTTAATTCGTATAATGTTTGGTGCACATCATGGATGCTAATCAAACCAATCACAATCCTAATCCTTTCTCGTACTGGGTCGTACCAAATAAATTCCTAGCAGGTGACTATCCAGGAACGCACTATTCATATAATCCTCTAACAACGCTTATTTCCTGTACGCACACTATCGTTGGTCTCCATAAAACCAAGTACCATTATTTTCATACCTCTAAACAACGACATCAGTCTATTATAAATGCAAACATAAAACATATTATCGATCTCACAGAAACTAATGAACGCTTCGAGTATTTTGACAAGCTCGATCAGCTTGCCACAAACCAAAACATGATTATCCAGCATCACAGGTTCCCCATCATGGATCGCAACGTCCCTTCAAAATCATTCATGCAAGCAATTCTGAATTGCATAGATGACAAAATCAAAAAGAATCAACCTATATACCTTCACTGTTTTCGCGGACTAGGACGAACCGGTTTAGTTGTAGGATGCTATCTAGCTAGACATGGATATTCCGGGGATGAGGCACTGTTATTATTGGACAGCCTTCGGAATAACACGGCAAGCAAGTTTAGAGCGTCTCCACAGAACCAAAAACAGCGCGATATGGTTATAAACTGGACAGACTAAGAATCTAGATGTTTCTTTCCATCTACTCGCACTGAATCTTCATCACTTGTATAATCAGGATATCGTACTGGTTAACGCTAGACGACAAACTCGTAACCTTCGTAACTACGCTACTTTATGAAAAAATTCAGCACACTTCTGATTCTGTTTTGCTGCATTTTCCATTCACTACTGGCTGGATGTGGAGCACCTACGGAATCCAAGGATATATCTGTACAACCGATTCCCATACCTCAGCAAAAAAATGTGCCTGCAAATGTAAAATGGACATGGGGAGGAATCTACAATGCTACACACCCAATAGCTCAAAATCATTCAGCTGCAAACGCGCGGCTCCAAAAACTCACTGCTAACTATTTCCAGATAACGTACACAAATTACGACACCCTAGGATATTCCGGAGGTCACGGGATAAACCTTGTTAGAGAAGGAGTCTTTGCTATGTGGGAAACAGTTCCAATGTATCTGACTCTAGATTCTCCGGAAATGAATATCTATCATCTCATGGGACTGTGTACATCATATGACCAAGCTGAGGACATGTTTTACGCGACTAAACCGTTGCGCAGTGAAATATATGACAATGACCACAGACTTATAATTGATCCTAGTTATGGCTCTTTCACCTACCCCCAACAAGCAATTTTCACAAAAGAACCACTTACGGACATTCAAAGCTTTCTCGATATGAAGATTCGTCATAATACAGCCCTTGGGGTAAACCAATTATCTTCCCTAGGGATAACAGCTTCTCAAATACCCTGGGAAGACACTTACCAATCTCTCAAAGATGGACAGGTTGATGCGGCAATTACTAGCATTTCTGCCGCTGCATCAAATGACTTTCAAGAGATCACTCCCTATTACACTGTTCTTCCTGCCTGTGGAGGGTACGCTGAGTCTGTTTTTAATGTTGATGCTCATTTTTCTATCCCCGACGATACAATGACTATTCTAAACTCAGTTGGACTTGAATTATCTGCAATGAATAGAAATTTCTGGATGACACAAATGGAGCAAGGAAGTGATACTCGTTTCGGGTCCAAAAACACTTTCTCCCCATCACCTCTGTCTGAAGCAATGGCAGCAGAACTAACCCAGCTATTGAAAGGTAGCATCGATGATTGGGCACAACGAATAGGACCCGAAGCAAATAAATTCCTTTCAATGGCACAAAACTTATCCAATTAGTGCTCATGAGGCACAAAACAGATTAATAGCTATCCCTTATCGACTATTTTCTAGTAAAATCATTCAACTATGGACACACAAATTCGGCTACAAATAGTGAACAGAGAACCCTTCGCAAACGGTGCGCTGTTTGGAGACGTTGGGTCGTATGAATGTATTTCAGGAACTGTTCTATTTTCTGTTAACCCAGAAAACCCAACGAACGCCTCCATCGTCGACTTGAACCTTGCTCCAACCAATTCTGAGGGATTAGTGGAATTCTCAACAGATTTCTATATGCTAAAACCACTTTTTCTTGACCGCGGAAACGGAACGTTAATATATGACGTTAACAACCGAGGTAATAAAAGGTTACTGCAGTTCATGAACGATGCCGTTCACAGCAATAAACCTATGCTTGCTGAACATGCTGGGAATGGTTATTTGATGAGGAGAGGATATTCTATCGTCTGGTCTGGATGGCAGGGGGATCTTAGCTCTGGTGACCATAGACTGACTATGCACCTTCCGATTCCCTCACATAACAGTCAACCTATAAAGGGACTAGTTCGATCGGAGTTCATCGTTGATACCCAAGACGTATTTAGCCTTCCACTGAGTGGCAATTCGTATACCGATAGTTACTCGACGGCATCTCTGGACACCTCAAGTGCTTCCCTAACGTATCGGGAGTATGAAGAAGATGAAAGAATCCCAATAAAACCAGCTGAATGGATATTTGGATACCAAGAGACTGATGGGCAAATTGTTCCTTCTGATCAACATTGTTACCTACGATCAGGTTTTAAACCAGGACTGATCTACGAACTTATCTATACTGCCATTAATCCGCCTGTGCTAGGACTAGGTTTCCTTGGTGTCCGCGATCTCATCTGGTTCTTGAAATCAGAAAAAGCGGATGCGAATCAGATCCCCAATCCTCTATACAGCAAAGATGCTCCAGTAGAAAGGGCATATGCTTGGGGACGATCACAGAGTGGTAGATTCCTTCGCGAATTCGTTTACCAAGGTTACAATGCAGCACCCAACCAGCAAAAAGTTTTCGACGGAATCTTTCCCCACGTTGCGGGAGGAGGACGAGTCTGTTTAAATTACCGGTTCGCCCAGCCAGGTAGATTTCCATTGAAGCACGCAGAACATCTGTACCCTTCAGATCAATTTCCCTTCGCCTACTCCGTACTCACGGATCCATTCAGTGATATAGAGGATGGAATCCTCAAGCGGCCTGAAACCGATCCTCTGGTCATTCATACTCAAACATCCTCAGAATATTGGGATAGGCGTGGATCTCTCGTACACACTGATTTTAATGGCAATGCCCTGCCAGAAAACGAGAAAGCCCGTGTATTTTTGTTCGCGAGTTCCCAGCACTTTGCAGATCCGTTACCAGGAAACCTCGATCCATTGGTAGCTGAAATTGCTGGACATACGCGTTATAAACCAAATCCACTTAACTCCACACCTCTGCTACGAGCCCTCCTAGACAGACTTGATCAATGGGTACGGAAAGAGACTTCTCCTCCTTCAAGCAGAGTCCCTGTTTTATCCGATGAATCTGCTGTCAAGGCTAACCAAATAAGAGACAAATTTCCTTCCATACCGGGGGTATTCTGCTCTTTCTTAATCAACCGAGTCCATTTTCAAGATCACGGATCTAACTTCAAGGAAGGCATCCTAGAACAGGAACCTCCTATAGAACTCCTTGATAAGGAATACCCTATCTATGTTTCACAAGTTGATGACGATGGGAACGAGATAGCTGGGATTCGCACTCCTGATGTAACAGTCGCACTAGCAACCTACACAGGTTGGAATATGCGATTGCCTGGCTATGCTGAAAATGCACCTACCGGCACTACAGGAAGCTACTTTCCTTTTAGCCTATCTAAAGCGGAACGGCTTGCTAACGCTGATCCACGGTTATCAGTTCAGGAAAGATTTTCTTCAAAGGATCAATACATTAAGGCTGTAGTCCAAGCGGCAAGAGAACTACATAAAGACGGTCTCCTGCTTCAAGAAGACGTAGATCGTTATATAGCATCAGCCCGCAAAACGCCTATATTTGATACACTATAGTTTCAGAATGCCTTTACATATTTTGCTGGTACCAAATAAATTAACTATCAAAGTGAGGACAAGTGATGAACATAGGTGAAAAAGCACCCGATTTTACCCTAACTGACTGTTGTGGCAATGAGGTCGACTCCCGCAGTCTGCGGGGTAAGAAAATTTGGCTTTACTTTTTTACAAGCCCTGGAGGTGGTAACTGAACACGTATGGCACACGGCTACCGTGAGTTAGCCGATAAATTCAGCCAACATGATATCGTTATCTACGGTATGAATGATAAAGGAGCTCAAGTCAACAAAGAATGGGTCGAAAAAGAAAACCTCCCATTTAAAGTTCTTCAAGATGTCGGAAGAAAGGTTGGAGCAGCATTGGAAATGTCCGATCCTGATGGAGACCGATATGTTAAGAAATCGGAAGAAGGGCGTAGGCCAGCTGTCGTTATAGACGAAAACGGATTTATCTTAGCATGGGAACAGGACATGAATACTACAGAAGCTATTGAAGATTTGCTCAACCGTATCACATAGTCATAGCTACTAATATCAAAAAGCTCCACATGTATATAAATAAAGATATCTCAAAATAAGTAACCATTTACACGATAGCTCCTCGAAGATAAACTGGGCACGTCTTAATTACTATTGGAGGAATTACTATGCCAAAGAAAGAAACCATCACAGTCGAACAGTTCGGACCTAATGCCAATCTTTCACATGCAACAAGATTTGGAAACCTCGTTTTTGTCTCAGGCAACACTGGAACAGACCCAGTCTCAGGTCAGCTTGGGAAAGATGTTCGAGAACAAACCCGTTATACAATTGAAAGGCTCAAGTTGATACTGGAAGCTGCAGGGTCATCTCTAGAAAACGTTTTGACAGTCACCACATTCCTTACCAAACGAGAGGATCTTGGTGGATACAACGAAGTCTATAATGAGTACTTCACTAGTGATAAGCCCGCCAGAGCAACGGTAGAAGTAATGCTTAACAGGCCTGAGCTACTTGTAGAAATCATGTGCACTGCATGCATTCCTGACTAAAGTGAGTAGACATCCACTTGAAAACAGCTAGGCAAATTTCAAGTGGATGTTACCCATAACCTTCTAAAAACATCAAGGACTCCCTCTTGATGTTAGCACTTAGATATTGAATGTGTTAAGATAGTGTTATCAGCTAATCCAACATAAAACCACTTCTAAAGGACTATATAATGAGTCAAATTAGAGTAGTGCAAATGGGCCTTGGTTCCATCGGTGTTGAGTTAACCAAACTTCTTGCCTCAAGAAGAAACTTGGTAGTAGTAGGGGCTGTTGATGTTGATCCTGACAAAGTCGGGAAAGATATCGGAAAAGTAGCCCAGATGAGCAAACCTCTTGGTATTCCTGTAAAAGCATCTCTTGAAGAGGTACTACAGCAAACTCCAGCTGATGTTCTACTTCACACAGCAAGTTCGTCATTTTTGACCACTAGCGACCAAATCAAACCCGCTGTTGAGTCAGGAATTTCCGTGGTTTCTACGTGTGAAGAGATGGCATTCCCCTGGCACAGACATAAGACTGCTGCTGACAAACTACACGTTCTTGCTAAAAAACATAATGCAACTCTCGTAGGAACTGGGGTCAATCCTGGCTACGTAATGGATCTTCTTCCTGTAGCACTCACCGGACCAGTATCTGGCATCAATAGTGTTACCGTCACTCGAATTGTAGATGCTGGTAAACGGAGATTGCCTCTGCAACGAAAAGTTGGAGCTGGTTTGAGTGAAAAAGAATTTAGAGACAAGGCTGCTGACGGGTCAATAAGACATGTCGGTATGGAAGAGTCTCTAGCACTTCTCGCCTATGGACTGGGATGGAAACTGGATACCATTACCGAAAGCATCGAACCAGTCATCAGTAAAAAGATGGTGCAGACACCGTATCTCACAGTCCAACCTGACGAAGCAGCTGGAGTTCACCAAATTTCAACCGGGATACGAAATGGGAGAACAGTGATTACACTGGAACTCTATATGTATGTAGGCGCCGAAGACAGTGTTGATGCGACCTATATTGACGCCACTCCCTCAATAGATATGAAAATTCATGGGGGTATCTTCGGAGACAGTGCCACAATAGGAATGGTTGCTAACACTCTGTATAGTATGGCTAGTGCTCCAGCGGGTCTTCTAACAGTGATTGACCTTCCAACTATTCGACTTCAAGAGGGATGATTTTTATCTCAGGCTTGTTTCTCCCGACATGAGTCACTCAGATAGTCATTACAAATAGATCTCCTATTCTCATTGGTTAACTGTTCGTCCACCCAAAATTCTAATCCAGACTGTTTAATTGCAACACCGTAAACAGTTTCTGCTCTTTCAAAGCTTAGTTTCCCCAAACGCACATCGTTTAACACCAGGTCTATATCTCTTTCATATGGTAGTCCCCAGCCTCCTCCGCCGGGAAGTACTGCTATTAACCGATCTCCTGTATTCAGATTATCAATAAACTTAGATTCCTTAACTTCCGTAGTGGAACCACGTTCTATAACAATCTGAGTATTCCCAGGACTTTGCCCACCAAATAATCCATAGGAAGACGATTTGGCACGATCACTTCGAATTTGTACCATTACATTATCTTCCAGTATTTTATAAGCCCGTACCATACCGACGCATCCACGATATTTCCCCGCTCCCTCCATATCCGATACCATCCCGTATTGCTCAATCATTACTGGATTATCCACTTCCATGATTTCGGACGGGATATTCGCAATATTGGTTGATCCTGCAGACTCTCCATCAATACCATCTCGCCAAGGATAGCCTCCTGATCCAAACTCGTTAGAAGCTTCAATTTGAACCCACGCTTGCCAAGGGATGACAGTCCGGTCATAACCAGAAAGTGTGCAGAGATATTCTGCTCCTCCTGAACATGCATAAATCCTTTCAGGCAACATCTGGGCAAAAGCCCCCATCACAGCCTGATGTACTCTAATGCACCCCAGATTGCGCGCTGCTACTGGTGCTGGTAGGTTAGGATTAACAAACGTTCCTTCAGGCGCAAGAACTTTTATAGGATTAAAATAACCAGACGTATTTGGAATGTCCACTCCCAAAGCAGCAACAACGTTTCTAACTGCTGAATACACCATACCCTGCGTTGTCGCAAATACTGGTTGTATTGCTCCCGTACACTGGGAGGATGTTCCTTCAAAATTTACTACGATCTGATCATCTTTCTTACTCAGGCTAACAACTATGGCAATCTTCGTATTGGAAAACCCATCATCATCAATGTAATCAGTGAACTGCCACTGACCATCCGGCATAGTTCTGATGGTTTTCCTCATGAGAGACTCTGTATACTCCAACAGCTGATTCTGATAATGCAAAAGTGTTTCTCTACCGTAATTCTTCACTAGTTGTAAATATTGTTCCGCACCATATTCCATTGCCGCTACTTGCCCTAAAAGATCTCCCATAACTTTATCTGGAACCCTGACTGCCTTCTCAATGACGCGCATCAAAGCTTCGTTAGGACTACCCTGGTCATAAAGTTTTAACGGGGGAATCCGTAAGCCTTCCTGATAGATCTCAGTACTATCTGAAGAATTACCTCCTGCAACACGACCGCCAATATCAGTATGATGTGTCATCGCACAACAAAATCCCATTAATGTCTCTCCCACAAAAACAGGTTTGTATTGAAAGATATCAGGAAGATGACTTCCGCCTTCGTAAGGATCGTTATTTATTAAAATATCTCCAGGAGAAATATTTCCCTGGTATTTATCAAGGATAGAACGTAAAGCTGGCTCCATTCCGCCCAAGTGGATAGGTTGGCACATACCCTGACCAATTAATTTGCCATCTGCATTTAGTAAAGCCGTAGAAAAATCCAAACCGTTACGGACTACAGAGGATCTTGAGGTTCTCACAACAGTGATAGCCATACCATCCGCAATACCTTCAAGGGCATTCTTTAAAACTTCTAATACGACTGAACTGCTAATGTTGTCCATATTAACCCTTTACAGACAATTGATTCTTAGGAGCCTTTTTACATTATAGATAACAGGATGGCAGTATTTCTTTAATAAATATCTCGAATGATCAAATATATCACTGTATACTAACACCCAAAAAGTCTAGTGGAAACTATCACTAGCGTGCCACACATCGGGAAATAACAGAGTTATGCCTCCATCAACCAATACAATATTTGGCCCTCTTGATAACGTAACAGTCATTGATCTTACTCAAGTCGTTGCTGGGGGCAGTTGCACCTCCCATTTTGCAGATTTCGGCTCAAACGTGATTAAAGTCGAACATCCAAGTAAAGGGGATATTATCCGTAATTGGGGACCATTCAACAAAGGACAATCCCTCTGGTGGGCTGTAATAGGGCGCAATAAAAAGTCAGTTACTATAGACTTATCGACGCCAGACGGGAAAGAACTCTTGCTGAAATTAGTAAAAAAAGCTGACGTTCTTATAGAATCATTCCGCGTTGGCACTATGGCAAAATGGGGATTAGGCTATGAACAGCTTGCGAAGGTCAATCCCAAAATCATAGTCGCTCACATCACAGGATATGGACAAACCGGTCCTTACAGCAAACGAAAAGGATTCGGCTCAGCAGCAGAAGCCATGAGCGGATTTGTAAACTCCAACGGCTACCCTAATCTACCACCCCTGCTGCCCCCTATGCCTTTGGCTGATGAAATAGCTGGAACATTTGCAACTATGTCGATACTCATGGCCCTCTTGAAGCAAAAAACCCAGCGAGAACATAAAGGTCAGGAAATTGATATCAGTCTGTATGAACCTCTCTTCCGTCTCCTTATACCAAATATTATCCAGTATGATCAACTGGGTTTGGTTGCATCTAGAATTGGAAGCCGATTTGCAGACGCATCACCAAGAGGAATCTTTCAATCCAACGATAACCAATGGTTAGCCTTATCCGCGAATTCCCAAGGAACCTGGGAAAATCTTGCAAAAGCCATCGACCCGGATACGCTAATCAAGGATCCGAGGTTTACTACAAACAAACTCCGTGTGGAACACTCAGAAGAATTAGAAATTATCATACAAGAATGGATGACTACGAAAACATCCAATGAAATTACCCAGGCTCTGGAGTCGACAGGGGCTGTTATATTCCCCGTATATACCACGCCAGATATCCTCAACGATCCTCACTATATTAATCGTGGTAACATTTCGACAATAGAGCACCCAATACTAGGTCCAATTAAAATGCCATCACCCGTGCCGCACTTCAGTTCAACACCTGGTCATATACAGTTTTCTGGTCCCACCTTGGGTCAGCATAATCAAGAAGTTTTTCACGATTATCTAGGTATTTCACTGGACGAACTAGAAAAACTAAACAAGGCTGGCATTATTTAGCCACGTAAACGGCTATGTTCCTTGAGTGTCATTGACGCGCCTTGTCACATTTGATATACGATATCGAAAGTACAATTAATTAGGAGCTATTTATGTCAACTACGAATCAAGATCTCGCATTCACTCCTGCCTGGAAATTAGCACGAATGGTAAGCCAAAAACAAGTATCGCCTATTGAACTCACCAATGTATACCTGGAACGTATCGATCAGCTGGATTCTCAGCTTAATGCTTATCTGACTCTAAATCAGGAGGACGCCTTAGCGTCTGCTAAGAAGGCTGAAACCGCAGTAATGAAAGGGGATGCCCTGGGACCTCTTCATGGCCTTCCCATCGGGATAAAGGATCTTGAAAAAACACAAGGGATTCGAACTACACTCGGCTCACTGATATATAAAGACAATGTTCCCAAAGCAGATTCTATTGTGGTAGAACGTTTACGTAAGGCTGGTGTCATCATCCTAGGAAAAACAAATACCTCCGAATTCGGCGCGCTGGGAGTGAATGAGAACAAACTAGGAGATCACTGTCGCAACCCTTGGAACCTGGAACGGACTTCAGGGGCATCCAGTGGTGGCAGCGGTTCTGCCATAGCTGCAGGACTATGTGCTTTGGCAACTGCGGGTGATGGAGGAGGCTCTATACGTATTCCCGGAAGTTTTTGTGGACTCTACGGAATCAAGAATTCCCAAGGCAGGGTTCCCAGCTATGGGGGAGTACCTGGCACACACCTTCCAAACTTCCTCGGACAGCAAGGTCCAATATCAAGATCAGTTCACGACTCAGCAATGATGCTCCAAGTACTAGCAGGCTATGATCCTCGAGATCCCAGTTCTCTGCGAGAAACGCCACCTAATTTCCTAGCAGCTCTTGAAAGAGGTGTTAAGGGCCTCAAACTGGGCTGGTCCTCTAATTATGGTTATATCCACTCAGACCCTGAAGTGTTGAATGCTACCATTAAGGCTTCACATGTCTTTGAGGGACTCGGCTGTTCTCTCGAAGAATCAAATCTCAGTCTGGAAGCGACCTTCGAGACATGGTGGACTATATGGACTGCCCACGCCCACATCAACTCGGGTTCATTGCTACAAACCAATAAGGATGACCTCACCTGGTATAACCAGGCAAAACTTGAAGCAGGTGCCGAAGTCACAGCCGAACATTATGCTAAGGCACTTGGTCATCGAGAACAAATGATAGCTAAATTTAACCAAGAATTTGAACAGTTTGACCTACTACTTTCACCTACCATGCCAGTTACTGCATTTCCAGTGGGAACATTTCCCGAGACGATTGGAGGACATCCGGTTCATCCAAACCCACCCTACGGTTTTATGCCTTTCAGCCATCCTATTAATACCATTGGTCACCCCGCAGCCACAGTACCGTGTGGTTTTTCTTCTGAAGGAATGCCTATCGGTCTCCACATCATCGGAAAGAAAGGTGATGAGTCGACAGTCCTAGCTGCCTCTGCTGCTTTCGAAGAGGCCCAGCCATGGACACAATATCTTCCTCCAATATCGTGAGTAAACATGCCTACTTTTTCACATCAATACCTCCAATCTGTGTGCCGCAGCCTGCTGGTGGCCAATCGCGTCAAGGAAGAGGACGCACAACTAATTGCAGAGCACCTTGTTTCTGCAAACCTTTCAGGGCATGACTCCCATGGAATTATCCAACTACTGGTTTACATCGACAGGATCGAAAAGGGGCATATTTTACCTGACGCATCGCTAGAAATTCTTCAAGAAACTTCTACTACCGCACGAATTAACGGTCATTGGGGATTCGGTTATGTGATAACCACTCAAGCAATGGATCTGGCTATTAGGAAGGCCAAAGAGTCAAATGTTGGAATCATCTCAGTGTTCCAACAAAGTCATATAGGACGGTTAGCAACTTACTCTATAACAGCTGCCCAAGAAGGGATGATAGGTTTCATTACCGCTGACTCAGGAAGAACCGTCAAGAATGTGGTACCGTTCGGAGGCAAAGAGTCCCGCTTAGGCACCAACCCATTGTGCATGGCATTCCCAAGTAATCTTCCAGGACCGTTTTGTATTGATTTAGCTACTGCTTCGGTAGCTAAAGGCAAAGTAGACCTAGCAAAACAACGAGGAGAATCAATTCCCCTGGGATGGATTATTGATAAAAACGGTCGTCCAAGTACCAATCCGAATGATCTAGACCTAGGAGGATCTATCCTTCCAATAGGAGGGGACCAAGGATATAAAGGCTACGGTCTCTCGGTTATAGTAGAAGTTTTATCGGGCATTCTCACTGGTCTTGGGTTCGGTGTAGACCCTGAAGGCATCCATAATGATGGTTGCTTCGTTATGGCTATCAATGTTGAAGCATTCCGTAGTCTTAAATCATTTACAAAAGACATCACTGCTTTCGCAGAATATCTCCAGGAAACCCCTCTAGCCCCTAACAGCAATAAGGTGTATTACCCTGGAGAATTAGAATATTTGACGACCATAGAACGTAAGGATAAAGGAATTTTTGTTGAAGAGGCTACCTGGAAAAGCATTACATCCCTGATGACACGCTATGGAATTACGACCCCTTAATACTATTGATCATCACGAATACAAACCATGATCACGTGATAAAAGACATCAATAGAATCCATGAAATCAGGAAATGGTGTAGCAGGATTTGAGAAGTCAACTACAGGCGCAACCGTAAGCAACATATGAGCATAAGAAACGTTGAGTGCCATCCCGCTAAAAACATATCTGGCTGGGGTATCTTGCCTTACATCAGTATAGTTTGCTACAACCACGTTTGTTGAGGTATAGGTTCCCTTATTAAAATAAGCTAATTCCTCGTCTGTTAATCCTAGGGATTGCTGTTGTGCTACTGGGATATCTAATGAGTACGCCCAACTTCCTTGAACCTCAGGATAACAGGAAGAAGATTGTTCAACAATTTCGGATGAATAAGGAATAAGAAGTTCATCCATTTTCCAGTAATCAGACTGGTCACCCGTCCGTCTTTGACCCAGACTTCCTTCATACTCACTTGCACTAACCGGATCAAAAATTGGTCCACTATACTCGTCATAACCAGTAATAAGATCCAGATTTCCTAAGTTGCTGGTAGGAGTAAATCGTCCCTCCCAATTGGCCTCCCACTGGACAGTGCCCTGACGTCTGAAAGTGGTTCGGAAAACTTGCGGGATCTTATCGAGCAAATATTGAGTTCGTTCTATGTTGGTTTCAGCGTCCTGGGTAATGGAAAGAAGATCATCCCTCCAACGAGTCCAATCTTCCTGTGATACCACAATTTCTTCTAGCTTTCTGAGACGATCTGAGAGCAACTTCGAAGATTCATCCATATCTTTATCAAGACGGTCGAGATGCCTTCCGAGGGTTACTGCAAGCTCCGCAACTTCTTCAGGTGATAGATCTCGAAAATCCTCCGGCAGATCAACAAGAAACGCTTCTTCCAGATCCGGAGAATTTCCTTCAGTACTAAACAACCCCACAAGCGAAATCACCAGAGCAAGTCCAGCAACGACGCCAGCAATAACAGAAGGTATAAGGTATCTATCTAATTTCATTTGACAACTAGGAATGCATCCAATCTGAGGGATCACTATACGCTATTTAGGTGTGAGAAGAAAGCAAATGGGTCTGTCTGATGAAATATTTACGGGTATACTAGAAGCACAATCGCTATAGAACGTTGCAACAAGGAGAACATCATGACCAAGATATTAGTCCTTCAAGGGGCAGGAATGAACATGCGTGGCAAATCGCAAATAGAACTATTCGGTACCAAAACTCTGCCAGAAATCAACGAAGAAATTATGGGATATGGAACTGCTTTAAATGTCGACGTCCACATATTCCATTCAAACATTGAAGGGGAATTAGTAAATGCACTCTATGATGCTTACGAAAACAAGTACGATGGAGCACTGATTAATCCCGCAGGAAACACAGCAGGTGCTCCATCGCTAAAAAATGCTATCCCTCAAGTGACTTTCCCTGTAATCGAAATCCACTTTTCCAATCCTAGTTCCCGAGGCTTAGTCTCACACATCCATCCAGTATGTAAAGGGCTTATATGGGGATTTGGAGTCTATGGATATTATCTGGGATTAGAAGCACTGAAGCATAATAAAATCTAGTTGCCGGTATATATTAGGTGAGCTAGATGACTGCCAGCATTCTTTGCGGATTTGCCTTGGTCAGAGATTCTATCTCATCTGGGGTGATACCCATCTCATCCATCCATTGGACCACGTACTTGGAAATATGAGCATACCCTGGACCACCGTAACAGGCCATTCTCATTTTAAAGCACACGTCATGTGAGACCAACACCTGATCAAGATGGCCTTCCGCTATTAATTTCCTAATCTGCTTGATTCGCACACTATCGCTGGGAACATCAACAGGTCCATACGGATATGCAGGATTTAACGTGCCAAACCAGTCAAATTCCACATAGCAACCACGACTCGCAACTTTTAAAATTCCATCCATATCTAGAGATGAGCGTTCAATGTGACCCATCACCACACGACTTAAATCTGCACCAGCTTCCTCAAGCATATCAATAATCTGGAAAGGCGAATCTGCACCAGGCCCCGGATGAATAGATAGTGCTACGCCACATTCCTTTTGTGCTGCCACACTAGCACGAAGAGATTTTATTTCATTGGGATCAAAAGGTGTTGAGAAGCCAACTTCACCGATCAATCCGGCCTTGACACCAGTACCGTCTACACCCACAGTTAGGTCAGAAATAATTTCTTTAGTAATATCATCTTCTGTACGGGAATCCATATCCCCAGGATGAAAATAGCCGAAATAGTATCCCGATCCCATCACAATATCTAATCCGGTAGCCTGCGCTATACGACAAAGAGCCCCAGGATTGCGAGGTTGACCCACATTGGTCACATCAACAATCGTACCTCCTCCGACATCCTTAAACAGCTGTGCTTCTGTAATTGCCACAGCTTCATCATCTACCACGAGATTGTCAATATTATTAATCCAATTCTTAGTGATCCAGCCTACATTTTCCAAGGTAACCGACTGATGTGCGTACTCCTTACCGATCTCATCTTCAGGTTCCACAAATCTAGAACGACTGTCGTAAAAAAAGTGTTCGTGGGGTAATGTGACTCCCAATTTATTGCTGTCAACCGGCCCTGATACTGTCACAACTTTCCCTTTTAATCCTTCTCCAGACATTTTTATCTCCTCTCAATCCAATTTACTGATACTTCTATTTAGGAACCCTTATTTACGAACCTGGATGTAGAATCCTACATGGTATTTGAACATGCTAGCAACTGATCAACAATCTCTAAATTTTCATCCAGTGAAAACCCATCTACCCATGGAATAGGTTCCAATAATTCACCGTCAACTGCACCTAGTTCAATCATGGCATTTATTACTGACTCCGCCTCTATACGACTAGTACTGACATCCTTCCCAGATACCTGCGACAAAGCCGCCGCTAGGCCGTAGCCAGCCCAATTAGAAACGCTAGAGATAATTAAGTGTGTTGATCCTGTTACAGCAGGCTTTTTGGGCAATGAAGGAATGCTGGCTATAGCATTATATAAATTACCCATACCAATTTCATTTCCGCCATCACCTATACCGATAGTATGAGAATGCTGAGTAAATAAATAATCCGTCTTTGCTGTAAATGCTGACAAGTTCTGAAAAGACATGTTGTAATAGTTACCATCATCAGTCAGACTACAGCGTTCGATACCAACAACTACAGCTGGATTGTAGGTGGACAGGAGATTCGATGCAAAATCGCGGCTGTCCTCATGGTCTGCAATAGGGTATTCAACAACATCGCTTCCACCTCCCAACGTCCTTAGGTAATCAACAGCATATTTGTCGCTGATGTATATCACCTCCCGGCCAAGTTTTCGTAACGCATTTCCGATTGCTATAGCCCCAGGAGGTCCGTCTGTTTCAATTGTTTGAGGAACTGGCTCATAAAAACCTGTTACCACCATAACCAACCCGGGTAATTCATACAAAAACCGAGCTGCATCCCGACAGAAGTCTGCCGGCAAGAGGGATTTGAGTTGAGCCATACCTTCAATCGATTTTTTTCTGCCTTCACCGTGATGGGACAGGATAATGTCCTCTATTGAGGAGAATTGTTGTAACGTACTCATCAAGTCACCTCTTTCTTACTGATATTAAACGACGCTTGTTTGCTCTGTAGGCTCCGAACGTTCTAGGAATTCCAACCAATTTCCATCGGGATCTTTAGCAAATGCACCTTTTCTTGCCCAAGGATAAGCTGGCTTGTCATTACGAACCTGAGGAGGGGTCAAAAACTCTACTCCCTCTGCTGATAAACGAGCATACACGTCATCCAAGTCCTCCACTATGATTCCTAAATGACCCGATCCAATATCGACAGGCCTTCCCTGGTCAAGCTGCTCTGGAACAGGATCAAAAAACTGCACCAATTCCACTGAATGTCTCATATCCCCAATACCTAGGTAGACCATGTTATACCGAACTTGTTCTTGACCAAAGAGAGCTGCGCCGAACGATCCAGCAGACCCCTGATCCCGAAACTCTTCACGTTCAACCGTCATTCCTAACAAATCACGGTAGAAAACCAATGACTTTTCAAGATCCTTCACAATAAAGCAGGTGTGATTAATCCACTTGATCATAAGCTCCTTTCAGGGTTTGTTGACCCGATCGACTAAAGTATTGTATATAGGTAGCTAGGCTATTCGACAGAACAAATAAATAACATTCGTAATTGGTTGCCTTCCCTCCGCACCATACTACAAAGGAATATACATGTCACAACTAGGATCAGAGAAATGCGTTGCCTGCAGAGCAGATTCCCCAAAGGTAACTCAAGCAGAAATCAATAACCTTCTCCCTGAAATACCTGACTGGGAAATAACCAGCGAAAAGGAAGTTCCTCAGTTGACTCGCTTATTTTCTTTCAAAGGATTTTCCGCACCAACTGACTTCACCATGGCAATCGCATCGCTTGCTGAAGAACAAGGGCATCATCCGCGCATAATACTGGAATGGGGCAAGGTGAGCGTTTCCTGGTGGACCCACAAAATCCGCAATCTGCACCGAAATGACTTTATCATGGCTAAAAAGACAGATGATATCTTTAGTAAATTTCTGGATAAGAATCCTGACTAAGCCATGGTTCATGCACTTACGAATCAAAATTATCGGGCTTTGTGGCTAGCAGCATGCTTTTGGTATACCGCCCGATGGACCGAGTTATTTCTTCTTGCACTGCTAGTCCTCGATATCACAGACTCTGTGTTCTGGGTTGGCTTAGCAACATTCCTTAGAATTATACCTCTACCCATTCTCGGCATTCCTCTAGGAAGAATAGCTGACCGAGTCAACAGAAAAAAAATGCTTACAGTGGTACAAGCAGTTCAATTTTCTGGCATGTTACTTACAGGATTATTCCTCCTAGCTGACATTATGTCGTTATGGTGGATCGTGGCAGTTACTCTCGTAATGGGTACCGGCTGGGCTGGAGACTACACATCGAGAAGACCGTTGACTCATGACATTATGGGTCAGGAACAAATCACTGGTGCGATGTCCCTAGACCTCGTTGCTCTTTTTGGGGGTAGGTTTATTGGTCCCTTCACAGGTGGTTTTGTTGCTGTCCAGTTTGGTCTCAGTCAAGCGTATTTAATGGTAGCAACTTTCTACTTGTTAGGACTCTTTTTCCTATATTTTGTGAAAGTAGTGCATGATCCTGCTAGCAAGGAAAAACTGCAAAATAGCCAGCCACCGATAAAAAGTGCCCTCAAGTATGTTTTGACCACTAAACACCTTATCGGAGCTCTATTAGCAAGTGTAATTCTTAATACATTTATTGCTCCTTACGCCCAGTTCATCCCAGTCATAGCAGAGGAAACTCTTAATGTTAGCCAAGTACTTGCCGGTATGCTAGTGTCAGCTGAAGGACTCGGTGCACTAATAGGTTGCTTAGTTTTTGTTAGTCGACCCAAAATTAACTATCACGGACGCTATTTCCTGTTTGGAATGCTCGGATTTTGCACCGCAATTCTTCTCTTTTCTCTGTCCAGCAATTATTTTGTTGCCCTGGCATTTGTAGGTATTTCTGGGCTAGCTTTATCAGGATATGCCATCATGCAATTCACCCTCATGCTAGTCTTCCCGCCAAAATCAATGCAAGGATTCGCTGTTGGGGCCATGCTTTTTGCACAAGGAACCTGGTCGATAGGAAATCTTGAAGTCGGAGTAATTGCCAGTTTTATCGGCGCAAATAATGCCATGGCTATTTCCGCTGGCACTGGTTTACTTTTAGGGCTTCTAGTGTTCTTATTGGTGCCTGAACTTCGGAAGCAAACAAGTGAAATTCTTAGCAAGCAACGTTCATACTAATAATTTTGAAATAACTTCCGTAACTCACCTTTGTCTTGCGTATAACTCAATGCTAGCATCAATTTCAGACGAGCTTTAGCTGCTGTAAGACTTCCTCCCGGCAGGGCTCCTGCTCCCAATAACTGCGCTTCAGGTCCTCCATCAGAGTGAAATCCTTGATTCAAAACCCCTCCTATTGCACGATGAACCAGAACAATAGGGACACCCTGCAGCAATGCCTTTTCTATAGCTTTATTCATACCCGGCGAAACATTTCCAGGAGGAAATCCCACTAAAACAAGACCATCCGCTTTCTCTGATGCAAAGTCTAGAAGAGAGCCGTCTCCCCCTTCTTCAGCAACAATAATCTCTACGCGTTTAGTCAATGATTCCACTGGTATATATTGATTCATTAACGGTTTACGATACATCACAATTCTGCCTGGTAAAATGACCCCGAGCGGCCCAAAAGATGAACCAAATGCTTCTGTCTTCTGGGCATGAATTTTATTAACGTCATGCGGATGAAATATTTCACCTTGCATACAAACAACCACTCCGAGATTGAACTCTTGACGTGATCCGGCGAGACGAATAGCATCTGCCAGATTTCTGATTCCGTCGGCACCGAGTAATGAGATATTCCTCATTGCACCCGTTAGCACCACAGGTCTGTCGGTATCGAGGGTGATAGAAAGCATATATGCATACTCAGCCATTGTTGCAGTGCCAATCGTTACCACTATGCCGTCAAACCCATCATTCAATGATTCTCTACATTTGTTCCGAACTTTCAAGATATCGTTCGGAGACAACAAATGGCTCCCCACATTCAGTACTTGTTCGACATGAACATCCGCCAAAGTTTCAACATCTGGTATAGATTCAATCAAGTCTTCACCAGTCAAGGTTGGAACCCCTCCTCCCACATCTTTATCAATTTTATTGGCTATTGTTCCACCAGTAGCTAGTACTTTCACTTTTGGAATCTTAGTTTTGCTATTCATAAAACCGTATCCTCCACCAATATCCACAATATACAGATTTTCTTCCTAACTTCCAAGATATACTCGTAAATCAAGTCCCGAGAGCAGACTGCTTTTGACGGTCTTAGACTGACACGCTATATTGGCCTGTGATGAATACGGTAACCGTTTTAACACCGACAGGATGTATCGGAAATAGGGGCATCTTCAAAGAAGCATTTATTGAAGCGCTTGACGCCAATAAACCAGACGTTGTCGCTGTGGACGGCGGATCTTTCGACATCGGGCCTTGGTATCTAGGAACTGGCAAACCGCACAGTCCACTCACAAATCTGCGAAGGGATTTGGAAATCATTCTCGTGGAAGCAGTACATAAACGAGGTATCCCTTTTATCCTTGGCTCTTCGGGAGGATCAGGTGCGAATGCTCACGTTGACTTCACCCTTGACCTTGTAATGAAAATCGCCCAAGAAAACAGTATCAGTTTTCCAGTAGGCACCATTTATTCAGATATCGAGAAACAAACCGTAAAAAACGCCCTTCTCAAAGGCACAAAAATGCCAAAGGTACCAACGACCCTCCTCGGTGACTTACTCACTACTGAACAAGTGGAACAGGCGAGAACTATAGTGGCTATGATGGGGGTCGAACCGATCATAGAAACGCTGCAGCAGGGGGCACAGGTTGTGCTCGCAGGAAGAGCGGCAGATTCATGCGCAATCGGTGCGTATCCTGTAATGTTAGGGTTTGACAAAGGACTCTCCATCCATATGGGCGATATCATGGAATGCGGTGAATCCGCCTTGACGGATACCACAGGAGTTACAAAAGTCTTGGGCCCTAACAGAATTCCTATTGTAGGTACTATGCATGATGATCACTTTACTCTTCAGCCCGGGCATCCTGGGATGATTTGTTCCGTAGAGTCTGCGACCGCCCATTCACTGTATGAACGAGAGTCACATGCCATCGTAGAACTCCCTGGTGGCCTTCTTGAAAAACATGCAACTGTTTTTTCTCAAGAAACACCAAGCACCGTTAGAGTCTCTGGAACTAAATTCACCGAGCAGGCTTATACGGTTTTACTCGAAGGAGTGTCTTTCTTAGGATACAGGACGATAGCAATTCTCGGAGCACGAAATCACCGAATGATAGAGCAGATAGATGAAATCCTAGCACAAGAAAAGCGTAGTGCTGAAGCAAGTTTTCAAACCGCTGGCCAATTTTCTATCCGTTATCATGTTTATGGGAAAGGAGCTGTTCTGGGGCTTCGAGAACCTCTTTCTTCTCATCCTACTGAAATCGGCATTGTGCTTGATATTGTCTCAGAAACTCAGCAACTCTCGCATGACATCGCAGAAGACTTATCCTTAAAAATAGCATTTTCTCGTTATCGAGACCGTACCACTACCGCAGGAAATGTAGGTTACTTATTTTCACCAAATGTTATCGATGTCGGAGAAACTTTCGAAACTACAATTTATCATCAGATGCCGATAAGTGATCCGCTTGAGCTTTTTGACATCAAAATAACACAGGCTGGTTAAATGATGTCGGATTCCAATAATGTACATCTAGAAGATCTTTGTTCTGTTATCAGAAGTAAGAATGCAGGTCCTTTTCTTATCACCCTTGATATTATATTTCGGGATTCCTCTAGCTATTATGCAATCAAAGATAATAATTTAATAACAAAGGGCACTATTTCCGAAGTATATAACATCAGTGAAAGCGAAGTAGTAGTCCTCGAACATATCGACAGCTTGCACGCTATAAAGGCAACTCTCAAGAGACACTATCCTTCAGGAAGTCCAGGAGATACAGATGTGTACGGAATGAATCAGGAAGGGCCCCTTCTTCAACTCACATTCCCTCTTAGTATTTTTGACTGATAAATGTCCGGTTTTCTAGTACAATGAAATTTGGAGGCAACTGTATGGGACAACAGTTTGGAATCGGGGATACTGTAATAGTTCAATCTCGCAAGGTTACTCACCACCACCGTACTCCCAGCTATATCTACGGAAAGGAAGGCCGAATCGAAAAAATTCATGGTAAATTTAAGAATCCGGAGCAACTTGCATACGGAAACAATGGACTTCCTGAACAAACACTCTATTCTGTTCTCTTCAAGTATACAGACGTGGAAATAAGCAAAGATATCTTGCCTTCGGATGAACTAATGATGGATATCTTTGAACACTGGTTAAGTCCCGGTCCAAAAAAATAACTCCCTGAGAGGTACGCAAATATGTCTAATGTACACCACGGTCCATACATCGATACCAGCGAACACGAACTTTCCCAATATGACAAACAAGCCATAGCCTTGAGTGAAATTCTTCGGCGGCAGAGTATCCTGACTACAGACGAAGTCCGTAGAACAATAGAGGACTTTAACACGCCTTATGATCCATACTTTGAAAACCGCATTCGGGCATTGATTGCCATTTGCGTGGAAAAAAACGTTCTTGTGCAAAGTGAAATTCAAGAGCAAATAGATACTATGCAAATTCCAGAGCATTCAACCTATGAAAACGCTGTACGAGCCTTTGCTTCACTTTTAGTAGCTAAAAATATAACCTCATATCAGGAAATTCAAGACCAGGTGTCAACCAACGAAAAACGCACGCACGCTCTCGGAGCCAGTGTTGTGGCTAAAGCATGGTTGGATATTGATTACAAGAACAGACTTCTGAGTGATGCTCGTTCCGCTATCAGTGAAATGGGCATAGCACTGGAAGAGCATGTGGAGTTCCGCATAGTAGAAAACACCCCTACTCTCCATCATGTGGTGGTATGTACGTTATGCTCCTGTTATCCAAGAGCTCTCCTCGGAGAACCACCAGAATGGTATAAGAGCATGGTGTATAGGCAAAGGGTCGTAGCCGAACCTCGACAGGTACTTTTAGAAATGGGATTACCCCTAGATGAACAGGTAAAACTGCGAGTAGTGGATAGCACAGCAGACGTACGTTACTTAGTTATTCCCAAAATACCTGAAGGTGTTGAAAGTCTCTCAGAGGACCAAGCTGCCAAATTAGTAACGAGAGATAGTATGATCGGAGTATCTCACGCCATGCCCGTTGCATAACTTAGGCTAGTTTCCAAACCAATATCGTCCAGCGAAGGCTTTCTTGTGATTATTACAAATATGTTATCAAAATGCAGTAAACATTTACGAAAGGTGTTTGCTGCTGGACTCTTCATCTTAATCCCCATAGTAATAACCTATCTGCTGCTGAAAATCCTCTTTGATGCTATCGACGGTGTGTTGAAACCCACTATTGATAGTCTCATAGGAAGAGAAATTCCGGGATTAGGATTAATTGCACTGTTCATACTCATCTACCTTGCAGGGTTATTGAGCGCAAATATTTTGGGACGAAAAGTGATTAAGTTTTCACAGTCTCTTCTGTTACGAACTCCAATAGTACGGGCAGTTTACTCTTCGGCACGTTTACTTATTGAGTCTTTTTCAGGCAGTAGCACTACCGGGTTTAAAAGAGTTGTTATGATTGAACATCCACGGAAAGGCCTTTGGTCTATCGGATTCCTCACTGGGCTCACTAAGAATGAAGCGGATCAACCGTTCGCTATCGTCTATATTCCAACGGCACCAACACCGAACTCTGGATTTGTGACTCTCTTACCATTGAAAGAAGTTCGAGACACAGATCTCTCAGTTCAAACCGCAATGTCTTTGGTACTCTCAGGCGGTATAAACACACCAAACCAGATCAACAGTAGTCCGTCAACCTAGCAATCCTATGATTTAAACCCAGCATGATACTGACTCAACTCAATCATGACGTTATCAGGTCCATGCACAAAAGCGATACGGTTGCCAGAAGTCGTTTTTTTTATGTCCTGTAAAATAGGCACTCCTGCTTGTTTCATTTTAGCAATCACAACCTCGATATCATCAACTCGTAAACCAAAATGCTCCAGCCCATATCGAAGATCTATGCTTGAGTCATTAAGATGTTGCCCAGGAGCTGGACTAGAAACATTACACATTACGCCTCCCAAACGAATGCGGACGAACAGTGCTCCATCCACATCAATTTCTTCGACGTACTCCGCATCCAGCATTTCGATATACCATGCGGCTGTTTCGTGAGGATTTGGGCTTTTAACATGAACATGACCGAAACTAACACTCATAACAAACCTCGCAAAAAGCTCCTTCTATTTAAATAAACACGGACTCTCACTAATAGGAACACCGTGAGCTCCGCAGAATTTATCGCTGGGATCCACTGATAACTTGCATGAACCACAAACTGAAGTGTGCGTAGTATTACCCTCAGTTGATGATGATTCTACCTCTGGCTCCTCCGGAGCATCTTCCACTTGAAGAAATCGGTTCGCTAAGGCTTTATATTCTGCACCCCTGTAAACGAAAAGATATGCAAAAGCAAGGGTAAACGATGCAGTGGCTAGCCATGCAATTGGTCCTCCGTATTCCGCAGCAGGTACATTTGAAACTCCAAGGAGCGTCCTGAAAAATGCAAACACATAGAAAAACAAAATACCAATAACCAGAAAACCGGAGATTCCCATCGTTACAACAAGCATCGTCTTTCTAATGAGAAAGGTAGCCTGGAATTCATAATCGCTTACCAAATTACGAAGATAGCTTCGGGCACGAATATAATGGAACAGCCAGGCAGGCAACGCTATTGTAACTACAGCTAGGCTCCATGCTAAATCTTCTCGAACTCCCAACGATCTATCTGGCGTGTTTTCCAAAGCCATTTGCAGTACCGAACTTCCTGTTTGGGCCACTCCCACAAACAGCATAGCTAAAAAAGTAAACGACACTGTGAACCAATATTGCCGCATAACAATGTTGCCTACAGGTTTAGCAACATCGTCTTGTTTTTTCAATAAATACCCAATCATTCCAATGACTGGCAGTACCAAACACCCCAGACCCCATGCTATCGCTACTGGTAAGCGTTTTTTAGTTTCTGATACGTCAAACAACACCCATAACGCTTGCGCAAACCAAAGGGTAGCTAACAGGAACAAAAAGGTTTGATCATCATCCATGATAATTTCTCCTTCGCGGATAATAATAAGGTGCTACCAGTCTACAGCAAGGATCAATATCTTACCAACTACAAGAAGTATCGTAGTTCCTAAACGACGTTTTGTGAATCGTTAGCTTCCATTAGTTAAAATTTTCTGGTGTTGCTTGATAACAGCCTTGACCGAAGCATCGAAATCAGCTCTTAAGACCCACTCAAGATATTCGCGATCATTGACTTCAGATACGAGGCATCCTGAGTATTTGCCGAAATTCATTTGAGGACCCTTGTCCGTAATAATCTGGCCTTTTTCGTCGACCCAGTTAGGCTCTCTTGGGTCAGAAAATGAAGCAAGTTCATCAACCGTATTACCAATATCATCGTAATCTTCGATCATCCTGCTCAATATTTCCATCACAGCCTTACAATCAGAAACAGCTATAAAGAATACAGAATCTAATTCCCAAAGGGTAGTATGTGTGTTTGAATATGTCCATGTCACTAATAAACCCTATCAAAGTGGATGTTTAATATTCTCTCCTACTTTATACAAAAGTCCTTTTCGATCATTAGCATCCTTAGAGAAAGAGAATATCGACTGTTTTGGATAGGTGCCGTTTTCTCCAACCTAGGCATGTGGATCCTTATCTCTGGAAGACTATGGCTCATGCATCTTCTCACTGGTTCAGCAACAATGCTGGGACTATTAACGTTCGCTAACACTATTCCAATCCTTATATTCTCTATGTGGGGAGGTGTTCTTGCCGATAAATTTAACCGTCTTCAAACCATTCGATTTACTAGATCCCTATTTGCTCTTCAAGCTTTTGTAACAGCAGCTCTTATTATTTCTAATCTCATGACCCCATGGCTGCTCATCACAATCGCATTTCTTACAGGTATGCTTCTGGCATTCGACATACCGGCACGACAGTCTATTATTGCTGATATCGTCCCCAAATCCCGATTGCTAGAAGCAATTGTTCTCTATTCCATTATTTTTGGCGCTTCATCAGTTATTGGCCCCGCTTTCTTTGGTCCCCTTGTTAGCACCTTGGGTATAGCAAGCATCTTTATAGTTATAGGCGTCACATACGTCGTTACGGTTATAACATTGTTCATGATGAAACAACTCAAAGTTCGAGAATCTCAAGCAATAGGGTCAACGTGGGAAAACCTTCTGGCCGGGCTTTCATATGTCCGACATCACCGCCTCATTTCTGGATTACTCCTTCTATCAGCGAGTGGCGGGATTTTCGGTTATTCGTTTACAACGGTACTTCCAGCATTTGTAGATCAGATTCTCTCTGGTGAAGTAGAAAGCTACAGTACTTTACTTTTTGGTCTCGGTATTGGGGGCATTATAGGAACAGGAACAACAGGATTCTTAAAAGCTAAAACTAGTCCTTGGACAGTGCAATCTATAGTAGCAATTGGAACTGGTGCAGGGCTGATTTTATTTTCCCAAACAACAACATTATTATTCTCGGTAGCAGCAATCTGCATCCTCGGTTTGTTCACTGCAGTATTCAGAACGTCAAACAATGCTTTTATCCAACAAAGTGTGGAGGATCAGTACCGGGGAAGAGTCATGAGCATCCATCAGTTAAGCTGGGGAATCACTTCAATCGGAGGTTTGTTTACAGGAGCACTCTCATCTTATGCAGGGGTATCCACCGCGTTGATGATAAGCGGCCTGTTATTTCTCGCACTCAGTCTTGCCATTGTTGTGTTACGTAAACCTGATCGTATCAGCCAGCAGTAACTATTCGCTCAGAGATTCAATTCTTCATAATGAGAATTCGTTCTGTTCGTCCAAGCGTTTACACAAACTAGCAAGTAACTTAAGTGTTCTTTGAAGAGATTGGGATTGATCACCACCTGCAACCACAGGATGTGCAATGATCTCCGTTGCCCCTAGATCAAAGAGTCTCTTTAATTTAAAAGTAACTGTTTCCTCGTCACCAATAAACACCACATCATCCAGCATCCCATCACTCCATAAACCGTTCCTAGCCTCAGGGTGACCTGATTCGGCAAACATTTCCTGATACAAAGGCGACTTTGGATATCGGGCGAGCTGCTCTCTTGCTGCTATTCTTCCTTCTTCAAGATTATCGTGAACACAGACTGGAGCATGAGCAACAAGAGGAGGAGTTGCCCTCCCTGCTTGTTGTGCTCCCAACTCTAGAGACGGTAGAGCAATGCTATTTAAGTATTCCCCAGGACAGACCCAGCTGATTGCCCCATCCGATACTGCGCCACAAACTTCATACGACTTGGGACGTAAAGCGGAAGCCATAATCGGCATTTGAGCTAATGCATCCCGTTCGCCAGAATCAAAGTCAGGCCCAAACTGAGCATGGGCATTCCATTCATGCCCATCAAAATCAATTTCATTGTGATTAATTAACGACCGAATAATATGTATATACTCCTTCAAATTAGTAATTGGCTTGCCGAAAGAGTATCCATAGGTTGGTTCCACTATGACTCGATGACTGGGACCTAATCCTAAGCGAAATCTTCCTGGTGCTAAACTCGTAACGACTCTTATCTGTTGTATTGCCGTAAGAGGATGCCGGGGATAGGTAGGTGTAATACACGTTCCCATAAGGATTTTGTTTGTTTTCACTGCTGCAGCCGAGAACAATGTAATCCCATCCGGCATAGTGCCACCAGTAGTCAGCCACGCGGCTGAAATACCCATTTGCTCAAACAGCTCAATCCGTGAAACAACTTCCGCGGAACTGCCTGCCATTGCGGCTACTCCTAACCGTTTACCATCCATTGTGAAGCTCCTTTTTATAGTTCTATCCTATAGAGTGTACAGTTTTCTCGCAGCCTGACGCTTGGGATCATCCAAACGGAATACATCAGGATTCCTTTTTAATGAAACAGCTAACCAGTATGTAAATAGTTGCAAAGGAACCAAATACACTATGGGTTCCAAAATTTCAGGTACAACCGGTAATTCAATAACATCGTCTACTACTTCGGTAAGATTACTGTCGGAACCGCCACTCAAAGCAATGACATCCGCCCCTACGGTTTTAGCAGCCCTAGCAATTTCTATTGACCGTGCACGCCCAGCTTCTCCAGGAATTATAAGACTTAGAAAACAGCCTGTAGTCATAGCTACAAACGGCCCATGCAAAAACTGCTCAAGCTGAAAACCTGTAGTCACGGAATACGCTGCTTCATTAATTTTCAGTGCTACCTCATATGCAGTTGCACTATTCGATCCCCATCCAGCAAAGCAAAACCATGTACTGTCTCTATAGTTCTGAGCGAGACTCTTTATTTGCTCATCACTTTCCAGGCTTTTTGCGACTGCGGCCGGAAGCTGATGCAGGGCATTAACCAACATGGAGTTACCAGTTAAGTGGGTAACCAGCATACAGGCAATCGTCATAGCTGCTGTATGGCTTACGGTGAACGCAGATGATGGATCAGGATAGCTTGTGTAAATGACTTGATCAATCTTGGTTAAATCAACTTTCGATTCTGTGCTAGTAATTACAATAACTTTACAGGGACTCGCTTTCGCTATATCAAGAGCTTGTATCGGGTAGAGCTTGAACCCGCGATGCGTAAAAACAATAACTATATCCTCTTTACTCAATGGAGGTGTCTTCGTGCAAAATTCAAAAGCATTCCAAGCACATGCATCAATCCTCTGCCCAAACGTTTTAAACATGTACTCTGCCACTAACGATGCATGCCATGAAGTACCAATCCCAACCAAATGAATCCGAGAGGACTCTTTTAGCATACCTGCAGCTGAAATAACCGCATCCTTTTCACGATCCAGCAGTTCTGCTATCACGCGAGGTTGATCATGAATAGCTTCATACATATAGAACGGATGAGTAGACCGACGTTCTCCAGATGTAGTCATCACTTAATCCTCCTTAAGTTAAACAGCGAAATATGATCGAGTCCTTATGCTCGATCCTGACCCAGCAAAGTATCTCGATCAGCAAAGTAGACAGTAGGGTCAGCCGCCCGCACCCTGACTTCGGGTAAACCCAATTCTTTCCTTACTATATTCGCGCCCATGACAAGAGAAACACATTTGTAGTAAGCAATTCTCCTTGATAATCCTTCTCTACCAAATCCGCAATCAGTGGTTAACACTAACCGTTCGGGGGGTATGAACTTCAAGGCGTAGCGTATTAACTCTGCAACAAAACTTGGAGGTTCGACCACCGTATTTGTGTGGGAAATAACTCCAATACCAATTTTCTTATCTGTTTTATATTTTGCAAAATGAGGAAGGTCTCTACCGAGAGTACTTGCACATTCAAAGGTAATTACATCAGCATTCAGTTCCAGCATATACGGAATAGCTTTTTCATAACTAGGAACATCCCAGAAAATTCTCTGCTGGTTAGGGTTACCCCAACATGTATGCGCCCATATTTCAGCATTTACGCCCTCTACTTCCCTATTGAACGCATCGATGTAAAACTCTACATCTTTGTTCTTGCCTTTCGTGTTTGCTGTTGCCATGTGAATCCTTGGTTCTTCAACTTGAATAATTTCACATCCAGCTTCAGCCAATTCTCGAAATTCTGCGTTCATGATCGTAACTAGAGCATTAATCAAATCATTGAATTGATCATAATAGTTATTCCAAAGCATGCCAGGAATACACTGCGCACTGACAGCTCCAAATTTTACGGGTTTATCAGTGAATCGCTTGGCAACCTTCCACAAGGCCGCATACTCAAGCGGTCCCCGCGCCAAAGGCTGGGTAACAACACCAGGCTGATAGGCTTCCGCAACTTCCCATAGTATATCGCCAGGACCTTTACCGGCGGTTTTCGTAAACACTGGTGAACCATCCCTCGTTTCCGTCACTCCTTCAATTCGTTCAATAGGATAGAAATGCCATGATTTTCCACCCACAGCAAGATCGAACCGAGTATCTCCATCGGTTACAATATCCAAACCAGCCGATTCTTGTGTATTAATGACGCAAGCCAAAGTGTCCAGGTATTGCTCCCGGAACAACGCATCACCCATTGCTTTCTTAAATGACCTGCCGTTTAGACTCTCGGTATACCAAGAAGGCCTAGGAAATGAGCCTATAACAGCCGTAGGCAATATAAGGTCTTGAGTTGCCTTCAACATAGCAATCCTCCATGAGTAGTGCTTAGATTATCACAAGTGGTTATTCAGAGAATAAACCTCATTATATTGTTGAGTACGGAGACTTATTTTACGGTTCTAGAGTCACCAAGGCAAAATAAATGGACCAAGCTCAACATCCTGATCTAAGGGATTCCGTTTCTTTGCAGCCAGCACATACCGCTCTACATCTTCCCTAAGTAGAAACCTTTGTGCCTCTAAAGACTGAGCTGAACTAGCTATCTGCTGAACATACGTTTCGTGATCTTTATAGCGTTCCTCAATTGAAAGTCTGGCATCCTGTGCATCAATGCGGTCAGCCTTTGTTCTACTAAAAGGTAAAAAGGACCCCATAGTCCCAGCGAGCGCGGTAGGTACAAACCCTTCTTTTCTCCAGTTCCACCCTACGTGGGTTCCAACCGGATTTTGAATTTCTGGGCTTTTAATACCGGCTAAATCATGACCATCAACATCCACGTTAGGTACTAAAACTGCATATTCAATGTTCTTATCTACTATCGGAGGGTTATTCGTAACGATTCCGTTTTGGAATTCTGGTCCACAATCAATTTCATGCAACCGATTATTGAAATCAGGACATCTGGCAAAATTACCACTCGGGAAACGAGAGGAGACTTCGGATGGACTGGTTAACGTCTGTTCCGCTACCATAGGAACTTGGCTCTTTGGAGGGTCTGCCACTCCTGACACCCACTCATCTAAAGCTACTAGCAGTGCTCTCATAATCGACGTAACTACCATGAGGTTTGGATGATGTTGCCACACTCCTTCCGTGATAATCCCACCAGGCGGAATAAAATGCTGAGCACTAGCAAAAAGATAGAACCGAACATTTTCCGGATCCACCAAGTCCTCGCCTTTCGGGGAGGTATGCACCAAGGAAGCTCTTCTCTGCCAGTAGTCAGTAGAACTGTTCGTATGAAAAATCAATGGATCGGTCTTTGGTCTTAGACAGATACTATCTGTACGATTGTCTTTCGGACTATTTGTTGGACTGTACGATAAGGGAAATATATCCACAGGGAATAAGTGTTCTTCGTGTTGCTTATTCCTGCGTCCTGGTTGACCAAACCGATGATTGAAAAACATCCTTCCACTACCAGAACCGTCAACCCAAACACCGTCAAAGATCTTTTCTTCTTGTTCATTTTCGTTAAAACCCAAGTACACAAAATCCCTCAGGAATCTCCCACCCTGTGATAAGCCCCAGGTGTACGCGTACTCAGTTCGAACAGAACCTTCATAGAGAGGATTCTCGTTCCCTCTGCTATCTTTCTCCCAGTACTTCAGGTAGTCAATAAGATTACGGACTGCAACAAACCCAAGACCCAGAACTGGTGGGTCTTTTGCCTCATATATGAGTTCATATAACCACCCTGGATTAAATCCATCTTCAACAAAAAGAGAAGTTAAGGGAACAGGATCTACTTTCCTGCCGTCGATCTCGTGACTTCCAGGAAACTGGAAGCTCCAGCGGTCGTTCGGAATAGTCATACGAGGATCAGTTTCATTTTCTCGAAATGTTAAAACAGGCTCAATCTCAGGATTAATAACTGGCTCATAAGAGCAGGAATACACATTCCCTGACAGGGGCAAACTATGCACTCCAGCAGCATTTGCGGAAAGCTCTGTTCGCACGACGCCCGTAAGTGGTTGATTACCTTCGGTGGCGTGAGGCACAGTTAGGGTTACCCGATCATCTACCGGTAAAATAACTCCGTCCCAGCCTGACCAGACAACAGCATACCCTTGCCTCATTAAAAAGCCATTCCCGGCATGTCTTTCTGTGTTAGGGTTATTTCCGTAGCTTGAAAACTCACCAGACTCAGCAATTTCCGGAAAGGCATCATTGAAATAGAGGCAGTTCCAAACGTTCCCTCGATTAATGACATCATAGAATATTCGTCTGTTCCAATTTGCTAAATTTCTAGGTTTTAGTATGTGTACATCTGCGGTGAATTCCACTTTACCATCAGCATTAGTAGGTACCTTCCCAATATCTACAACCTCTTTTGTTTCACTGGGATCAACACTGTAGTGAGCTACGCCACTAATGAGGTCATACGCTCCCACAGATCCAAAATGTTTTCCACCTGCAAAAGGATTCACTGATCGAGTCTCCAGCCACAATTCAAATGCCATTAATTCTCTCCTTACTTTTCATATATCGATACCCATCCGTAATAGGTCCTGATACTTTGTTCTGAATCATTTTATCCGAATGTTATATGGAATTACTCTAATTTACTAGCAAAGTCAGCAATGCAATCAGCTAGGATTTTAGGATGTTGCAACGGGATATCATGAACAGAATCTTCAAACCATACAATCTCGCTTTTCGTTATGTTTGCACCTGCTATCGGGACAGTGCGCATTTTGTGCCGGATAAAATTGTTTTCTTTGTCGTCATCAGAGTTTCTCCTTGCAGCAACGATGAGTGTGGGGCATTCTATTTTACGATACAAACTAGCAACATCTTGATTCCAAATTGCCTTTAATATCTTCATATGGTTAACCCTGTCCAATCGGGCCTTGAAAAAACCTCCCTGATCTATTAGAAAGTTGGACTTAATAGAACTCTCCAGGGTTTCATCCCAAGTACCAAATACTCCTCCAGCTTTTACGCGATCAAGTAGGGTACTTATATTCACTCCAGTGAAGTCTGGTGGCGCCAGCTTCATCGCAAGATCCTCCCAATTAGCCCCAGGTTCGTTTTGGAAATCATAGAACCCGCCATCTAATAAAACCAACCCCGCAATTCTATTCGGATACTGAGCCGCATATTCAATAGCAACACAACCACCCCATGAATGTCCGATCACCACAGGTCTAGAAATCTCATGACTTTCAATGAGACCATGAAGATCCTTTACAAAGGTCTTGAAACCGTAATCCCCTTGAGGTTTTTGGGTTTCCCCGTGTCCTCGCTGATCAACCGAAATTACTGACAGATCAGGAAGGTGTTCGATTGTTTTATCCCAAATGCGACAGGTTGAAGCCAATCCATGTAGAAAAACTAAGCACTGACTTACACTGGTACCTTTGTAACGATAGTGTATTCCAATATCATTAATATGAGTTATTGCATCTTGTAATAACAAAGTATCAGGCCTACATGACAATAAAGTTCAGTAGCAAAAGGTTTCGATATAACGTAATATAAAACTACAGCAAATTTACTTAGGGAGCAAACAACAATGAGAGGAATCGTTACATGCCCACAACCAGTTGCGGGAGAAGTAGGAGCTCAAATCTTAGAGGCAGGAGGTAACGCATTCGACGCGGGACTAGCTACTGCCTTCACTCAATGGGTTTCAGATCCATTTATGTGTGGCCCGGGGGGCTTCGGAATTGGCCAAATTTGGGATAACCAGTCAAAAAAATTAACAGTTGTTGACTTCGCTACTCAAGCAGGCGCAAAAGTACAGCCCGACATGTGGGCAAAGGACAAGTACACTCGAAGTGAGGTATCCAGTATCTTCACCTTTGATGACCTGCGCAATGAAATTGGTCATCAATCTGTAATGATTCCTACATCACTTGCAGGGTTCGCTGAGATTCATAAAAGATTTTGCTCCATGCCATGGAAAGAACTACTCGCACCAGCTATTGCCCAAGCAAAACTTGGCACCAAAGTAAATACTGCATTAGAAACTTTTTACCAAAAGCCCATGCCCGGAACGACTATTACGGGAGAGGAGCGAGTTCTGGCAACAGCGGCTTGCACAAAGGCATTCCTCAAACCAGATAAGTCTCTCTACTACGTGGGAGATACGATCCCGCTAAATGATTTATCAAACACCTTAGATATCATAGCCAACAAAGGGGTTGATGAATTTTACCGAGGTGATATAGCCAGAGCAATCGCACAGGATATGGAATCCAACAACGGTTTCGTAACCCTTAAAGATCTACAGTCTTACAAACCAAAAATTGCTGAGCCTTTGTGGGGTAGCTACCACGGCACAAAAATTGCCGCAGTACCAGCACCAAATACAGGCATGACAGTACTGCAGTTACTTGCTTTAGTTGAACCATTTAATCTAGGTTCAATGGATCACAATAGCCCCGAATATCTACATATTATAACGTCAGCTATGTCGCTCGCACATAAAGATCGTCTCGAATATAACGGCGATCCAGATTTCGTGCAGGTACCAGTAAGAGAGGTTGTTCTGGATCCAGCACGAATTTCACAACAACAGGATCAAATCAGGAAAGGCATCATGACAAGTGGAAGAAATGCCTTTGAAAAAGGTGATACCACCCACGTTAATGTACTGGACAAACAAGGAAATATATTCTGTGTTACCCATACTTTAGGATGGGCATCCGGCGTGGTAACACCTGGATTAGGTTTCGTTTTCAATAACGGTATGAATCTGGCTGACCCAGCTCCTGGAAAATTGAATTCTATTGCTCCGGGCAAAGCAAGAGGAACAAACATGGTCCCAACTCTTATTTGCGACAGCAAAGGCACACCAGTTACAGCTGTTGGCGCGCCTGGCGGTGCGGTAATCGTTAGTGCAGTTTTTCAAGCAATTGTAAACTTATTAGATTTCAATATGACACCAACTGAAGCAGTGTCAGCCTCTCGAATACATTGTGAAGGCGGTAAAGTATTCTTAGAAGCAGGTATCCGTACTGACTACACTAACCAACTGGAACAGTATGGACATGTGACAAGTAAGGAACCCCTTGCCCTTCATCCAATGATGGCGAGAGTACAAATTGCAGAAAACATTGAGGGGACTATCCGAGGCGGCTCAGATCCAAGAGCTGGTGGAGGAAGTGTTACGAAAGCTTACTAATAGAGCAAAGAGGAATCTTTACTTATTTTAATCCGTACACATCTCTGGCAGTTTGCTCTGAGATGATTTCATTCCTTAGGTCTTCTCGAACTTGATCTCTATCTCGTTCGGTTGGAACACCGAATCCTCCCCCTCCTCCGTGGGCCATTCGGACAGCTTCTTTCGGAAGCAATTGGACACGCGCTTTTGTAGGTAATAGTTGGTCCTCCCCAACCTTGGATATCACAATCGATTCCCCTGAAGATCCACCAAACAAGCCTTGTGCCGGATTCTTAGTTCTCTCTGCTATCAGGGATAAATTAATTGCATGTGGTGCCAAATTTTCAACAACTAGCACTTGGCCGTAACCACCTCGGTGTTTACCGTTACCAGCAGAGTCTTTTCGAATTTCCCTTTCCCATACCAGCAAAGGAGACATTGCTTCCATAATTTCAATTGAGGCAGCTGCCACATTCTGAGGAAACGGAGTACAAGCAAGCCCATCACCGTGAGCACTTGCTCCCATGCCACCCGAGGTCATAAGCATAAAACTAAAAGGATCCTTCCTCTTATCGAAGCCTTCAAACACTGCCGTAAGATCAGGTGTGCTACCGCATTCAGCTATAACTTTTTCAGGCAAAATCGGCGCTAATGCCATTGTTATTGCTGAACTAATGCACCTTCCCATTAGGTGTCTCGCATTCACTGGCGACGGATATTCGCAATTCAGTATGCAACCCAAAGGAGCCTGTATTCCTATCGGTCTATACGATCCTTCATTGCGAAGAGTACTGGGATCTAGCACGCATTTAAGGGTATAACAAGTCCATGCCATCGCATACGTCAATACTACATTCGTACTACCTTGAGTGATTTGATCTGAGGTACCATCATAGTCAACTTCAATGGATGTACCGTCTACTTTTATCGCACACTTGATGAAAAGAGGGGTATCGTAACCATCTAAAGATACTGTAGAACGATATGTCCCATCGGGAACTGTTTCGATTGCTGCCTTCATCGCGACCTCTGCTCTACTCATAATCGCAACACTAAGAATAGAGAGATCTTCGAATCCACTCTGACTGACAAATTCTACTACTAAGTCGCTACAGATCTCTACCGTGGCAATTTGGGCATAAAGATCTCCTAGTACCATGTCCGGAACTCTGACGTTAGACTTAATTAAATTTACCAAAGTAGCATCTGGAATACCTTTGTTTACGATCTTCATCGGGGGGAGTCCTATCCCTTCTTCAAAAACTGACTTAGCATCAGCAGAGAAAATTGTTCCCCCGACATCAGCCCAGTGTCCTGTGTTCCCAGTGAACGCAATGATCTTATCTTTGTAAAAGATGGGTGCCACAACAGTCACATCTGGTCGATGCCCTGTACCTATCCAAGGGTCATTGCTAATTACGACATCTCCAGGTTCCCACGACTCTATTGGGAAAATTTTCAGTAAGTGCTTCATAGTTCTGGGCAAGCAACCAGCGAACGCTCCTATTGTCGCCCTATTCTCGGCCAGGGAATCTCCGTTGGAATCGAGTAGCACAACAGTATAATCATTCGATTCACGTATGATTGTAGAAAACGCTGCACGTTCAAGATTAGCAGCCCCTTGATCACATATCGAAATAAGACGATTCCAATAAATTTCAAGGCTGATAGGATCAATGTTTACTTGATGTTGCGTCATTTGTACACGATCTCCATAATTAAATTAAGCTGTTCATCAACTGTGCATTTACAATCTGGTCCCGCATACACTGTCGATTCTTTTTCTTCAACAAGAGCAGGCCCTGCAAATTCGAATCCAGGCTCCAAAGCATACCGATCGTACACAGGAACATCTTCAAACGATGCTTTCTCTGACATGTAGATAGGTCGCGTACCTTTTACCCGTCCATTCTTTGTTTCGGGTGTGGGGATATCAAAGAGCAATTGTGGCATCGGTGTCGGCTCAGAAGCCTTCAATCTCCACGTAATAGCCTCCACCGGAACATGCGTCAAATACCTCTTGAAGAGATTTTCGTACGTTGTATTAAACGCGGAAGTGAATTGGTCACTCTTTCCTCCCTTAAATGATCCTTCAGGAATAGGTACACTGATTTCAAAACCCTGTCCGACATACCGCATGTCAGCACTTCTAGTCAAAATAATGTCACTGATAGGAACGCCAGCGGACGTCAAAATATCTTTTGCATGAGATTCCATTCCACTGTACATGTTATCCAAATAATCCCAGTCAAGGGAATCTACTCGGCTAATATAGCTCTGCACAAAATCGAAAGACTTAGGCGCGACCAACATACCAACGGATGACATCACCCCTGCTCCGAGAGGACAAATCACCCGGGGAATACCCAGGAGTTTCGCAACCTTATAGGCATGAACAGGACCAGCTCCCCCAAATGCAACCATAGCATATTTTCGAATATCAACACCCTGCTCAGCAGCATACACTCTCGCAGCACTCGCCATGTTTTCATTCACGACCTCATTAACACCTTGAGCTGCCTGGACAGCATCCAAATTCAAAGGATCACCGATTGTTTGTTTAATGATTTCTCCTGCCTTAGTGGCATCTAATTGCATTTCCCCGCCCAAGAAGTACTCAGGATTCAAGAAACCTAGTACTAGATCCGCGTCAGTTACCGTGGGTGAAGTCCCCCCTAGTCCGTATGAGACTGGCCCAGGATCAGCTCCTGCACTCTCCGGACCAATTTTAAGCAGTCCCATAGAATCTAGATGGGCGATACTTCCTCCTCCCGCGCCTATTTCAATCATTTCTATGGAAGGAACCTTGAGTATTAATCCACTACCTTTTTTGAATCGGTGCTCTCTCGCAACTTCGATTTCGCTTGTAGTGGAAGGGACGTTATTATTAATCAGACATATTTTTGCCGTAGTTCCTCCCATATCAAAAGACACAACGTTCTCTTCATTCCTCAATTTGCCATAGTAAGATCCAGCAATAGCACCCGCAGCTGGTCCTGACTCCACCATTCTGACCGGAACCGACGTAGCAACGTCTACAGTCGTAACTCCTCCTCCTGACAGCATAATGTAAATAGTCCCTTTTGAGCCCAGCTCTTTAAATCCTTGCTGCAAGTCATTCAGATACAGATCTACTACAGGTTGCACATACGCGTTAGTAACAGTTGTCGAAGTCCGCTGATGCTCCCGCACCTCGGGAGATACCTCAGATGAAATAGAAACATACAGATCAGGATTCAGCCGCTTCAAGTGATCACGAATCTTCTGCTCATGTTCAGGATTCCGGTAAGAATGCATTAAAGAAATAGCTACAGCTTGCACGCCCTCTTTAGTAAAGAGTTCAGAAATAGAATCAAGTTGATCAATTTTGATAGGCCTGAGTGTATTCCCTTCCCAGTCGACACGCTCAAAAATCGTACGCCGCAAATAGCGAGGAACCAAAGGTTCCGCTCTTCTAATAAAAAGATCATACATATCATACCGTTGCTCTCTACCAAGTTCCAAGTTGTCCCGGAATCCTTCTGTAGAAATTAAGCCAACCTTAGCTCCTTTGCGCTCGATGATCTTGTTAGCGACCATAGTTGTACCGTGTATTACATGCTCAATCGCACTCGCAGGAATATTCAATAGCTCAAGCAAGTCCTGAACACCTGCCAAAATACCCTTACTCGGATTTTCAGGCGTGCTCAACCGTTTGCCGAGCGAATATTTCTTGGTCTCATGGTTGAATACCACGAAATCCGTGAAGGTTCCTCCTACATCTACTCCAAAACTAACTTTATTCAAAACACCCTTCCATTCAGTCAAAATAACTCAAATAATAATTACCAGTCAAGCTACTTTTCTCTTAACGTGAGATAGCTTTCTAGCTCATTTAATTCCGTGATAGGTGGCCCGCAGGTATAATCCCGGCAAATGTACGCTGTGACCTCGTTGCCCACCAAACTCTTATCTTCCATAAGAGGGAAAGTAGCATAAGCTGGATGAGATGGATCACCACCAGCTATAACTGTATTTGGCATATATCGTTTATGACATCCATACAGCAAAGCAGACTCATCTAGCTGACGGTTACTCCCAACAAGAACAATCTCAGATGGGGGTGCCAAATGAAAATCGAGACCTCTAAGCAAATTGCTCATTGCAAATGGATTATTAGCAGCGAACGTATTCTTGCCAGATAAGACAGTGTCAGCAATCTCTCGATATCTTTTACTTAAAGTCATTGATCCAAGTTGTAGTAAGGCATTCACAGCGAGTGATGTCCCGCACGGAACAGCATTATCAAAATAATCTCTAGGTCGAACCACTAACTTCTCATGATTGATCCCAGTGTCATAAAAACTTTTGCTTTCTTCATCCCAGAAAAGTCTAATCATTGTTTGTGCCAACGCATCCGCCTGAGTAAGCCACTCTAAATTAAGGGTACACCTATACACTGCCAACAAACCATCAATCAAGGATGCGTAATCCTCTAAGTACCCTTCACCCTTTGGAGATCCCTCCGTGATAACTCTACATAAGATGCCATCGTCAGACAAATTCTCTAGCAAGAATTCAGCGTTACGCAGTGCCACATTCGTGTATTGACTGCTTTGCAATACTGATCCAGCCTCAGCAAAAGCACGCATCATGAATCCATTCCATGCGACGATGATCTTGTCATCACAAGCTGGAGGGATTCTCTGATATCGTATATTCAAGAGATGCATTTTCCCTTTATCAAGAATCTCTCTAAGTTTAACTATAGTCATATTATGGATTGCTGCTAATTCGTTTTCCGTTGTAACCTTATGGAGGATTGAATTGCCTTCAAAGTTTCCTCCATCAATAACGCCAAAATATTGGCACAGTATTTCTCCGTCAGAACGTCCAAGCTCACAAATGATTTCATCGCTTGTCCAAACAAAGTACTTTCCTTCAACACCTTCACTATCAGCATCTTGGGCTGCAAAAAACCCTCCATTATCACTAATCATTTCCCTTATCACATAGTCCAATGTTTCTGTTACAACTTTCTCGTATTGTAATAGTCCTGTAATACGGTAAGCATTAAGGTATAGTGAACTAAGCAAAGCATTGTCATATAGCATTTTCTCAAAATGAGGAACCAACCAGGATCTATCGGTGGAATAACGGTGGAACCCTCCTCCAATCTGGTCATAAATCCCGCCTGCTGACATTGCATCCAGCGATTGAAGAACCATATTCAATGCATCTTCATCCTTAAATCGATCCGCGTATTGCAGCATAAACTCATGCACTAAAGGCTGAGGGAATTTAGGAGCAGTACCTAGTCCTCCGTGTTCCCAATCAAAAGAATTCTTTAAACCCTGAATTGCTTGATGTATTTGACTATCGTGCACTTGAGTTTTTTCACTATTTGCACCACTACTAAGGATTTTTTGAAGATGATTAATCACTTGTTCTGCGTTTTCGGCAACTTTTTCCGGTTCTTGGTGATAGAGTTCTCCTATAGTAGTTAAAACTTTTGTAAACGAAGGTAAGCCATGTCGATCGGTTGGGGGAAAATAAGTACCACCAAAAAAAGGTTTGCCATCACTGGTTAGGAACACAGTAAGAGGCCATCCACCACTACCAGTCATACTTTGTACGGCTAACATATAGATGCTATCCAAATCAGGACGCTCTTCCCGGTCAACCTTGATATTAACAAACCATTTGTTCATTATTGCAGCAACGTCTCTGTCCTCAAACGACTCGCGCTCCATAACATGACACCAATGACAGGCAGAATAACCAATGCTTAGTAGCATAGGTTTTCCTTCCGCTATAGCTTTGTTCAATGCTTCTTCGCCCCATGGATACCATTCAACCGGATTTTGCGCATGTTGCTGTAAATAAGGACTACTTTCATTGATTAATCTATTAGTCATAAATGTTAACTTTCTCTTTGTGTTTTAAGGTTATTTCTCTTAAATAGGTTGCTAGTAGAACAATATTTGACTCTATCTTAACAAAATCTTTGCAACTAGCCATTCAATAATCTAAGATAGGCTCTAAAGGTAACTCAATCGTAGGAGTATGACATGCTTAAGGTAACAGACCCAATCAAGATGGAGATTATCAAAAATAATCTCGAAAGCATAGCTGATGGCATGGCCCTAACAGTTGTACGGACTTCAAGATCATCAGTAGTAAGAACAAGTTTGGATTTTTCTACAGGTGTCCTTAACTGTGACGGCGAACTCGTTGGTCAAGGAGCATGTACCCCAATTCACCTTGGGGGAATGATGCCTGCCTTAAAAGCCTGCCTGGAACGGTATGAAGGCAGAATATATCCAGAAGATATATTAGCAAGCAATGATCCCTACGAAGGAGCAAGCCATCTTCCAGATATATTCCTATTCAAGCCAGTCTTCGAAGGTGGTCATATTACAGCTTATTTGTGCTCAATGGCTCATCAAACCGATATCGGAGGTAGAGTAGCAGGAGGTAACGCTTGCGACTCATCAGAAATTTATCAGGAAGGCCTACGGATCCCTCCTTTGAAGCTATATGAAAAAGGTGAGCCCAATGAGACTCTCTTCCGAATAATTGAAAAAGCTGTTCGAGTGCCTGACATCGTCTTAGGAGATATTCGCGGGCAAGTTGCATCTTTGCATTTTGGCGAGCAAGAGTATCGAAAACTGATTGCACGATACGGTGCTGAAGAACTAGAAACCACCATCAACGAACTCCTTGACTATACTGAAATGGCTATACGCAAAGCTATATCAGAATGGCCAGAGGGAACGTGGTCCTTCACCGATTACATCGATGATGATGGCTTCACAGACGATCAGATATCTATTGTAACTACAATAACGAAAAAAGGTGATCACTTGTGGGTAGACTTTACAGGCACATCTCCCCAGTGCAAAGGTTCTATTCAACCGGTATTTGCTACCACAAAAGCTATGGTCTATGCCGTCATGCGAAGCGTTATAGGGGGAGATATACCAAACACTGCTGGTTATTTCAGACCAGTTACTATTACATCCCCGGAAGGAACATTCACAAATCCTTTACCACCAGCCCCGGTTGCAGCCCGAGCTTTGGGGTGTAGACGAATTACACATGTACTATACGGCGCATTTGCACAAATGTTACCTGACAAAGTTTTTGCCTGCCCAGGCGGAGCTGAAGTAGGAGTTGGGGCAGGAGGCTATGATAAAAGCAAAACCCCATGGAAACCATGGGTACAATTAGAATTTCATAATGAAACTGCCAGGGGAGGGTCTCCTACATTGGATGGCTTAGACGCTCAGGGGACTAACGTGTCGAACCTAGCTAATATACCATCGGAAACTATGGAAATTGAACAACCTATTCGCATTGAGGAATACGGTATGGTTCCTAATTCTGAGGGAGCAGGCTTACACAGAGGTGGTCTGGCAATGGTTAGAAAATACACGTATTTGTTAGACGACACAGTTATTCAATTGAGATCTGATAGACAAAAAAGTTCTCCTTATGGTTTAAACGGAGGTTCTTCCTCTCAGTCAACCAAAATCTCTGTCTCGAAACAAGGACAGGTCAAAAAGATGCCAACGAAATTCTTAGAAACGGTAAATGCAGGTGACTGGCTGAAAATTGAATGGCCAGGAGCTGGTGGCTGGGGCGATCCCAAGCAGAGAGATCCTGAACTGGTTCTCTGGGACGTTATAGAAGAAAAGGTATCTATTGAGCGAGCTAAGGATGTATATGCCGTCGCAATAATGCCTGATAATCGTTCGATAGACTGGAGAGGTACCGAAAAACTGCGCTCTAAATAGGGTGACGGGTTACCAAGGTGACGTTTAGTCAGTGCTTAAATCAGCCACAGCATTCATCATGATGTTTTGATTGGGGTCTGAAAGGTTTTGTACAGCAACAGCAGTAACAGAAGGTGGGCTGCCAGAAAAATAGTGCTCAATTGCTCCTAGTACCTCGTCATAATCACCAAAAGCCTGCTCGGATATATAGGCTACAAGGCGAGTAATATTCTGTTTATTCCCCCCAGCTTGTTCCAACAAACCATCAATGTTATTCAGACATTCTGTAGCTTGTACCTTGGTATCCTTAGGAGATAAATCACTAGCTACCTGACCTCCAATGAACACTAATGATCCTTTCTTGACTCCATCAGGTGAAATACTTGAAGTAGATGTAAGTGAAATATCAACTCTGTTACCATCACGAACCGCAAACATGTCAGTCTCTACTAAGGCGTCATCTGCTAGAAGCTTGTCAACTACGACCGTAGTGCAAGCTGGTGGTTGGTCTTTAAAATACTTCTTCCGTACCTGATTCGCCTGTTGATAATCTTTATATCCTTCTGGAACAACATAGTCTACTAAATTAACTACATCACTGAACTGTAATCCCGCACGGCTTAACATTATCTCAGCTCTTCTATAGATAGCCTCAGTTTGACCGACTAAATTTGAAGGCCATAAAGGCACGCCCAAGCTATCATATGACCGAGCTACTAATCCAGCTACCCATAGTACATTGCCTCCGTCCCAGCATGGTTTGTAGGGCAATTTCCAGTCATTCCTCTGATCTGGATAATGTACGGTTTTTTTGCCATTTCGATCTGCTATCGCCTCAATTTTCACCAAGGCTCCCTTATCGATTAGAGAATGAACCGCGACTGCCGTAACAGCTGGCAATTGATCAATTCCAAAAAGCTCTGCCCTGACACCAATAGCTTGATTAAATGCGGGAACTGCACGGGGATCAATATAGTAGATTATTTTGGTTATATCTTTTAGAGTATGACCAGTTCTACTTAAAACTAGCTCTAAGTTTTTATAGGCTTTCTTGGTCTGTTCTTCCAAGTCACCAGAGCAGACTCCTGAAGTACGAGCTATACCTTGCGATTCGGCTGTAATTCCACTGACCCAAGCAACCCCTAGGTTATCGTGTTTGTACAAATCATTCTCTCCTATAGGTAGTAGCATGAATATCCTTTGACGCAGGAATTAATTGCTTACATTCTTAAGATTGAGGACCGGAGTTTAACACTTCAAGAGATACCTGATCTGCAAAGCTGGAAAAATTGTCTTGGAACATTCTAGCCAAGAGTTTAGCCTGTTCATCATAACCATCAGGATTCGGCCACGTATCCCGGGGTCTCAATATTGAATCAGGAACATCAGGACAGGATACTGGGACATCAACTCTGAAAATAGGATCTTCAACTGTTGGGACAGAGTCCATGCTCCCACTGAGAACCGCTCTAATCATTGCTCTAGTGTGTGCAATTTTAACCCTTTCTCCAATCCCATATGGACCTCCACTCCAACCGGTGTTAACAAGCCAAGCTTGTACATTATCGTTTAACATGCGCTGACCCAGTAACGCCGCATACGTGCTGGGATGCCTAGGCATAAAAGGAGCGCCAAAACAAGTACTAAAGGTTGCTTCGGGCTGTATAACCCCTCTTTCAGTACCTGCCAACTTTGCAGTGTATCCAGAAATAAAATAATACATTGCTTGATTGATTGTTAGCTGAGCTAATGGCGGTAAAACTCCAAAAGCATCCGCGGTAAGAAAGAAAATATAATTCGGCTGCTTCCCGCAACCGGTACTCGAGACATTGGACAAGGAACTAAGAGGGTATGATCCCCTAGTGTTTTCAGTAATAGAGTCATCGTCAAGATCTAAAATCCCTGTACTGCTATCCATAACAACATTCTCTAAGACTGTTCCAAAAGACCTAGTTCGTTCGAAAATCTCAGGCTCTGCTTCAGCGGATAGTCGAATCACCTTCGCATAACATCCGCCTTCGAAATTGAATACACTATCAGGGGTCCATCCATGCTCATCATCCCCTATCAATATCCTGTCATTAGTCACAGATAAAGTTGTTTTACCAGTACCGGAAAGGCCAAAAAACAAAGCCACATCACCGTTCTTGGGCTCCCCATTCGCAGCACAATGCATGGGGAAGACATCCTTTTCTGGCAATATGTAGTTCATAACAGTGAAGATCGATTTCTTGATTTCACCGGCGTACTCTGTGCCACCTATCATAACGATCTTCTTATTAAAATTTATAACTATAAAAGCTTCTGAATTAGTACTATCCACAGTAGGATCAGCCTTGAAACCTGGACAGTGAAGAACTGTAAAATCTGGGTTATGGGAGGCTAACTGATTTACCTCAGGGATAATAAACATGTTACGCGCAAATAAGGAATGCCAAGCAGAATGAGTAATGACTCTTAATTTGAGCCTATATTCAGAATCCGCACCCACAAAACAATCCTGAATAAATAAATCTTGTGACCCTAAATACGCAAGCACTTTGTCATGAAGAGAATCGAATTGCTCGGGGCTAAATGATTGATTGCCCCCTTGCCACCACACTACATCCTTAGTAGTTTCATCACACACGATAAACTTGTCTTTGGGAGACCTCCCGGTATACTTTCCTGTAGTGACAACTAAAGAATCACCATGGGCCAGAACTGCATTCCCTTGTGCTAAGGCACTCTTATACAAAGCCTTGACATCGAGATTCCAAAAACTAGACCCCTCATGAGAGATACCATGAATATCAAGACCAAATTCACTTTTACCGTGATCCAATTTCTTGACTCCCATTAATATTCATTATTTTAAATATTGACCTCATAAGCGGGTATTCTAACACAAGTTACGCCAGTCAGCAGTGATTTTGAATGCAATCCTACTGAACCCTAACTTTCCAAACGGTCTTTTTATTCGTACAATCTAATTCAAATGAGTGCAAAGCAAATCACAACTAAAATAATTCTAAATGCCTGGAATACAGATATGGTTAAGGCCACAATTACCCACTGGCATAAAAACATTGGGGAAATTGTGAAAAAAAATGAGCCTCTCCTAGAAGTAGAATCTGCAAAGATCAATTTTACTGTTATTGCTCCTTGTAATGGCTTTCTTAAGGAACAAAATCATCAAATAGGTGAACTCATATCCGTAGGAGATACACTAGGTATTATCTCTAAAACTAAAGTTGTCACAAATCAACAAGAGGCGAACAAGCGTCCACGTCCAACAACTAGACAGAGCACTAATAGTCGACAGATAAATAACGAATTAAGTGGCTTAAGAAAAACTATTGCAACAAATATGATGCATAGCCTGACAAGTATGGCTCAAATTACTTTAATGACTGAAGCTGATCTAACAGATATGGAGTTGTATCAAAAGAATCTCAATACAAAATACCCGAAAGCTCGGATACGAAGCCTGCATCTAATCATAAAGGCAGCAGCAAAAGCACTAGAACTACATCCTGATCTCAATGGGACTTATGAAAACAGTAGGTTAACATTATCTACCGATATCAATGTGGGAGTGGCAGTTTCTATTGATAAGGGTCTCATCGTACCTGTAATCCAAAACGCCAATTTAAAAAGCGTCGCTAGCATAGCTGAAGAACTATTCGTTCTTTCCAAGAAAGCAAGGGACGGAACCCTCGACTACCAAGATGTTACAAACGGAACATTTACCGTCTCTTCCCTCGCATCATATGATATAGACGCGTTTACTCCGATAATTAATCCACCGGAGCTAGCTATTCTTGGAATAGGTAGAAGTATTAAAAGACCATTGGTAGTTAATGAAGAGATTGCTATCAGAACAGTAGCAAGTCTTAGTATAACCTTTGATCATCAAGTTGTAGATGGCGCACCTGCAGCTAGTTTTTTGAAAACAGTCAAGAACAATCTCACTGATCTGGAATAGATGAAATCTTAGTTTAAAAATATAGGTCAGGTATTTAGTCTAGAAAGGATTCTGTTGGCTGCACTTCATCACCCAACCCGGTATCATCTCCGATAAGCTGTTTTTGCAATTCTTCTTCCTCAGAAGTAGCCATCTCATTTGGCTCACCTAAAGACTCGTATTGAGCCTTTTTATTTGACCTTTCTTCTTCAAGTTTATCGAATCCAAGCCTAATCCTACCTTCTTCTGACAAGTCAAATCGAGCTGGTATCAATCGACCGATGATCACATTTTCTTTTAATCCCTGTAGGGAATCCATAGAACCTGTAATAGTTGCTTCAGTCAATACTCTCGCAGTCTCTTGGAATGAAGCTGCCGCAAGGAAACTATCCGTATTTAGAGAAGCTCGAGTAACCCCAAGAAGAACGGGGCTCGCTGTAGCAGGTTCTCCCCCTTCCGCCAATATCTTTGCGTTAGTTCTTTCAATAGTCAGCCTGTCAACTAGTTGGCCTGGTAATAACTCAGTGTCACCTGAAAAGTCTACCCGTACTCGACGAAGCATCTGCCTTACAATAACCTCAATATGTTTATCATTAATAGACACCCCTTGGTTCATATAGACCGTTTGAACCTGTTGCCTCAAATAACGTTCCACTGCTTCTCTTCCTTGGATCCTGAGAATATCGTGTGGATCCCGTTGACCCTTGGTCAAAGGTTGACCAGCACGCACAGTCTCTCCCGTCTTTACTACAAGGTTTGCCGTGGCTGGTACTGGATAATCCCGACTATCACTTTCGTCCCAAAATAGCTTTATTTTGGTCTTCATTACTTTAACTGTACCTGCGTTGCTCGAACGCACCGAACCATCGGTGGACTCATTCAATAACTTAGATTCTTTAGCAACTCGGGGTTTGGTCACCAAAACCGCGTCACTCTCTACCCAAGCACCATCAACTACTGAAGGCTTATATCCTCTAGGTATTCTATATTCTTCTGAATAAGGAATCTCATTAGTTACTCGAACCACCTTACCCTCAGAAATAGGAGGTTTCAGCCCGCCAGAAGGCAATGCTGAGTCAGTCCCTATCAAAATTCCACTATCAAAAACTTCTACATTTCCTTCAATTTCTGATAGTAATGCTTTACTTTTAGGCACTCTTGCCTCAAACAATTCTTCAACACGAGGTAGTCCACTGGTAATGTCAACTCCAGCAACGCCCCCAGTATGAAAAGTTCTCATTGTAAGCTGCGTACCTGGTTCACCAATTGACTGGGCAGCAATTATCCCTACTGCCTCTCCAAGCATAACACTTCTGCCCGTAGCCAAACTTCGCCCGTAACACAACTGGCAAGCACCTTTTTCAGATTCGCATAACAAAGTTGACCTTACAAAAACAGCCTCAACCTTAGCTGGGGTTAACTTGCTTGCCATATCTTCGTCAATCTCTTGGTTTCTATTTCCGATGATCTTACCGGTTTTGGGATGTACTAAATCTTCTGCCAAATGACGGCCAATTAAGCGCTCTTCAAAACTGGCTACCATAATATCTTCTTCTGCTGTTTCAGAAATAACCCAAACTCCTTTTTCCGTTCCGCAGTCTGTTTCCAAAACAATAATTTCCTGTGCAATATCTATGAGTCTACGAGTTAGATATCCACTGTCAGCCGTACGCAAAGCCGTATCTGCCAATCCTTTCCGAGCTCCATGAGTAGAAATAAAGTACTCCAGCACTGTTAATCCTTCCCGGAAACTGGATTTGATTGGCAAATCCAATACCTTACCTCGAGCATTGCTCATTAATCCTCGCATCCCAGCCATTTGTTTGACCTGAGCTATATTACCCTTAGCTCCTGACTGAGCCATGAAATAGATCCCACCATAGTTAGGCATGGTTTTCTCAATCAAGGAAGTCATATCATCACTAACCTCAGTCCATATATCTACAGCTCGCTTGTACCTCTCATCGGGCGTGAGCAAACCGTCACCGTATTGCTCCTGTAAGTTTGCTATCTTTTCAGAAGCCTTATCAATCATTGCAGCTTTCTCTTTAGATACCGTTATGTCGTTAATTGCTATAGTGATACCCGATTGTGTTGCATATCTAAATCCTACATCCTTAATTTTGTCCAGAACTTTTGCTGTTCCTTCGTTTCCAAGTAGTCGATAACAATCAGATACAATTTCTTTTATTGACTGTTTATCAACTAAGCGGTTATAGAAACCTACTTCTTTAGGAATAGCCTCATTGAAAATAATTCTGCCAATTGTTGTTTTAAGTTGCGTCCCACTCCCATCATCCTGAACGACAATTTCAGCATGCAAATCGACAAGGCCAAGATCGCCGTATAACCTTGCCTCTTCCTTATTAAGAAACCGTTTACCTTCGCCTGTCGCTCCTGTACGAAGCATCGTTAAATAATAAGAACCAAGAACCATATCCAAAGTAGGTGCTACTATGGGCTCGCCAGAACTTGGAGAAAGCATATTATTAGTACTCAACATAATACGCCGAGCCTCCAGTACAGCTTCTGTTGACAATGGAACGTGAACAGCCATCTGGTCACCATCAAAATCGGCATTGAATGCGGTGCACACTAGTGGATGGATCTGAATAGCACTGCCTTCAACAAGCACTGGTTGAAAGGCTTGAATGCCTAATCTATGTAACGTAGGAGCTCGGTTAAGCAGAACTGGTCTGGTCTTAATTATGTCTTCGAGAATATCCCAGACTTCCGGCCTAACTCGCTCAACCATTCTTCTTGCACTCTTAATGTTATGTGCTAATCCTTGTTCAACCAGCTTGTTCATAACAAATGGCTTAAAAAGCTCCAATGCCATCTTCTTAGGTAAACCGCATTGATGCAGCTCCAAGGAGGGACCAACTACAATCACTGACCGCCCACTATAGTCAACTCTTTTGCCCAACAAGTTCTGGCGAAATCTTCCTTGTTTGCCTCTCAATAAGTCGGAAAGCGATTTTAATTTATGATTGTGACTGCCTGCGATTGTTCGTCCCCTACGACCGTTGTCTATCAATGCATCCACTGACTCCTGCAGCATTCTTTTTTCGTTACGAACTATAATTTCAGGCGCGCCTAATTCTAACAACCTCTTAAGTCGATTATTTCGATTAATGACTCTTCTGTATAAATCATTTAAATCACTGGTGGCAAATCTTCCACCATCGAGTTGTACCATTGGTCGAAGCTCTGGCGGGAGAACTGGCAGAGTTTTAAGAATCATCCATTCAGGTTTATTGTTACTGTGGTATAAAGACTTTACTACCTTAAGTCGCTTAATCGCTTTCTTTCGTCTTTGACCTGTAGTAGAAGCAATTTCTTCTTGCAGTTCTTGATATAAAGATTGCAGATTTACTCTCTGCAAAATATCTAGAATAGCTTCAGCTCCCATACCAGCAATAAATACATCCCCAAACTCATCACGTAATTCCCTGAAACGGCTTTCTGACAGCATCTGCAATGGAGCTAGCGCTTCCATACGCTCAATTTTATCTTGAGTATCTGAGTCAATCTTATTGAAAGCATCCTGGATTTTCTCCTCACTACTGAGATCCAAATCTCCAAAAGGATCTTCTTGATGATCACCTGCTTCGGGATCGAGAATATTGTCACTTGTTTCGGAAGAGTCAATATTTTCAGAAGATAGATTAGTATTTATGGCATCATCTTTTGAAGAAGCAACACTCTTTAAACTGTTAACTTTTTCCTGCAGCCTTGCCTTATACTCGATACCTTCTTCTTGAATTCTAGTCACTAGTTTTTCCTTACTGTCTTCATCTATGCTAATGATGACGTACTGTGCGAAATACAAGACCCTTTCTAAGTTTCGTGGTGATAAGTCAAGTAATACTCCAAGCCTACTCGGAGTTCCTCTGGTGAACCATATATGCGAGACAGGGGCTGCGAGCTGAATGTGACCCATCCTCTCTCTTCGAACTTTGGCTCTTGCCACTTCTACTCCGCAACGATCACAAATGACACCCTTGTAACGTATTTTCTTATATTTACCACAGTAACACTCCCAATCTTTCGTTGGACCAAATATTCTCTCGCAAAATAACCCATCTTTTTCTGGGCGGAGAGTACGATAGTTCACTGTCTCAGGCTTAGATACTTCTCCATAAGACCATCCTCTAATCAGCTCTGGGGACGCGAGAGAAATCTTAATTCCTGCGTAATCTGGTATATTACTTGTCTGTATCATCAGCGTCACCTTCTTCTGTATTTGCTGGAGGAATGCCCGGAGAATCTTCTAACAATTCATCTAATATCGGTATATCAGCTTCATTAGAAGTCTCGACCGCTGGTTCTTCAACAGTGGTCTCAGCCTCTGGTTCTTCACCTTCATCCTTCATTTCTTTCGTAGTTTCCGTTATATCAACCATCAGTGCTTCTTCCAAAGTTCCAGAACCATCAGATGTGACTTCTTCCTTTTTTATATCGGTCAAGAGGGCTTCTTCCAGAGATGAAGCAGGCTGAGGTTCTCCCTGATCTGTTTCTAAGAGAGACTGCTCGATATCATTAGATTCTGAAGAAACAGAGAGGTCTTGTGCCTCTGATACAGGATCTCGAAAGAGTTCCACAGCCAAACCCAAACTCTGCAGTTCCTTAACTAAAACATGAAAAGACTCTGGGATCCCAGGGCTGGAAATGTCTTCACCTTTAACCACTGCCTCATAGGTCTTAACACGCCCAACAACGTCATCAGATTTAACGGTCAACATTTCCTGAAGATTATATGCTGAGCTGTAAGCCTCTAAAGCCCATACTTCCATTTCACCAAAACGTTGGCCACCAAATTGGGCTTTACCACCCAAGGGTTGCTGGGTAATCAAGGAATAAGGACCGGTAGATCTGGCATGGATTTTATCTTCTACCAAATGAATTAATTTCATCATATAGACATAGCCAACAGAAACCGGCTGATCAAATCTCTCACCGCTACGACCATCATACAAAACCGACTTCCCAAAAATCGGAGGTGCTTCTCGACTGTTTTCCCTAGCAAGCTGCATAGCTTTTTCGTATAGTTCTGATGATTCCTTAGGTACGGAGGTTGATTGTTGCTTCAACCAAATTGTTAACGCTGCATCCCTTAGGGTTCCACTAGACTTTGATTCATCTAATATTCCTTCTGAAATTCCGTAGTCAGCCAACCATACACCAACCCGCTCCATGTTTATGGTTCCTGATTCACTATCTATACCTCCGGAGTTCTGGTATATCCATAACCGAGCCAATGCATCATCAATATCTGTATCCTGAGCACTATCAAAAACTGGACTTTTTACTCGGAAGTTCATAGTCTTTGCTGCTAAACCAAGATGTGTTTCAAGAACCTGACCCAGATTCATCCGAGAAGGCACTCCTATAGGGTTTAATATAATGTCCACTGGAGTACCATCCGGCAAATAAGGCATGTCCTCAATAGGTAAAATTTTTGATATAACTCCTTTGTTGCCATGTCTTCCTGCCATTTTATCGCCTTCGGAGACTTTGCGAGTTTGGGCAATCCAAACCCGAACTAACTTGTTCACCCCTGCAGAAAGATCAGACTTACCCTCTCGAGAAATAACCTTGACATCAATGACTTTTCCTTTCTCTCCATGAGGCACGCGTAAGGATGTATCTTTTACATCTCTTGCTTTCTCGCCAAAAATCGCCCGTAAAAGTTTTTCTTCAGCAGTTAACTCAGTTTCTCCTTTAGGGGTAATCTTGCCAACCAATATATCTCCAGCCACCACTTCCGCACCAATACAGATAATCCCATCTTCATCCAAATTTCTCAGACTTTCATCACCAACATTAGGAATGTCTCTGGTTATTTCCTCTTGACCAAGCTTGGTATCCCTAGCTTCAACTTCATGTTTCTCTATATGAACAGAAGTAAATTTATCATCTCTAACAAGACGCTCGCTTATAATAATGGCATCTTCGTAATTAAAGCCCTCCCACGACATAAATGCCACCAAAACATTTTGCCCTAAAGCCAAATTACCCTTATCAGTAGACGAGCTATCAGCCAAAGGGGTTCCCAGCTTAACTTTGTCACCTTTGTAAACAATTGGCCTTTGCGTGATACAAGTACCTTGATTACTCCGCAAGAATTTGATTAACGAATGCGAATGTGTTTTACCATCTTTATCTTCAATCACAATCTCTTTTGAAGTTGATGAAACCACAACACCCTCAGCTTTTGCCAACACCACTTGACCGCTATCCAACGCTACGCGTGCTTCCATACCAGTCCCTACAAGAGGAGCATCCGGTAAAAGCAATGGAACAGCCTGTCGCTGCATATTGGAACCCATCAACGCTCTGTTTGCGTCATCATGTTCCAAAAACGGAATCAAGGAAGTAGATACACTTACCATTTGCATAGGAGAAACATCTAGAAAGTCAACGTTTTCGGCAGATTCAACAATAAATTCATCTTTCTTTCTTGCTTCGAGATAAGGTTCTTCTAATTGGTTTTTTTCACCTATTTTTGAATTCGCCTGCCCAATAATAAATTGCTCCTCGTCATCAGCAGACATATAAACAACATCTTGCTCATTATCAGAAAGATAGGGAGTAACCCTTATATCTTGAGGTTTTATTCGAGCAATCTGTTGTTTTAATTCCTTAGAAATGACTGTTCCACGTTCTGCTAATTTCTTACCATCTTTTGTGATTACGTCCTGCTCTAAAGTCCTACCCATAAGATCTTCATCGTTATTTTTTAATGATTTCAGCACTTTTCTATACGGTGTCTCAATGAATCCGTATTCATTCGTCTTAGCATATGTAGCCAATGAACCTAACAAGCCAATATTGGGTCCTTCTGGAGTTTCAATAGGGCAAATTCTTCCGTAATGGGAATGGTGTACATCTCGGACATCAAAGCCTGCACGTTCTCTATTAAGACCTCCTGGACCTAGTGCAGATAATCTTCTTTTATGAGTTAATTCTGCGAGAGGATTGGTCTGATCCATAAATTGCGACAATTGAGAACCACCAAAGAATTCCTTGATCGATGCAGCAACCGGCCTAATATTGGTGAGGGCACTGGGAGTTGCTCTTTCGGGATCTATAATAGTCATCCGTTCTTTGACAACTCTTTCCATACGCAGAAGACCAATTCTTAGCTGATTTTGGATCAGCTCGCCCACTGCTCTTACCCTTCGATTACCTAAGTGATCAATATCATCTCCAGATGCTCCATTATTAACCTCAATCATAGCCTTAATCAGCTGTATGAAATCTTCCCTGGTAAGAGTTCGAGTTGATTCCGGCGTATCAAGATGGAGTCTCTTGTTGATTTTATATCGACCTACTCTACCAAGATCGTAGCGTCTAGGATTAAAAAAGAGGTTCTCCATCAATAACTTGGCATTAGCAAGACTAGGTGGCTCTCCTGGCTTGAGCCTCCGGTAAAACTCCAGTAAAGCATCATCAACCGTCTGGGCCGGGGTATCCTTCTCGAGAGTTGACTCAATGAATTTTCGATCCTTCCCCTTTTCAACATCCTTGAACATTCCAAGGATTTCTTCGTCGGTAGAATATCCCAATGCACGAAGCAGGGTCGTTACAGAAGCTTTCCGCTTTCTATCCACCTTCACATGGATTAAATCACGATTACTTGTCTCAAATTCCAGCCATGCACCCCTGTACGGTATAAGCTTGGCATAGCACAAAGAACGACCCGTTGAAGGATCTTTAGTCTCTGTAAAATAAACGCCTGGAGATCGCACTAACTGGCTAACCACTACGCGTTCAGCACCATTGATAATGTAGGTTCCCTTGTCGGTCATTAACGGGATATTACCCATAAACAACTTTTGTTCCTTAATCTCTCCCGTTTCCTTAAAGACCAATCTAACGGTCACATAAAGAGCACTTTCATAAGTGACTTCTTTTGTCCTACACTCCTCAGCGCTATATTTAGGATCCTGAAATTCATGAACCCCAAAATGTAGTTCGAATTTCCCTCCAGTCAAGTCTTCGATAGGACTAATTTCATCAAGAAGCTCTCGGATCCCCAAAGTCTGGAGCCATTCAAAAGATTTCAGTTGCACTTGAATTAAATTAGGAACGGGTAAAACTCTAGGATTCTGAGCATAATCCTTGTAGTTCCATGAGGGTTCAATAATTGGCGAGAAAGAAGACAATGCCATCAAATAGCTCCTTACTAGTTAGTGAAGTGAGGTTTTAATAAGACCTGAGCCTAGCTGAGAATCCGGAAAAAATACACAATGCTCTGCTTCAGAGACTGAGTCGTATTGTGAGCGAGAAAAAAAAAGGCACCTTTTTTTAGACACAAAGTACAGGATAGCAATTCTTAATTACCTTGTCAACAACCTACTACATAGTTTAAAAGATACCGTTTTACCGCAGAATAAGCTATAATAATTCCTGCTGAAATGCACATCTGGAATTGCTTAGTGGCCCGGTGGTGTAGTTGGCCTAACACACAGCCCTGTCAAGGCTGAGATCGGGGGTTCGAATCCCCTCCGGGTCGCCATTGAATTCCCTCAAATCGCAATATGAAGCAAAAGGATTGGGCTTATCTTTTCTAAACCTAATAACTTTTGAACATTCTTGGAAAAAACACTTCGAACCAAGTAATATTCTATGGTGGATTCAATACCAAATCCTGGATTAATAGCTCTTTTTGGATCAGGGGAGATAGCTCCAAGCGGCCGAAAAGTTTATGACCATATCTTTGGGCAAATATCCACCTCTGTAAATGTTTCTATCTGGGAAACTCCTGCGGGTTTTCAGCCTAATTCAGCCATTGTAGCCGGTAAAATCGGGCAATTTCTCGAAAGCCATCTTCGTAACCATAAGCCAATAGTGAACCAAGTTCCACTGCGTCGAATCAAAGGCTCCTCCTCGAGTGTGCTCAAGAAACTCATGGGTACTGTACCAAATGCCAATGTTATTTTCTTGGGACCCGGAAGCCCTACCTACACTGTCAGGCAACTAAAGAACAGTTTTGCTTGGGATGTACTGACTCAAAAGCATAACGCAGGAACTCATCTGGTTCTAGCAAGTGCAGCTACAATCGCAATGGGCAAATATGCCTTACCAGTATATGAAATCTATAAATCTGGGGAAACACTACACTGGACACAGGGGTTAGATCTTCTTGGTACATACGGTTTAAACATAACCTTCATCCCTCACTGGAATAATCTTGAGGGAGGCAACGAATTAGATACTAGCCATTGCTACATGGGAGCGCAACGATTCAAACAATTAAGCAACTTACTGGAAGTTTCTACAACCGTGGTTGGCATCGACGAGCATACTGCTTTGATTATCAATATGAAAGACAAACAATGCCACGTCGTTGGTAAAGGTTCAGTTACAATAATCTCTCATCGAAAAAAGCCTAGAATATTCACCAGCGGGTCCTTTTCTATATCAGAATTAGGCCAACTATCCATTCCAAAGCCGCGGCGTGCGAACTATAAATCAGCTCTCCCTTGGCTGACTAAACTCCAGACTCACACTTCTCTTTCTAGCCAACCCTCCAAAATGGTGCTCGACACCTGTGCTTCACGTGAGCAGGCCCGAAAAACAGGTAATTGGGCACTAGCTGATTTACTTCGCAACCAAATTCAAGAGATGGGTTGGCGCGTGACTGATACGGAAGAAGGTTCTAAGCTAATTCCTTATCACTCGTCCTAAGTAGCTTTCAAGAGCATCACTCTATCCCGAAATATTTTTGCAACTTACGTGTTCTATAATCAAAAATCTTCTCGAGATCCCTCCGTACTATTAACGCCACAGAGAAAGTAACCGCTTTTAAAAGATGCCCTCCCATCCTAATAATAGTCCATTGACTCCGAAAACAGTGTTCTATCAAACCATCTCCGGGAACCTTGTAAACTACTTCGTCATCCACGAGTGTCCCATTGTTTATTTCGGTAAATGTATGTGTATGAACCCACATCTCATAAGGACCTTTGATTTGCCTGTCTACAAATATGAATGGTGGATTCCAGTCCAAAATTTCACTGCGCCAACTAATAGGCAACCCCTTAACTTTCAACTTATAATCAATTAGTGTTCCTGTTCCCATGTTAATTGGCAGAGCTGAAATAATTTTGAAATGTAGCCAATAGGGCGTCAAAACCTCTAAGTTCGCAGCATCAGCAAAAAACTCAAACACCTTTTCGATCGGTTGATGCACAATCACACTACGTTTTATTAAGCGAGTCATTGTAAAGTCAGTTCCATTGCTCATATGTCAATATGCATCCTAAATAAAAAACTATCTAAAACCTTACATCAAGTCTGCCAAAGCTTGCTCAAGAGTAGGATAATTAAAAACAAAACCTCTATCAAGCAAAGCCTGAGGCTTAACCTTTTTACTGTTCAGCACCTCTGATGACAAATCTCCTGACAGTTTCAACATAAACTCAGGTATCTGAAATACAGTTTTCCGATTCAAAGCTGCCGACAAACCGTTTGCAATAGTAAGTTGTGTTGTAGATTCTGGAGCAACAGCATTAATAGGGCCTCGCCACTCTTGCTCTAGAATCTGGACTATAATTCTCGTGACATCCTCAACATGAATCCAGGGCCACCATTGAGTACCCGGTCCCATTTTCCCCACACCTACCTTTACCAAATTTTTAAGGATAGGTAAGATCCCTCCGTTCCTGCCAAATACCAAGCCTAACCTGAGCACTGATGAACGACATCCTTCATTCTCAGCTTTGAATGCAACTTCTTCCCAAGCCATGCAAACATCACTCAGAAAACCTTTCCCGGGATCAGACGACTCCGACAATACTGTATCGCCTCTATTGCCATAGTACCCAACAGCACTCGCAGATATAAAAAAAGGTGGCCTGTGATCTAAAGATTGCAAGACATTAATTAAAGAATCTGCAGTTTTAACTCTGCTGTCCAGAATACGTCTTTTCTTCCAAGGTGTCATCAAACCAGCAACGGGCTCACCAGCCAAGTGAATTACGGCTCTCGCCCCATCAATCTGTCTTCTAAACGACAGAGTATTAAGCATATCCCATGTATAACGTGATATGCTTCTATCTCCATCCTGGTGCACAAGTCCTTGCTTAGAAGTTCCAAGCTTCCGTCCTATGCAAATAGGTGTATACCCTCGGGCAAAAAGTTCTTGCACGAGACTTCTCCCAATTAATCCGGAACTTCCTGTAATTATTATTCTTTCAGTCACTGTAACTTATTTATGTTGTAATTGAATGATTGATATAACGAGTATCCTAACAGGCCTTTAAATCACTTTGTATCCCTTCTGGGCATATGCAGATACATTCGGGTCGGATCGCAAGAATCGTGCCTTCCCTGGCTTGCCTACCACCTGTCCATCTTCAATAATCGAATTCCCTCTTTGCATTACAAGGACAGGCATTCCCAATAGCTCGAATCCCTCAAAGCTCGTGAAGTCGCCATTCCCGTGGGGACGAGAAATAGTGTGCTGCTTAGAAGGATCCCAAATAACCACATCGGCATCCGAACCCACTGCCAGCGCTCCTTTCTGAGGATACAAACCAAAAATCTTTGCTGGATTTTCACAGAGTACCTGAACAAGCCGAGGTAATGTAATCAGTCCGGTATTAACGCCTCTACTCCACACCACGGGAACCATAAATTCTATAGTATTCAATCCAAACGAGCCCTCAAAAATATTGAATGTTTCCTCATATTCTTTATCAGCCGTCGGAACCTGAGAGGTCATCCCCCCAGTCTTTTTCATCGCCGAACTCAAGTTGCAGGAATCTGAAGCAACCGTGCTGATTAAACCATTTGCAACGGCCTCCCACATGGCCTTGTTGTCCTCTGATTCTCGAAGAGGAGGACCACATTTTGCCAAATTCCCTTGCTCCAATACCAAATCATTGGTCAAGGTAAGGTAATGAGGGCAAGTTTCGCCAAACAGAGGGGCCTTGTCCAATTCTTTGAAGTAATTCAACACTGCCGGAGTTTCCTTAGCACTCAAATGTACGGGATAAAGAGGACACCCTGTTACTGCTGAAAAAGTTGCCACTCTGGTCACTGCTTCCATTTCGAGCAGACTAGGTTGTGATGGCAAAAAATATTGCGGTTGTACCTTTCCTTCAGCGATAAACATATCAATGAGATAATCAATACAACATCCCGTCTCCGCATGCACCATGGTAATACCACCGTCTTTTGCTGCTAAATCCATAACAGTCACAATAGTTTCGTCAGGAATTTGCATGCCTCTTCGTGAATATGCCATATACATCTTGAATGATGTAACTCCCATTTTGATCAATGCAGGTACCGAGCTCTGCACAGTGTCGCAATCTGCCACCGTGAAAATACCATGAACCGCAAAATCTAGCAGGGAATCTCGTAGGCTATCTTCAATAAACCGTTTAACCACGTCATCAGTTCGGCCACTATATCCCCAGGCTTTATTATTTCCTATAAACGGTATTAATGTTGTAATACCGCCATACGCTGCACAAAGCGACATCGTATCCATTTTATCGGCATAGACTGGGTGACAATGAGCATCAATTGCCCCAGGCAACACATATTTGTTATGAGCATCTATCGTTCGTGAGGCTTGAACTTCTTTTATTTCCTGGGATATCTCTATAATGATACCGTCCTTGATAGCAATATCCGCACGTTCCACACCTTTTCCTGTGACAAGAAGTCCCCCACTGACTAAACAATCCACTTGGGTTACCATAGTAATCACCATCCTCAATAGAGAAATTTACGTAAGCTTTCCGCCGACATTTACCTTGTTCTGGCAAAATGTAAACCGAATCAGCTGAATCCGCAAGATATTAACCCGTTTTGTCCCTTGCATGAATCTCCAAAGTGCCTATAAACTTACGCCGTCCCCCCACCCTATCGGGGGGACGTTAAATCCAATTTACCGAAAACATAGTCAAGTAACCTTACAAGAAACCTTATGCTGTCAAAATATCGTGTTCTAGACTTAAGCAACGAACAAGGAGATCTGTGCGGTAAAATTCTTGCAGATCTCGGAGCAGATGTTGTAAAGGTAGAACCACTAGAAGGAGCCCCTTCCCGTAACGTTACCCCGTTCGCTCACGATACTGCTACCCGTGAACACAGTCTTCACTGGCTGGCATACTCGTCAGGTAAAAGGAGCATCACCCTAGACATCGCACATCCTGAAGGAAGGAAAATCTTCTTACAGCTTCTTTCCAACGCAGACTTCCTGATTGAATCCTATTCACCAGGTCATATGGAAAAGATGAAACTAGGTTATTCTTTTTTACGCTCACTTAATCCCACGTTAATAATGGTCTCTATTACCCCTTTTGGCCAAACAGGCCCCTTGGGAAACGTGAGCCATTCAGACCTCACTGGCATAGCCCTTGGTGGCATGATGTGGTTAACAGGAGACGCTGATAGACCCCCCACACGGATCTCTTTGCCCCAATTCTATGAACTTGGATCTGCCGCTGCCGCTGCCGGGGCAATGCTCGCCCATTATTCGCGCCGAAAAACAGGCCGTGGACAATTCGTGGACGTATCCTGCCAACAAGCAGTAGCGCGTACACTTGCTCAAGCTCCCGCAACATGGCAACTCACCCACAAAAATCTTGAAAGATCAGGTCCCTACCGAGACCTCGGAAAATTTAAAATGAGAATCAACTGGGAATGCGCTGATGGATACGTCAATTTTATTGTGACTGGTGGTATCTCCGCTGCCAGAGAGATGAAAGCACTCTCTGAATGGATGCTGACCAAAGGCCAAAAAAGCAAAATCCTAGTAGAAACCAAATGGGAAGAAGTTCAATATGGTACATTCACGCAGGAACTGCTGGATGGACTAGAGAATGATCTAAGTTTGTTCTTCAAAACGATGACCAAAAAAGAATTGTTTGAAGGGTCTATTGAGCGTAAAATTATGCTGTTCCCAGTTAATACTATGGAAGATCTCACAACCTATGAACAGCTGTCAGCACGTCAATACTTCCATACTGTTTATCATCCTCAAATTGATGCTGCGGTAACACTTCCAGGTGCTTTCTTAAAAGCATCTGGAAAAGCGCTTCGGTCACCCCAGCCAGCCCCAACCTTAGGGCAACACAACAAAGATATCTACATTGACGAACTACACTATACCTTGAAACAGCTCTCCCAACTTAGAAAGGAACGAGTAATTGGCTAAAAATACCTCAAATCATAATACGTCCTCTTCATCAGACCTATCTTATTCCTATCAGTCACAGGCATTGGAGGGCCTTAAAATACTTGATTTCTGTTGGGTTGCAATAGGACCAATGACTACGCGTTATCTAGCTGATCATGGAGCAACCGTAATCAGAATCGAAACTCCTTCACGGCTGGACATTTTACGTAATGCTACCCCGTTTAAAGAGGGCATAGCTGGGGTGAATAGAAGCGGATATTTTGCAACCATGAACGCTAACAAATTGGCTATGACTGTAGATCTCAAACGTCCTGAAGGACTTGAAGTGATCAAGAAACTCGTTTCTTGGGCTGACGTTGTAACTGAAAACTTTACTCCAGGAACCATGGAAAAGCTGAATTTAGGATTCTCTGAATTACAGAAAATTAATCCCTCTATTATCATGTTTAGTACTTCAATGTTCGGAAGGGGTGGGCCACACTCTAGCCAGCCGGGTCTAGGACCCGTGCTAACATCTCTTGCTGGATTCACCCACCTAACGGGATGGCCAGACAGAGCTCCCGTTTCTCCCTATGGAGCATATACGGATTTTTTCCTTCCTCATTTTGCAATCTCAGGCATAATAGCTGCTCTCGATTATCGAGAGGAGACTGGCGTAGGACAGCATTTGGACATGTCACAACTTGAAGGGGCTATCCACCTTTTAACACCTACACTTCTTGAATATTCAATTAACGGCCATATTCCTATGCGAAGTGGCAATAATAACCCAAATGCCTCACCGCACGGTGTTTTTCCGTGCAAGGACAACGATACCTGGTGTGCTCTAGCATGCTTAACAGAAACCCAGTGGAACAGTCTCGCGAATCTTATTGGGAAACCAGCACTGAGAGATAACCCAAATTTTCGGACTCTGAGAGGGCGGAAAGAAAACGAAAGAGAACTGGAGTCATATATAACATCTTGGACCTCCAACTATTTTTGCAGCGATTTAATGAATAAACTGCTCGCAGAAGGAATTCCAGCTGGGATGGTGAATGCTTGCTCAGACTTATTAAAAGATCCGCAACTCACTCATCGCAAGCATTTCACAACACGTAAGCATCCAGTCATGGAAGAACACCTCGTTGACGGTAATCCAATGATTTTAAGTGATACACCTGGAACTGTATCGAATCGCTCTCCATTGCTGGGAGAACATAACGAATACGTACTTGAGACTATACTAGGGATGGATGCCAAGGAAATTGCTTCACTGAAAGCAACAGGGGTCTTTGACTAGATAAAATTTCAAAAGACTGTTGGATCGAAGGGATGTAGTACTGAATGGACGACAAGAGACAAACTGCAATTTTTCAAGGGATTGTTATTGGGACAATGCTGGGTGTTATCACTGGTATTATTATTGGCGTTACTGTTGGGCAGTTAGGCGTTGGCATGTCATCTGTCATAGGTTTTGTTATAGCTTACTCTGCTGGTATAAGCGTTTGGAATTTAAAAAGAATAAAGTGACCACTCAATTATGAATCCAGAAAGTGCACATCTTATATCCAAAGCTATTTCCGGCCCATTTGCCAAACACCTATCGATTTCCGTAGTTGAGGCTAAGACTGGTCATGCTGTCTTGGAGATGCCCGTAGGCAAAATCCATAAAGAAATTGACGATAAAGTCTCCTACGGTGCTATTGTGGCTTTGGCAGATACTACAATAGGGATAGGTGCTAGGACAGTAATGGGAAAAGGGGAAGAGTCTGCAACCCTTGAAATCCAGATCATCCAGCTCGAACAGACTTCTGCCTCACATCTCATAAGTAATTCAATTATACGCAGAGAAGATGATATGCTGATTACAGGCACTGTTACTGTCAGTGATAAGCACGGCAATGAGATTGCAATAGGACAGGGAACATTTGCCGTCTTTCAGGCAAATCAGTCACCTACTCATATAAAAACCCCTGCACCAAGTTAGCAATATTACACCAACAAAGCTATTATCCTGTTTTACTTTTTCCCTCGTGATGGCGGTTCCTGTTTCGCCGGTGGATTACTTTGACCGCCTGTTTTCGCGTTATTAACATCTGACGTAGCCCGTGTCTTTGAAGGAGTTTCCTTGGTTACAGGAGAACGCTGATCTGCTGAATCCTTCGACGGATCAGGCTTTACCTTCGGCTTGGTTACAGGAGAACGCTGATCTGCTGAATCCTTCGACGGATCAGATTTTTGCTTATTTCTTGATAATGTTCTCTCTTTTTCCGCTGCTACAATGGTTTTCTTTGTCTGATCAAAGTCGGCTTTTGATCGAACCTCTGCGTACTGTTTCCTCGTAGAATCCTGAAGTACCCGCTTTTCTTCTTTTTGCTTATTAATACGCTCTGTGGATGCAATGACAGTTTTTTCAAAATCGTTCTTAATACGGGTCAGCTTCTTTCCTCCTATTCCAAGGCTCTTTAGTTTATCCAAAGGTATTTTTTGCAGAGCTTGTGCCTTGACGGCTGGTTTCTTTTGTTTTTCTATCTCTTTTTCTTTACTCTGTACTTCACGAGCCTTGGCAGAAGAGTCGTTTTTCTCTCGAACAGCCTTAATCTCTCGTGCCTTTTGCTCATCACGCTTCTCTAATGATAAAGGAGCGTCTCCTGAGATCATTTTTCCCAGATCCATAGTTCCGTACTTCTCAAATGAATTTCTGACTAGAGCAAGAAGGTTAATTCCATCCTTATTTTGGGTTGGAAAGTCTCGCTGTAACTTAGCAAATGCCTTCGGATCTTTCTCCTGCAGGGCTTTTAACTTGGTTTTGGCATCATCCATACCACCAACCATCCGCTTCTGCTCTGCTAGTTTCTGGTCAGCCAAGTTTCTCTCTTCCCTTGCCTGATATTTGCGCTCTCTGGCTTTCGCTAGATCCTGTTCTAAAACCAAACCATCTTTCTGTATCTGCTCTTGAGACGCAACGCGCTTTACTTTTTCTCTATCCTGTTTTTCCGCTAGTCCTTTTGCAACCTCCTCAAAGTCTTTCTTTTGCTTTAAGGCATCTGATGCACGTGACTTGACTAAAGCTTTGAAATTACTTCCAACCTGCTCTTTTGTTTCAGCTGCCTTATCCAGCATGGATGCTTTCATCTCCGTAAATCGTTTGAAGGCATCAGTCGTGCTATCAAGAACTCTCTTCTTGGATTCATCCCTCTTGTCCTGATCGTTCAAGTTCTTAGCGGCATCTTTATTACGCAACACCTGTTCCTGTATATATTGCTCTTTTTTCTCCCTCAATATTTCGAGTTTTGATGCAGCATCTTTGTACTCACCAGCCTGCTGCTCCTGTGCTACCCAGCATGCTTCATCGTCAGAATCAAGTCCCTGTTTATCCTGTGTTCTGCATTCGAGCCAACTTGGATCATGGGCCGAACCCAATCCTTGAGCTTTTACCTTCAGTTTTTCTTCATCGAGTAGAATCTGCTTGTCAATTTCACTAATCCTTTTGTGAATCTCCCCATCTTCTAAACACAGCGCAGGAGTATCACTATCAGCTGCCTGCTCCGCGCTAGTTGAAGCTCCACAAACCACCTCAGCAGCACGCTTATACTTTGGGGAATTCAATACTCGCCCTGCTCCTTGGTATTCGCCCGGCTGTCTAACAGGCCTAGATCCCTTGGCAATCGCCTTATCCAGTTCTTCAGAATCGATAGCCTTCTTGAGGCGCTTTTCAATAGCTGATGCTGTGGTAAATCCCGATAGTTGCTTGGTTGCTGTTGAACCACTGGCAGTTTTCGGAGCATCTTTCGCAGCTGAGTCCTGCTCTAGTCGCTTGGTAATCCTAGGGCCCTTAAGTTGATCGTTGTGGTCATATCCATCTCTACTTACAACACCTATCAACAGTTGTCCTGCCTGGATTGACGTACCGCTAGGAACATTGTACTCCTGTTTCTTTCCGTCTTTATCAAGCACCGTTAATACATCACCGGAGACACCAACTGCAGTACCAACAGTGGTATCAAACTGTGGCTTATTCGGCTTTACTACACCTACTGTGGCTTGCCATGTTCCTTTTTCAAATTCTCCCCGCATAGTAACAACTGAGCCATCTGTCAGATCCTGGCCAAGCATCTTTGTTTCGGCACCAATCTGAATAATCACCGTCTCTTTTTCGTCCCCGCGGCCGTACTCGATAGTGACTTGTCCAGAGGCTTTATCGTAGCTAGCAACAACACCAGAAAACGAACTCTTATCTCCATCAGCAGGGGTATCTGCTGCAACCGCTACACTAATACTTAATAAAAAGCATCCTATCGCCATAAGACTGGCTGCCCTTATTCTGGTATATCTGCTGCTCATGATACCTACCTCACTTGTTACACCGTTTCCTAAAGGTGTTTCTTCAATTTGCAAACCTACATTAACAACATTGCTTGCTATAATCAGTCCTCTTTCTCATAAAATACTACTGGCATAGCGAACGTTTGATCCCCCAACAAATCTGTTGCAACTACTTCCAACAAATTAGGTCCTTCTTCAAGTGTTATCTCAACAGAAAAAATTCCCAGCGGGTTTACCTCGATAATTTCTCCTAAGACGGCAATAATTGCATCAGGCCGTGTAGCCCCTACGAGTGTCACCACGTTTTTCGTCAGTAGTGCCCCATCTTTCGGATAGGTAATAGAGAGTGGTAGAGAATTCCTGCTTACAGCACGGTACAGCGTAAGCGTATCACTGACTTCCTGTCCGTAAATATCCGAAGCTGTTAGCGTGATAACGAACAGGTCCTCGTCAGTATCAATAACAACGTCATGCGTAAAACGTCCGTCCTCATTCACATCAACGGTTATATCCTGAACAGTCATTACATTAGATGAGTCGGTAAATCCAGATACTTGGACTGCTTCCTGTTCCGCAATTTCATCTCCACTTTCTGGATACACCATGATTAACCATAGCGGTTCAGGCTCAATAGTTGGCAAAACATCGATAGGAGCAGTATCTGCATCCTTCTCCGGTGCAAGTACTGGCTCCAGAGTAGGCGTTGCGACTGCAGATGAAGGTGCTTTCTCGGGTGTAACAACCGGAATAGCTGTAGCTAGTGTCTCTTTATCATCCAATAATGGAGCAGGGGTAGGAGTAGAAATAGCTGAGGGTTCCCGAATTGGTACCGTTTCGGAAACACTACCAGAACTGCAGGCAGTTGAAATGAGCCCAATAACAAGAAGGCCTAAAGAAAGTCTACTCTTTCTTAAGAGCATGACTACCTCCACAATTCGTGATTATAGGTAGTAGCAATTCAGAATTTGCATTCCTAGAAATTATACCACTGACTATTTGGGAGAAGATATAAGATAAATCCCTGGCAGTCGAAACCATATCAGCTAATAGCACCAAGCCCCACTGACTCTCGTGCCTCGTTAATATGAGCCAAAATACATTCTTTCATTGGAGCGAGTTCATAACCAATATCGGCAACTAAATTACTGTTATCAACTAGATAAATATGTGGAACTTTTCCTGTGCCAAGAGTTATGTCCGCATCTGGCAGATACTCTTTTACAATATCAGCCATTTCACCCAGAGTCGCTAAATGGCCCCCGCTCAGATAACGGTAATGCTTTAATTCCTTGCTAAACAATAACCGCACAAAAATCTCCGCTACGTCGTCCACATAAATCATTGGAGATGCCTCAGAGGGATCAGCGGGTATTTCAACGGACTGGCCTATTGCAGGGTTTGTCATCAACAAACCTCCGATCAGTCCAGTCATACCCCGTACCCTTCCATACCCAAAAACAGTACAGATTTGCACACCTCGCAAATCAAGATTGAATTTCTTAATATACTGTGCTGCGGAAAAATCGTTCGCTAATTTAGTGAGCCCGTATACGTTCGCAGGATATCCAACATCCCTTTCGGTCACTTTCCTATCGCCAAAATTTTCTTGAACCCCATAGCAGGCTATGGAACTCGCATACACAACCCGTTCGAGGTTCTTCCATCGAGCCAGTTCAAATATATTATTCGTGCCATGGATGTTCACAAGCATCCCATGCTGAGGATGATCTTCTGTTCCTGGTGGAAGCAAGGCTGCCGTATGAATAACTTTCGTAACGTTGTTGTTCTCAACAGCCTCCATAAGATGAGGCATATGCATCACGTCGCCCTGGTATTCGATCAGCTTTTCAGAACCTGTAGCTGGTCCAGCAGGTTTAATATCAAAAGAGACGACTGTTTCACCTTTTTCCAATAAATTCCGTACAATTCGGCTGCCAATAAATCCTGTTCCACCAGTTACCATAATTGCCATAATATATTCCTCTCTGTCCTTAATGCGATGTTCATAGTTTCACTAGAGATACATGCAGGTTGACCTGTTCATCACTAGTAGTGCCAAGATACTACTAAGTAAAAGCAGACTCAAGTGTGACCAACCTAGAATTACCCTCTAGCATTGTCAACCGTTTACAGATATGCTGTTTTTACTGAGCTATGGAAGACAGGATTTGAACATGGTTAAAATGCGTGGCGCGGAAGCTGTTGTATCGAGTTTACAAAGAGAAGGTATTGAGTGCGTTTTCGGCCTGCCGGGAGTTCAGATCATGCAACTGTATGATGCATTTCACGGTCAGGAAGACATCCGTCTCATCACCACTCGCCATGAACAGGCAGCTGCGTATATGGCTGACGGTTATGTGCGAACACAAAATACCCCAACTGCCGCAGCTCTAGTGGTACCTGGACCTGGCCTGCAAAATGCTTCTGCAGGAATTGGGACCGCATTCGCCTGCTCATCACCCGTGCTGACTCTCTCGGGGCAAATTGATACTGCTGTTATTGATAAAGGGTTCGGCCATATTCATGAAATCGAAAACCAACTCGATGTTATCAGGCCAATTGTAAAATGGTGTGACCAAGTAACCCTGCCGAAAAATATACCAGCTGCTATTCACACTGCAATGACAGAAATGAAATCAGGCAGGCCTCAACCAACTGTTATTGAGATTCCTCCGGACACATTAGCTGCAGAGGAAGACATCACCTTGTCTCCCCCTGCTCAATACCACCGTCAGATCCCTGAACCTGAATCAATTACCAAAGCCGCAAAGATCCTTTCAGAAGCCAAAAAACCTTTGATTTGGATAGGAGGAGGAATCCTTCGTTCAGGAGCTTCTAAAGAGCTGCAACAACTTGCAGAAGCTACGAATATCCCCGTAGTAACAACTCCTGAAGGAAAAGGTGCGATCTCCGAAAACCACCGACTCTTTGGAGGTGTAGGCTATTTTGGTCATGGACCGGCCAGTTGGTATACACCCAAAGCAGATGTTATCTTAGCAATTGGAACCCGTTTCACTGACCAAATGCGTGGACTGACAGCACTTAAGCCACCCCAGCAACTCATTCATATTGACGCAGATGCAGGAGTTATTGGCCGAAATTATCCTGCCGAAATAGCTATCACTGCTGATGCAAAAGAGGCCCTGCTTGCTCTAATTGCTGTAACTGATCAACACAATTGGCAAGAAAAATGGACACCACACGAACGACAGGTTATTACGGAAGAGTGTGATGCATGGCTAAATGAACATGCACCTTTGCAAGGAAAAATCATTGAAGATATCCAAAGGGTAGTTGATGATAACGCCATTATCGTTTCCGGACTAACCAATGTAGGCTATTGGAGTCATCTCTACTATAAAGCATTGCATCCCTATTGCTATCACACCCCATCCTACTACGGCACTCTGGGATATGCATTTCCTTTCGCATTAGGCGCAAAACTTGCTGCGCCAAACCAGCAGGTTATATGTCTTTCAGGAGATGGAGGGTTCGCTTACTGCCTTTCCGAATTGGCAACAGCAGTCCAACACTCCATTAACGTCATTGCAATGGTGTTTGTAGACGATGTGTTCGGTGCATCGAATGTTGATCAGCAAATCCGATTCAGTAATAGAGTAATAGGGACGGAACTCCACAACCCTGATTTTGTTAAACTTGCTCAAGCATTTGGTGCTAGGGGATTAAAAGCAACTCCTGATACTATCCAAGCAAGTTTGAACGAAGCGATCAGTTATAACCAGCCGACAATTATTGAAGTTAAAATGCCAGTACTTCCTTCTCCCGCAAGAATAACACCACGTACTGCCTAGCTATTAACTGAAAGAATGACAACCATGACACAGCGCTTACGCTATAGAGAACTCGGCCTAACACTCGGTAATATACCCCCAGGACGGGACAATTCTATTACTGATATACCTGAAGTCTCAGTTGGGCATGTGACACTGATAAGCGGAGATGGACCACTTGACATAGGGACCGGGCCTGTACGCACCGGGGTCACCGCCATACTCCCTCATCAGGGTAATATCTTTGAACGGAAAGTAACTGGGGCGGTTCACATCATCAACGGCTTTGGAAAATCAGTAGGATTTCCCCAAGTCAATGAACTTGGTGTTATTGAATCTCCCATTATGTTAACTAATACGCTCAATACATGGCGGGTAGCGGACGGTACTATTGACTACCTTACTATGACTAATCCAGGTACCTACTCTTTCAACCCCGTGGTTGGAGAATGCAATGATAGTTACCTAAACGACATGGTTGGCAGACATGTGACAAAGGAACATGTTCTTTCCGCAATTCGCCAAGCCACAAGACCGAACATCGATGAAGGTAATGTAGGAGCTGGTACTGGAATGACCGGCTGGGGATGGAAAGGGGGTATCGGTACCTCATCACGGCTTATTACTGTCAATGCAGAATCTTATGTAGTAGGTGCTCTTGTCCTGGTTAATACAGGTGTACCCAGCGAACTTCGAATAGGTACGAAACATATCGGGAAAACCAACACGCCTCCAAAGACTCCTTCTGCACCTGGATCTATTATGATGGTGGTTGGAACTAACTGCCCAGTAGAGTCCAGACAGCTTCTGCGCGTTGCCAAGAGAGCCGTCTTTGGGCTAGCCCGGGTTGGGGGAACAGCGGAACACGGCAGTGGTGATTTCGTCATCGCTTTTTCAAATGCTGCAGGATCGAAATCCGTCAAAGAAGACTCCATGACCACTGTATTTCTTGGAGCTATAGAGGCTGTCGAAGAAGCCATAGTGAACGCACTGCTCAAAGCTGAAACCATGACAGGACGTGATGGGAATACCAGAACAGCACTACCAATTGATCTTGTTAGATAATGCTAGATACTCTTATTTGACGATAAAAGGCGAGATCTAGTACGATCAGATCAGTAAGGCTCCAGCACATGCGACATAATCTCGCATTGCTCCTACAAAGGAAGTGCACCATGAAGAAAAGTTCACCAAAACTCCGTAAAGTAGCCATTATAGGGGTTGGATCAACACCTTTTGGTAAATTAACTAATGACACCATAGTCAGCATGTCAGTTTCCGCTTGCGAAGATGCAATCAGCGACAGTAATCTCGCCCGTGAGGAAATTGAAGCAGTATATTTGGGAAACTATGTCGGCGAACGTTTAGCCAGCGAAGGTGTTTTGGCACCAAAACTTGCGAATCGCCTGGGCATCACGGGAATACCTACAACCAAGGTGGAAGGAGCATGTGCTTCAGGAGGCCTCGCCCTCAGGCAAGCATTCCTGTCTGTTGCATTGGGACTCCATAATTTTGTGTTGGCGGTGGGTGTAGAAAAAATGACCACCTCACCTACAGATGCAGTCACGTCAGCTCTGGCAACAGCAGGTGACACGACACTTGAAATGCGCACGGGTCTTACCTTTCCAGGCAGTTTCGCTATGATCATGCAGGCACATATGGCGAAGTACGGAACTACAAGGGAACAAGTAGCAATGGTCTCCGTAAAAAACCATGAAAATGGCATCAATAATGATAAAGCTATGTTCCGAAAAGCCACCAATATTGAGGAGGTGATTACGTCACGCTCTATAGCAGAACCCATTCGGCTGTTTGACTGTCCTCCTATTACAGACGGAGCTGCGGCTGCCATTTTATGTCCAATGGATATAGCACATCAATTTGTACAAAATCCAATTGAACTCATTGGCTCAGGCCATGCTTCTGGCCCTGTCTCACTTACTGAATCCGATGACATTACTTCGTTTAGTGCTTCTGTTCGAGCAGCAAATGAAGCATACAAAATGGCGGATTTAACTCCTCAGGATATTGACGTCGCTGAGGTTCATGATTGTTTTACTATTGCAGAAATTGTCGCTATCGAAGACCTGGGGTTTTTCCCGAAAGGTAATGGTGGTCCCGCCACGGAACAAGGTTCAACCGGACTCAATGGCGAGATTGCAGTCAATCCAAGTGGTGGGCTCTTAGCAAAAGGACATCCTGTGGGAGCAACTGGATTGGCTCAGGCGTATGAGATTGTTCAACAACTTCGAGAAACATCCTCAAATCAAGTAGACGGCGCTACGGTAGGCCTAGCTCACAACCTGGGCGGTTCCGGAGCAGTAGCCACAGTCAATATATTCAAAAAGGTTTAACTATTATGACAACCAAAAGTGAATGGCGTCAGTGCGAAGCTTGTACTGCTATTATTCTTCGAGAACATGCTGTTTGCCCAAACTGCAATGAGGAAATCGACGCAACTGCGGACATCCCAAAGGAGTTAACTGGGACTATTACCGCGTTTACAACAATCCACATCGCTCCAGAAAAATACCGCGAGGACGCTCCTTATACAGTTGTATTAGTCCGACTCGACAATAATACTAACGTCATGGGAAGGCTTCTCCATGGGCAATCTCCTGTCCAAGGAAGTTCTGTCCATCTAGATTATTTCAGCGCTGAAAACGGTCCTATTTTTAGTGTCTGATATTCCAAACGCTACTTGCCGAGTAAACTAGCGTCCCTGAGATCGTCGCACGAACCAATACCACTTAATCCTGGTAGAAGTGTAAAACTCTCGAAGAAAGTGTTAACCAAATCCTGCTGATCTTCTGCAACCTGGGATACGATTGCGATAGCAATAGCACCACAAGCCATTCTTGGCTCTTCACCTAAAAGCAACACAACTTTCAATCTAGCTTCTTCAAGAGCTATGTCAAGAGAAGAGCCCTGAATACCGTCAATGCTCACAGTTGATTGTTGTACGGCGGTATCAGATATCCCAAGACCGTTTATGAGATCTCGCATTTGAACTTCAATATAAGAAGCAGCATCAATTGGTTCAGGCACCTCTACAAATAAGCCAGATAAATCTGCCATTACTTGGACATTAGATTCGCTCTCCAAATCAAATGCCACAAAAAGAAGAGTCGACTTTGTTTCCCATAATTGATCAAGATAGTCCTGAGTAATAAATCCTTCAAGTAACGCTCCGCGCCCGACCGCGGTTTGCCAGCCTACAGGGGACAAGATTGAGAATGTAGTCTCATCAGTAACCCTTATCCAGTCAGACGATGACACCTGACCTTCAGGCATATTTTCATCACCGTTGGTACAACCCAATATGAAGATAAGGGTAATGAGCACCCAACACAGAGAAGATATAAAGTTTTTCCTTTTAATCCTAGCCATTTCTACTATCTATTCTAACCAATCCATGCAAGGAACATACATTACTTAATACTAATTCAGCCCGCTGGAATAGCACGAACTCCAGACTGAAGAGGATCTGCTTGCAATTTTCCTCTGTACTAAATAAAATGAATAGTCGTTCATAAAAACGAATGATCGTTTTTTATTATTATATTATCAATTATATGGTGATCTATGCCTAAAGTCACTACTTTCTACTTGCATGCACGAAGGCAACAAATACTTGATGCCGCAGTAGCATGTTTTGCGCGCCGAGGATTCCATGAGTCAACAATGCTTGATATATGCAAGGAAGCAGAACTTAGTCCGGGAGCTATTTATAGATATTTTGCTAGCAAGGATGCGATTATTGAAGTAAGTTGTTCAGATGCCCAGAAAACGATATCAAGCCTTTTCGATAGTATTAATCCAGATAGCACTGCAATTAACAACATTGAAAGACTGATTGACCGCTTTTTTGGTGCACTAACCGAATCAAACGCACTAATTAATACCCGCTTTGCTATTCAGCTATGGGCAGAAGCACTTCGAAGCCCTCGAATAGCAACAATCATGCTTCCTGTCATCAGTTCTTTCCGTTCAGGCATTGAATCCATTGTTGAGCAAGGAAAGCAGCAACGGTCGATCAATCCAGAGGCAGATGCGACTGGATTTGCCCGACTCTTGCAAGCCGCCTACGAAGGAATTCGGCTTCAGGGTGCTGTTGACCCAGATGTCAATCTCAGAACCTATGTTTCTACCCTAAAACAAGTCTGCCGGAAGTATTTACTGACTGTTTAATGATAGACATCCTATCCTGATCTCCACTGCTATACTATAGCCACGTAATCTAAGTAGCTAACACATAGGAAAGGAGACCCACTATGAAACTAGGAGCAGTATTTCCTCAAACAGAGATTGGCGCAGATCCTCAAGTAATCAAATATTATGTTCAGTCAGTTGAAACATTAGGTTTTGAGAGTTTGCTGATATACGATCACGTTCTGGGCGCTGATCATAATGTCCACAGTCAGTACGTAGGTAAATACAGTTTGGAGGATACTTTCCATGAACCGTTTGTCTTATTTGGATACCTTGCAGCATTCACTAAGCACCTGGAACTGACCACCAATATCATCATTTTGGGTCAGCGGCAAACAGCCCTAGTGGCAAAACAGGCGGCACAAGTTGATATCCTTACTGGAGGTCGATTAAGACTAGGGATTGGCACCGGATGGAATGCCGTCGAATATGAAGCCCTTGGAGAAAATTTCCATGATCGCGGCATCCGCAGTGAGGAACAAATTGAAGTTCTTAGAGCTCTTTGGACTAGTGAATCTATCGACTATACTGGCCGATGGCATCGAATCCACCATGCAGGTCTAAGACCATTACCCGTCCAAAAACCTATCCCAATATGGTTTGGCGGAAATGCTGATAAAGTGTTAAGGCGCACAGCGAAAATTGGCAATGGTTGGTTTCCTCAATATACCCCCCGGGATAAGGATAGTCGCGACACCACTGCTCAGGCTATAGCTACTCTCAAAGAATACTGTTTACAGGCTGGCAGAGATTGGAATGAGATTGGGATTGAAGGACGTGTCACGATAGACATCAACAAGCCAGATGAGTGGAAATATCAAGTGGAGGCATGGCAAGAACTTGGTGCCACCCATGTATCAGCTATCACTATGAAACTCGGTCTAAGCTCTATAGATCGCCATATAGAAACATTAGAGGTATTTAAGCGGTATTTTGGTTAGGACAATCCGTTAGCGCAAAGAAGATTGAAATTCCCTCAGGAATCTGGCAGTGACATCGACCGTCTTCTGTAGATCATCATCAGAATGCGCTGCATATATATAGTTGCGAGCTACCCTACCGGGAGGGATAAATATCCCATTGTTTAACATAAAGCGAAAATAGGAAGTATACTTTTCCTTTCCACCATCTCTAAGAAATCGGATGATATCTCTATAATTACTGGGGATAATCTTGTCAAAGTAAAGCGCCCAGACCGAGCCATATCCGTAAGCTACAGCATCTATACCTAACTCATTGATTATTCTATTGATTTCTTCTCGAATAAATGCACCCTTTGCATAGAGACGGTCATAAAAACCTGGACGTTCTAACACTTCTATTGTTTTCAAGGAAGCTGCTGCGGAAACAGGATTACCGTTATAGGTTCCAGACAAGAATGCAGGGCCAGGAGTCAAATGATCCATTAAATTATTTTTTCCAGTAATTGCAGACACCACATAGCCATTAGCCATTGCCTTGCCATACACAGCCAAATCCACATCAATATTCCATTTTCTTTGAAGGCCCCCGAGATCATGCCGAAAGCCAGTTATTATTTCATCAAGTACGAATGGAATATTACACGACCTGCATAACTCACTTAAACCTTGTAAAAATCCATCTTTTGGCAAGATGCCGTGTCCGTGAATAATAGGCTCAACAATAACGCACGCAATGTTGTGTTTTTCTTTTTCGAGGCGCTCACTGGCAATATCCAAGTCATTATAGGGTATGACAATTGTATCTTGTAAAATGGACGGTAGCGTTCCTGAGGTATCAGGAACTGCTTGCAGATCAGACATCGTTCCAGCAACATCCGGGTCTGGATTGGTACTAATTGCAAGACCATCGGACCAACCATGATATGCTCCTTCGAATTTAACAACCTTGGATCGACCTGTATGGGTACGAGCCAAGCGTACCGCCAACTGAAGAGCATCAGTCCCCGCATTACAAAGGGCACTCTTATCGGCTCCAGGAATTAATTCTTGCAGTTTCTTTGTTAGTTCAACTTCCAACCGATGCGGTTGAGCAAATTGCACTCCTGTATCATGAATAGTATCTAGAACTGCTCGGTTAACCTCCTGGTCAGAATGGCCCAAGATGATAGGACCGGCTCCTGCGTGATAATCAATGTATCGGTTACCATCAATGTCTTGGATCTGACTCCCGTGAGCCTCAGCAACATAAAATTGCTCAGGTCCCCATCCTTTTCCATCAGGAGAACCACCTGGGGCGTAACGACACGCTTCTTCATAGTATGCCTTAGACTTAGACAAATCGATTGTCATCTTGACTTCAAACAAACTAATTCCCCATAAATAGACGCAGGATTTCACCACATATCTAGCTGGCTCAGCCTATATCCAGATTTATCGGAAGTCAAACTTAGCGGGGCTCCTTATATCCTAACTAGTTGTAATTTCACCAGTGAGTAATAAGTGCACACTATCACCTGTTTATGGCAAAAACATCATTCAATGATCGAACTGCGTGCTCCATCTGATGTTCCGCTATGATACATGTTATCCGAATTTCTGATGTGGTAATGAGATGGATATTAATGCCCGCATCTGCGAGTGCCTGAAACATTCTAGCCGCATAGCCCGGCGCATTCTGCATACCAGTCCCAACAATGCTTACTTTTGCTAAGGCTTTACTGGAATCAATACTACCATCCCCCAAGGTTTCGACTACCGCCTGAGCGACCTGCAAAGCCATGCCATAATCTCTTCTATCAACAGTCACTGTAAGATCCCACGAGCCATCAATAGGTATATTTTTGAGTATTGTATCGACACTTATTCCAGCATCAGAAAAAGCTTCAAAAATACTGGCACTCGCATTGTGACCTTCTGGAAGCGACCTTAGGGTGATGCTTGCTACATCTTGTTCAGTTTCTACCGCAAGAACTCTGTTCTGATTCTCCATTTGTATCACTTAGTGTTGATGCTGATGAGATAGTGAGTTGATCCAAACGAGCTGATTGATAACTAACTTTCGATCAATAGTCGACCAGGATCTTCGATCAATTCCTTGACTCTCTTTAGAAATCCAACTGCTTCCCTTCCTTCTACTACACGATGGTCATATGTCAGTGCGACATACATCATAGGTCGGATTTCAACTTTCCCATCAATTGCAATAGGCCGTTGAACGATGCTATGCATCCCTAGGATACCTACCTGAGGATAGTTCAAAATAGGTGTAGACATCAGAGATCCAAAAACTCCGCCGTTAGTGATAGTAAAAGTCCCGCCCTGTAGCTCATCAAGGCTCAGTTTTTTAGTTTTGACCTTTTCAGCCATGGCTCTAATCCCTAGCTCTATCTCTGAAAAAGTCATTGTATTAGCGCGTTTCAATACAGGTACAACCAAACCGTCTTCGGAACCAACCGCGATCCCTATATGATAGTTGCCTCGGTAAATTAACTGCTGTTCCTGCAATTCTGCATTGATAATAGGATAGGCAACTAATCCTCCTATAACAGCTTTCACAAAAAATGACATAAATCCTAGATTTACCCCATATTGCTCTTGAAAACTTTCTTTTCGTCTCTTACGGATATCCATGGTCAAAGTCATGTCAATTTCATTATATGTAGTTGTCATAACAGCCGTATGATGCACTTCAGATAATCGCTCAGCCATAGTCAACCTACGACGAGATAGCCTGACAATCTGATCTTCTCCATCGACTACATGTGCGGCCTTTTTCGGAGCAGCAGTGGATTGGGTTTCGTTGCTCGAGACAGGGGTCGGCAAGGCTTCTGCACTGGGAGTAGCACTATTTTCGCGCAAAAGGTAATTTTCAATATCATCTTTTACAATGCGGCCACCGATGCCTGTTCCTTCAATCTTCGAGAGATCTACACCTCTATTATCAGCTAACCTCTTCGCAACTGGGCTGATCTTCAGATCAGCGGCATCCTCAATAAGCCCACTTTCCACTCCTGTACTGTTTTCTATAGTTTCTGCCTCTGGGGAACTAAAAGACTCGCTATTATCCACCAAATCTGACGGTTCGGGCGCCGGCACGCTTTTCACGCTCGCACCTGCCTGAACGATTCCAAGAATGTCGCTAACACTAACAACATCACCTTCAGCACAAACAATTTTCTCCAAAACACCATTACTCGATGCTGGAACTTCCACATTCACCTTGTCAGTTTCCAACTCAACGAGAGGCTCACCCTCAATCACAGATTCTCCTACGCGTTTAAACCACTGGCCAACGGTCGCTTCCACAATTGATTCTCCCATTTCTGGGACCAAAATTTCCATTAATTCTACTCCCCGCTTTGCTTGATTAGCTTTTTATCTTTTCGCCAATCTTACTTAAAGCAGTTTTAATAATCCTATCTTGTTCTGTTTTATGTAGTAAAGAGGAGCCTTCAGCCTGACTAGGAAAATCCTGTCTACCTATATAAATCAGCTCCTCAGATTTCAACATTTTCTTAAGTCGTGAATCTATGAAATTCCAAGCACCCCGATTCTCTGGTTCTTCTTGCAACCAAGCGATTTGACTAACATGCTTATAACGTGACAGTACAGATTGTAATTGCTTTTCAGGGAAAGGATATAACTGCTCCACTCGAATTATTGCTACATCTTTAGCCTCTGGATAATATTGGCTGGTGATGAGATCAACATACACTTTCCCCGAACATAACACCAACTTGCGAACCTGTGTCCTATCCTTCGAAAAACGGGCATCATCTATGACTTCTTGAAAGCTGCCATCTAGAAAGTCACTCACTGATGAACCTGCCTGAGGGTGCCGTAGCAAACTCTTAGGGGTTAGAACAATCAGTGGCTTAGGATCTTGGCTCAAGGAAAGGGCATGCCTTCTAAGCATATAAAAATACTGAGCTGAAGTAGTGCAGTTAATTACTTGAATATTATCAGAGGATGCTAGCTGTAAAAACCTCTCTAGATGGGCACTTGAGTGATTTGGACCCATACCTTCGTATCCATGCGGCAGCAGCAAAACTAGGCCTGAATTTTGTCCCCACTTGGCCTGTGCTGAAACTATAAGTTCGTCTACAACAGCCTGAGCGTTGTTAATAAAATCTCCAAATTGTGCCTCCCATAGCACCAGAGTATCTGACGAGTACACACTATATCCGTACTCGAACCCTAATGCAGCTTCCTCGGATAGGGGGCTATTCAAAACCGAGAATGAAGCTTTTTGCGGATCAATAATATTTTCTAACGGGGTGTATTTTTCATCATTGGTAATGTCATGCAACACTGAGTGACGATGGCTAAATGTACCTCGCTCACTATCTTGCCCTGTTAAACGCACTGAAATACCTGCATCAAGAATCGAAGCAAATGCTAAAGCTTCGGCATGGGCCCAATCAAGTGCAAGACCTTTTCCTAAGGATTGAGCTCGTTTTATAAATTGACGTTTAAGCTTAGAGTGGAGCTCAAAGTTCTCAGGTAACTTGTGTAAAGCCCGATCATACAAGGTTAATGAATCAAAATCAGGGGAATGCGACAGGCTTTCTGTTTCTGCCAATCTGCGCTTGTTAGGCATTCCACTCGCAGGCTTAGAATCAACTTGGGGATTCATCCTTGCTTCTTCAAGCTGATTAGAAATAACCTGCATCATTCCTTCGACATCCTCAGGCGTAATTTCTCCGGCTTTAATTAATTTCTGGGACCACTGAGTCGCTACTGTCGGATGACTACTAATAAGGTCATACATCGACGGTTGAGTAAATGAGGGTTCATCACCTTCATTGTGACCGTACCGACGATAGCCAACCAGGTCGACCACTACATCTTTTCCAAATTTTTGCCGATAAGCAAATGCCAGTTCTGCAACACTAAGGCATGACTCCAAATCATCTGAATTAACGTGAATAATCGGAAGATCAAATCCTTTTGCTAAATCAGAAGTGTAACAAGTACCAAAAGTGTCTTGAGGATCAGTGGTAAAGCCTATCTGATTGTTCAGAATAATATGGATGGATCCACCTGTGGAATAGCCTGAAAGCTTTGCAATATTAAGGGTCTCAGCAACAATCCCTTCGCCTGCAAACCCTGCATCCCCATGAATCAACACGCCTATCGCATCGCTAGTGTCATCTTTGCCTTGTCTCTGTAGAGCCTTTGTTGCTCCAGAAGCTACAGGATTCACGAGTTCCAAATGACTTGCATTAGGAAGCAATTCTATTGTTAAAGACTTTCCTTGATTATCGGTATACTCGCGTGATGCTCCTAGATGATATTTGACATCTCGCATCCATCCATGAGCAGATTCTTGCTTGGGTACATCACTTTTACCTCCTTCGAATTCGTCAAGGATAATATTGTACGGTTTCCCCAGTATATGTGCTAAAACATTTAACCTGCCCCTATGCGCCATACCGATGACCAACTGTGAAATTGCCGATTGAACACTGTTCTGCACAATGGAATCCAAAAACGGGATCAAGGCATCATTTCCTTCAAGTGAAAACCATTTCTGTCCAGGGAACTGTCGGTGAAGATACTGTTCAAATCCCTCAACTTGCAACAACCTTTTCAAGAGAGTCCCGCCAACAGTCACATCAATTCCTGGCTTGTAGACATCAGTTTCTACGGCTCGAGAGAGCCATTCCCTTTCGTCATCAGATGCTAAATGGGCAAACTCATAAGCCACCGGGCCAGAATATGTTCTGCGCAGTTGCTCTATATATTCAAACGCTGTCTTAGGCATGCCAGTCAAATCTCTACCCCAAGTAATGGAACTGACTGGAATAGATTTAACATCCTGTTCAGACAAACCAAATGCGGAGAGGCTCAAATCCGTGTCCCGTAAGTTCTTCCTGCCCAAGGGATCCAACTGGACACGTAAATGACCCTTATCTCGAATATTATTGACTAGTTTAATAACCTTTTGAATAGTGCCGTCATCTTGATAGCCGGACATGGAGGCAGAAGCTCCATTTGAGGTAAAACTGAACGGCTCTCGACCAAAGAACTCCTGCATCTCTGAGCTAACATCAGAAGGGTTCTTAAGGTAAAGCTCGTATAATTCTGTTAAGTAGCCCAAATTAGAACCGAAATCGCCCTTTAGACCACCTTGTTGTTTCTCTACTGCCACAGCAGACCGCCCAATAATAAATAAGCTATCAACTAGGAACAAGATATTACCATCACATGACCGTTGATGCAATTTCGATAGAGGCTAATTCATAGTATACTACTGCGGAGGTATTCTTATGACCAAAACTACATCATCCCATCAATCCATAGGACAGCGTTTAGGCAAAGTGGACGGATTGGAAAAAATCACTGGAAAGGCTAGATTTGCTGCTGATATCAATGAACCTGGAATGCTTCTTGGTAAAATTTTACGCAGCCCTGTTGCACATGCCTACATCAAGAAAATAGATACCAGTAAAGCTGAATCTATCCCAGGAGTGAGAGCAATAATCACAGGGAAGGATTTCCCCCAACTGAAACCAGGCGCCAAGGCACCTTCTGGTATTCCTCCAGCAAATCTTTATCATTGGAGCAAAACTATTCTTGCTAGAGACAAAGTCCTATTTCACGGGCATCCTGTTGCTGCCGTCGCAGCAGACACAGCAGACATAGCACAACAGGCAATCAGTGCAATAGAAGTAGAATATGAACCCTTGGAAATAGTCCTCGATCCAGAAGAAAGTATGCTAACTTCTGCCCCAATACTGCATGAAGACGTCACAACAGTCGTCGAAGTCTATGGGTGTGCACAATCAGATCCAGCGTCAAAATCCCCTAGCAATATAGCGCGCCATATGCAGTTTGTTCGAGGAGATACCCGAGAAGGATTCAACCGAGCCGAAGTAGTTGTTGAACGAAGCTACCGTACCCAAACTGTTCACCAAGGATATATAGAACCTGACAGTGAAACTGCAGATGTCCGCCCAGACGGTACAATCATTGTATGGGCAAACACACAAGGTATTTTCCCTTTTCGCAATGAACTAGCTGTACTGCTTGATGTTCCTGAAAGCAAAATCCGGGTCATCCCTACAGAGGTAGGTGGTGCATTTGGGGGGAAAATAGATGCTCGAATCGCTCCTCTCTGCGTACTACTTTCAAAGAAGAGTGGTCGTCCGGTGCAGCTTACCTTATCGAGAGATGAGGTGCTAACTTCAACTGGACCAGGTAGTGCTACCGTGATGAACGTAAAGGTAGGATCAACTAAAGATGGCATTATCACAGCTGTGGAAGCACGGTTGATTTATGATGCTGGAGCCTTTCCAGGTGCTCCCTTATTCCCATCAATCAGAAGGCTCTATGCCCTGTACAAAACACCTAATTTAAGAATAGACGCTTTTGACGTCGTAACCAATAAGCCTCGAGTAGCAGATTACAGAGCCCCAGGAGGAACATCCACTGGCTTTGCAGTAGAATCCGTTATAGATGAACTAGCTGAAGAACTGGGCATGGATCCAATAGACTTCCGACTAAGGAACAGTTCCCAAGAAGGAGATCCCATGCCAACGGGTGCCATTTTAACCAAAATGGGTTTATCCGAAACTCTTCAAATTATCCAGCAACATCCGTGTTGGAAAAACAAGTTATCTGGGAAAAACAGAGGGCGAGGATTAGCTATGGGCCTTTGGGCAGCAAGTCCCGCAACAACCACTTGTCATATCCGGCTTAATGCGGACGCGTCTGCTACTCTTGTCATGGGAACAGTTGATCTTTCAGCTACAAGAACCAGCATGAGCCAAATTCTAGCAGAAGAACTAGGAATCGAGGCATCTGAAGTCAGGGTTTTAACTGGAGATACTGACTCAATACCGTTCAGCGACGCGAGCAATGGAGATAAAATTACCTTTAATATGAGTCGTGCCATTCAAACTGCATGCGCTAATATCAAAAATCAATTACTTGACTTAGCAGCCCTAAAACTACAGGTTCAACGGAATCAAATTGTTTCAGACCGCAACTACTACTACGACCAGTCTAGTGCTGCAAATCACTTGTCCTTGGCAGAATTAGTGGCATTTAGCTTCCATGTAGGGAAACCCGTATTTTCATACGCGAGTTCTTCAGCAGAAGGAAATCCAGCACCTATAGCGGGGGGTCATGTAGTAGATGTTGAAGTAGATTCTGAAACAGGAAAAGTATCCATTCTCCAATACACAGCATTTCAAGACGCTGGATTCGCTGTAAATCCAAGTCAATTTGAAGGGCAAGTCCAAGGGGGTGCCCTTCAAGGTATTGGCTGGGCTCTATCTGAAGAATACATCTTTGACAAACACGGAGCTCTCCAAAACTCGAATCTTCTAGACTATCGAATGATGACTTCTCTCGATGTTCCTTTTATCGATATTCATATAGTTGAGATCGCATCTGCTGAAAATCCTTTCGGTATCCGTGGAGCCGGGCAAGTTCCAATTATCCCTCCTGCAGCTGCCTTAGCCAATGCAATTTATAATGCTACAGGCAAACGAATTCGCTCATTGCCAATGAATCCTGAACGTATCTACTGGGAACTCAACCCAGTAAGTTAAGCCTTTCGATCTATTTTCATCCACACCAATTCAGAAAACAACTAAAGCCTCATGAAAAATGAACGGTGCGACATAGTAATAGTAGGAGCAGGAGCCGTTGGTTGTGCCATTGCGTACCTGCTTAGTAAAGCAGGGCTTCAGGTTACTATCCTAGAACAAGATTCAATAGGTAGTGGCTCTTCAGCTCATGCTACAGGCCTTTTCACTCTTCTGGGCAGTGACTTTAGTGATGGACCAAGTTTTGAGATGGCATTAGCATCTCACTCGATTTGTAAAACAATGGTACCTGCCCTGGAACACGAAACATCTATAGAAACGCTATTCCAGCACAAACAAGCAATCCGCCTCGCTCTTGATCAGGAAGATAAAGATATGATCCAGTCCATGGGAACTTGGCAATCTCGATACTTGCCTATCAGATGGCTTAGCGCTACCCAGTGCCACCAAATGGAACCACGTATCACAAAAAAGGTTATTGGAGGAATGCTAGAGCCTGACGCGCTCCAAATTGATAGCTATAGGCTTACACTGGCCTTAGCTAAAGCCAGTGAACAAAATGGTGCTACGATCAAATTCAGACGAGCAACTAAAATCAAGCATCATAAAAAAAAAGTGACCGGTATTGAAGTTCCTAATGGGGAAATTGAATGTGAATCTATTATTCTTGCAACGGGCTCGTGGTCTAACCTCTTCAGCGATCAAATTAAATATCCAATTTTTGTTGAACCCTTAAAAGGTGAACGGCTCATCCTTAAAATGAACGGAAAGCCCTTGCCTTTATTTCTGGGATCTCCAAAAGGGGGACATATCATAACGAGAAAAGACGGTTTATGGAGTATTGGTAGTACTGGAGGAAGAGACGATGATGATCAAAGCGGAAAACCGTCCTCTGCGATAAATTACAGCCCTTCGGAAGAAGCTCGTTTGGATCTTTTACAAAGAGCCGTTATGGTCATGCCTTGTTTAGAGAATGCCCAAGTAGTTCAGCAGTTGGCTGGATCGCGTCCAGCGACTCCTGACCGAAAACCGCTTATTGGTAGCATCCCTACCTGGGAAGGATTGTATCTGGCTACTGGGCATACTGCACGAGGTGTTCATCTTTCTTTCATTACAGCTAAAATGATTCACGATTTTATCTTGGGATCAGGCAATCAACAACTATTCAACTATGAAGCCTTTTCCCCAGCACGATTTAACGCTTCGAGGAAACTGGATTACCTAGAAGACTCCCCTATTTTTGAGGGCTAGTCACCAACCTCAAGGCAAGTAGTGACCACTAAACTATTTTTTGCCTACCCACGGACGTCTTTAACGGGCTCCGTGTTGAACTCATCACTTGATGGGGCACGTTGCAATCGAATCGCCACAGGAATCGTCATAGCTACTAAGATTACACAAATATATATGGAGACAACATAATCCCCTCGAACATCTTTCAAGAAAGCCAAGAGTATCGGTGCTGGTATTCCGATAAATGTATCAACAAGTCTTAACATTCCTTGAATACGTCCAAACTTGTTGGGACCAAACATCCATCCCTGAAGTGAATATCTCAGGGGTGCGAATCCTCCATAACCGACTCCGTAAAGAACAACCAATCCAATTGCACCAGCTAGGCTGTGTACAAAGGCCAAAGAGCTAAGACCCAAGCACATTAGGAACAAAGAAAAACCAAAAACATAACGGGCACTAATATAATCAGAGGCAATCCCTATGCCTAGGCGCCCGAAGAGACTGACAACGGGAATCATTGTTGCTATCATTGCCGCGCCTTGCCGCCCAACGCCAGCAAGGTCTTGTACCAGAGGGATCCACTGAGCAGCTAACCCTGTATGGACAAATGCAAAACATGCATAGCACGCTGACAGCCACCAAAAACCAGAAAATCGGATTACTTCTTTCACTGTAATAGTTGCCCTGGTAGAAATTGATGATGATTGAGTTGGTTCAGAAATAGCACCATCAGGATATAGGCCAAAGTCTCTCGGGTGCCGTCGGAACACCAAGCTACCAGGAATCATCATAACCATGGATGCTATCCCTAAACCAATCAATGCAGTTCGCCACCCAAGTGCATCGATTGCAACAACCAGCAGTGGAATACATATAGACCAAATAGGTACGCCACAAGTCGTTATGGCAAATGCTCTACCTCTATACTTTCTAAACCAAGGTGCCACCGCTATTGACATGATCACAGGATTACCAAAACTGAATCCTGCCGACAAAACAATAAAACCTATGTAAAAGACCACCAAAGAGGGAGCCAGACCTGCAATAACTGAACCTATTCCTATTAGGATACCTCCGACTAAGATTATGACCCTTGAACCGTAAGTATCAACGAGGAATCCTGCCAAAGGGACCGCAAATCCAGATTCTGCCCTCAACAGTGTAAAAGCTATAACTGCCATAGTTGTTGTAGCTGCAAAGGTTACCTGTATGGGATCAATAAGTGCACTAAATCCTCCAAAAATAAGTGCGCATGGAAAACTGATAACCACAGATGTAATTACCATCCACCATCCGTAAAAGATCTTTGGCTGTTGATTCGAAACCACCAAGATTCCTTTCGATCTAAAAAGTGACAGGCTTTCGGAAATCTAGCTATCCATGGAGTAACCTCTGTAATAGCTGGAGTTTTCCTGTCTTCTAGTTTACCTGATTTTACGATGTAAGACAGGAAAACTAATTACAAACTTAGTAGAACCAGTCATTAATCCATTGAGGCAAGTTGTGATCAATGACGAATGGCGGAACATTTGTTATGCTGTTTATAACTTATGCCAGTCAACTTGAATCACACCTTAATCTTCAATGCCAAAACATTAAAAAGCAATATTGATGACAGCGAATAATTCCACTTCACTAACAGATAAAGCAGTTTTAGACCTATTGGAACAGTTAATGGAAATAAGCTCCGTCAAAGTGGAGCTGTTAACTGAATTACAACGAAGGATACCTGCTTCGGACATGGATGAGTCTTCAGAACAAGAAGCTGGTCGTGATTCACTTAAAGGCATCCTCACTGATGCAATTATTATGCTCAACCGTACAAGCTCAAAAGACATGGCACTAATTAAGGAATTAAAAAGCAAAATTAGGCATTCCAATATCGGCAGCATCCAACTTGATCTGAAAAAAGCAGATGTAATTATCTCCAAAATACGAGAACTAATTAAAAGTTGATCAACTTGTTTGTTGATCAACAAGCCGTAGCATTTACCAGATCGGAAAAGTCTACATGTTAAATGACCAACACGTAATCATCGTAGGCGGTGGCATAATCGGATGTATGACTGCTTTTTATCTGGCAAAGGCCAAGGTCAGTGTTACTATCGTCGAAAGAGATGCTGTAGGAAGTCAGGCTTCAGGAGGAGCAGCTGGTTTACTTACTCCTTACTGGGCCCCGGTAGATAAAACATTGGCTGACTTTTCAGGAGAGAATCTTCGGCTCCATGCTGACCTCCACAAGGAACTTCCCGAGTACACTAATATCGACTATCACTACGGCGTCATACCGTTTCTTCGTCTGGCCTTCTCAGAGACAGACGAACAGTCTCTAAGCAAATGGTATGCAGACCGCAGTAAAGACGGTCTATCTGTTGAGTGGTTATCCGGAAAAACTGCACAGCAAATGTCCAGCTGGATCGGACGTAATGTTCAATCTGCAATTCTTTCCACCATAGAACCACAAGTGGACGCCTACCCTCTAACAATGGCTATAGCACAAGCGTCCGAATATCATGGAGCCAAGATAATATCTGCAGAGGTAACGAATATAACAACAGCGGGATCCAGCATTACTGGGGTGTGTTTGCATGATGGGAGGGAACTGTCAGCTGATAGTGTTGTGTTAGCAATGGGTCCGTGGTCTCACTTTTTAAAGCCATGGATAGGCTTTCATATTCCTGTGAAACCGCAAAGGGGACAAATTCTATATCTCGACTCTCCACATAAACATCCAGAGTACGCTTTAATTCATAATGACTCATACATTTTACCCAAGTTGTCAGGGAGACTGTTTGCAGGGACTACATGGGAAGACGCAGGATTCTCGAACAACACCACCCAGCAGGGCCAAGAACAAATTATCAAAAACGCACTCTATATGTCACCTTTATCCCAAGAGGTTTCAGTCATGAGTTCCAGTGCTTGTTTGCGACCTTTATCTGAAGATAATTACCCATTTATTGGGCAACTTCCTAGCTGGGACAACCTGTATATCGCTGCGGGTCACGGGCCGGAGGGAATCCTTTTGAGTCCAGCGACAGGAAAGTACCTGTCCGAAATCATTATGAATAAATCAAGTGCGTACGATATAAGTCCCTTTAGCCCTAATCGCCTTGCACTATAGTGCTAAGATCTATAACATTGAAACTCTTTTGAGCAGAGTACTGGAGGTTTGTAGACATGGATATAGATAAACTCTTTAGTGAAGCAATTGTCATTGACGCATGCAATCCCAGCAACTGGGATGACCCTGGAGTATTCCAAAACCTTCATGAAGGAGGAGTAACTGCGATTAATGCAACAATCGCGGTATACGAGAACTTTTTGCAGGAAATAGCAGGCATAACCAAGTGGCCTGATCGATTTCGTACGCACTCCCAGCATATTATCCCCATTAGATCAGCAACAGATATTAGAAAAGCAAAAAAAGAAAACCGCAGTGGAATCATACTGGGATGGCAAAACTCGACCCCCATAGAAAATGAACTTGCGAGACTAGAACTGTTCCATACACTGGGCGTCCGGATCATGCAGCTAACCTATAACGAACGAAACCTGCTAGGTACGGGCTGTTATGAAGCGCGCGATGGCGGACTGAGTTTTTTTGGGCGAGAGGCAGTAAAGGAAATGAATCGGCTTAAGATACTTATTGACCTTTCTCATGTCGGAGACCAAACAGTAATAGATACAATAGAACAATCTGATCAACCTGTTGCGTTCACACATGCGGGAGCTAGAAGTCATTACCAACATCCTAGAAATCACCCTGACACTGCTCTTAAATTGGTAGCTGAAAAAGGAGGTGTTGTTGGAACTAACGCATTTCCCTTATTTCTTCCATGCCAGAATCACTGCACACTGGACAACTACCTAGATTCACTCGAAGTGCTCATTGAAAAGGTTGGCATTGATCACGTAGGTTTGGGAATTGATTTCACATACGGTCACACAAAGGAATTCTTTGACTGGCTAGAAAAAATCCAAGGTACTCATACTAGAAGCAAGGAAGAGAAAGAAAAAGCATCTCTGAACAATTTCCCTTTTTCTAAAGTTAAAAATTTGGAATCTGCCACTGACATCATAAATATTGCAAGAGGACTGGCTGACCGAGGCTATTCCGAAGTGGATATTAAGAAAATTCTAGGAGAGAACTTCCTTAGACTGTTTATAGAGGTTTGGGGCGAATAAGCCCTAACCTCTATACATTATGATGAGCTTAGCGAGGACTCAGCAAACAGTGGAGCTACCTCTCGACTAAAGAGGTGCATTGATCTGCTGACATCTTCAAAATCCATGCCCCCAGTATCAACTTTAAACAGGATGTTTCGGACACCCGCTTTTTGTAGAGCTACAAGCTGCTCAGTTACGCTTTTTACATCACCAACAACAAAAGCATTAGCAAGTTGTTCTCCTTCCGAGGGAGGCTTAGCTAACTGAACACCACCTTTGTTGCCCTGTGGGTTATATTTTTCTCTTCCTTCTCGTATATGGGCCCGCTCACGGCGAAAACCTTGTGCAGCAATGTCTATCGCATACTCGGTCGTATCCGCAACCATGAGACTTTTTTGAACCCATGAGTTGTCTAATGCATATTCGATATCCTCAGTTGCAAAGTTCTCGTTTTCCATGGTTTCTCTATAGAGTTTCAGCCGATCAGCAATAGCTTCTGTACTCTGAACTCCGTAGAGGACGGGACGACCGATCCTAGCCATAGCCATCATGGATTCTTTCCCTATACATGCACGTACCAAAGGTGGATGAGGCAGCTGATAAGGTCTGGGTCGCAATTCAGGAAAAGACACGTTCCAATAATTGCCATTATGGACAAGCGGTCTCTGAGTCCACGCCTTAATTAAAAGTTCCTCTGACTCTGTTAACATCATTCTTCCCTGCTCTAGAGTTAAACCAAAACCTCTATACTCAAACTCATTGTATGCAGAGCCTCGTCCAGTGCCGACAATTAGGCGGCCTTGACTCACTTGATCAAGTAAGGCTGTTTGTACTGCAAGCCGAATAGGATGATGCAAAGCCATTTCTAGTACTGCAAACCCAATGTCGATGGTACTAGTTCTGGCAGCTATTGCAGATCCAAACACTATTGGATCTGCGTAGGCAGTAGCACCATCAAAATGATGCTCAGATAACCACACAGCACTGAAACCTAACTTTTCTGCAAGCACTGCCTCTTCAATAGATTTACGAATAACATCACCGTCATCGACAGGATCACTGCTAACAGCAAATAAGAAAACTCCAAATTTCAAGTTAGGCTCCTTCGTTTGTTTTACGTACTACTAGTGGAGGAATTAAATGAAGATTCAATAACTCTTCGAACCATCTTGCTATCACTAACAACTGATTTTCATCATACCAATTACCTAGTATTTGTAAACCCAAAGGCATACCTTGGTCGGATAACCCTGAAGGGATACTGATAGCTGGAGCTCCACTCAAGGTCCAAAGACCCTGAAACAGTGGATTGCCCGTCTTCGAGAGATCCTTCGGAGCAGCAGCTGGGGTAGACGGAGTCAAAAGTACATCGACCTGAGAGAAAAAACTTCTCATCTCTTCGATAAACAAACTCCTGATACGCTGAGCATTAATGTAATCAACACCGGTAAATACCTTGCCGTGTTCAACCCAACTTCTACTAACAGGACTATAAAGATGGGGCCATTTGTTATAGTTTTCTTCTTGATAAGAAGCAAACTCAGATCTTTGGATAATGTATTGGGCCATTCTCGCTCGTTCAAAGATATCCGAAGGATCAAATTCAATAACTGTAGCCCCATTCTTTGCAGCCTTTTGAACTACTGACTCGAAATTAGCCCAAGCTATGTGGTCAGAAGCATCCTTAAACATACCTTTGACAACGCCGAGGCGAGGGCGCAAGTTATCAGGTGCAGTTATGTCTTTACCGGCCAAAGTGACGTGTTTAGCGCTGCTACTAGGATCTCTTTGGTCATGGCTAGCCATGTAATGAAAAGCATAGGACGAATCTTGTACTGATCGGCACAACACGCCGACAGTATCCATAGACCATGATGCTGAAAACATCCCAAATTTACTAAGCAGACCAAAAGTGGGTTTAAACCCTACAATTCCGTTATACGAAGCTGGACGCAATACTGATCCACTTGTCTGAGAACCCAAAGCAAAGGAACACATCCCAGTGGAAACAGCTACAGCCGATCCACTACTAGATCCCCCAGGAGTATGTAACGGATTCCATGGATTTACTGTCTGAGGTGGATCTCCTGTTGCAAATTCTGTAGTAACTGTCTTCCCAAGGAAAACCGCACCAGCCGATAAAAGGTTGCCGACAACCGTAGCATGTTGCCTTGGTACAAAATCACGATAGATAGGAGACCCAGCAGACGTTACAGAGTCTTTGACCCAGAAAATATCCTTTACACCAAATGGTATTCCGTGTAACAAGCTTCGATTATTATCGCCTCTTACTGCTTTATCCAAAACACTGGCTTTGGCTAAAGCATTTTCTTCATCAACCGATACCCATGCCTTCAAAGTAGACTCAAATTGTTTAATTCGATCCAGATAATTATTAACAACCTCAGTAACAGATAATTCTTTCTGCTGAATCAAGTTACTGATTGCCCCAAGAGTTAAGTCAGCACTTTGAGTCATGCCTATAAATTCTCCTATACTCTGCCAAGCAATATATTATTCTAACTGTAGATAGATTAGCTCTTGTTCTGCATTTTCCTAATAAAAAAACCGATGCCTGTACCAACTTATTGCCAGTACAGGCATCTGCTTTTCAAATTTAGTTTTAACTTTCTAGGAAGCTGGGATCATCTTACCAGGCAGCCACAGTGCCAATTCAGGCCAAACTGTTATGATAACCAGTCCAACTAGCATCACTACGAAAAACGGTGCTGCTCCAATCGCTACTTCAGAGAAAGGACGCTGCTTCGAAATGCCGTGAATCACATAAAGGTTCAAACCTACAGGAGGCGTCAACAAGCCTACCTCAATAAGAATCATAAGAGCCACACCAAACCAGATAGGATCATATCCAATATTCACTATAACCGGGTACACAACAGGGAGAGTAATGATCATAATGGATATTCCATCGAAGAACATACCCAACACAAAGTACATGGCAAACAGTAGCATTAATACCATGGTGGCATCAACATTTGAACCTAGAACAAAAGCCACGATTGCTTTAGGAATACCCAGGTTTGCTAAAACAACCCCAAGCATCATCGCGCTACATACGATGAACATGAGCATGCTAGCAGTGTGCACCGCTTCACGAAGCGCATCTTTAATGCCTTCCCATTTCAATACCCTATAGACAGCTGCAAGAACCATCGTTGCAGTACATCCTATTGCTGCTGCTTCAGTTGGTGTTGTCCAACCTAAATAGATTCCACCCAACACAGTAAGCATAATACCGAATATAGGCCATGCGGCAAGAACTGTTGTAACCTTTTTCGCAAACGGCAAAGCAGAGTCTTTCTTAGAGGGAACCAAACTTGGGTCAAGCACAACACGGACGACAATATACGACATAAACATACCTGACAAAATCAAACCAGGAATGGCACCTGCGAAAAACAGCTGACCAACCGAGGTCTCCGTAATAGCACCATAAATAATGAATCCCAGGCTCGGTGGAATAATAGGACCCAGAGTCCCTCCTGCAGCAAGAGAACCAGCAGTTATCTTTCGCTCGTAGCCCTGACTTTCCATCTCAGGCAACGCAACGGTTCCAATGGCTGCTGCAGTGGCCACACTAGATCCAGAACATGCTGAGAAAATCGTGCATGCAATAATATTGGAATGCAATAAGTTACCTGGTACATATCTTGAGAAAACAGATACCCCTTTGTATAACCCGCTGCTAAAACCAGTATGCAGAATCAATGAGCCCATAAATATAAATAAGGGGACCGCTGACAGAACAAAGTTATTGGTTAAGTTAAATGTCGTATCCCCGATGAGAACAGGCATATTCCCGCCTAGCATCAAATAAAACCCTATGAAACTGACCACCCCTAATGCCACTGCCACATACATACCTGCAAACAGAAGTGCCAGCAAGGGTACCACTAGTAACATTGTTGTTGCCCATAACGGTAGATCTAGTTCCGACATATATTTGCTCCCTTATATTGTGAATTTTTGGAAAGAACCCGGCTGTCGTATATGCCGGCGTCACTTTTCTGTGTCAATGTAGTTTAATACCTAATGACTTGGCGCTATTTCCTTTTCTTCCCGCTTCCTACCGAAAAACATAACATCCCATTTCTCAACAAGAACAATCAATAGCGCAACAGCCAGAAAGGCGAATCCAGCAGGTAATGCTGTCATAGGAACCCAAATTTTAGCCTGCAATATTCCGGTCCAGTCTTGCGTAGCGTAGCCGTAAGCCCTTTCGACTGAATGATAGGATCGCAACATAAACAGAAAAGTGAAAATAAAGGAACCAGTTATCATGACTAATTCCAAATAATCTTGCACTTTGATAGGCAGTCTATTAGTAAAGAAGTCAATAGTAATATGTCGACCTACTCGCAAAGTATGGGCAAGTGCTGCAAAGGTTAAAACAACCATCATGTACTGCACCATTTCGACGCTCCAGTCAATAGACCAGTCAATCGTCTTGCGGATAACTACGTTTATGGTAACAATCCAAGCCATAAAGAATACGGCAGCACAACCAATAGCTAATCCTACTCCAAATACCTTATCAGGTAATACTTTGCTTAATTCAGTAATCGAATCCTCAGCGGGGCTCCCGTTCTGGTTATCACCCTTCGTGCCGTTAACAATAGTCAACACCAATCCTAGGGCAAGGAGCAACAGGGAACATATCATACGGATTAATGTACTCTCTCCAGCCTCTTCATCAACTGAATATTGGAAATACAGCCAGTAAATCCAAATGGCTGCGGATATTACACCAGTCACCATTCCAACGGGGAATAACAAACCTATATCCTGGATTCTTTTTGCAGTAATCACTACCCATCCTATAGTTAATGCAATCTGGCATACATACAGTATCGCAAGGATAATGATTGGAACAACTCGAACGCCTATAAATGCCCAAAAAGGTGATTCAGATAAATCTGCCTGTATCTGCACATCAAGTAACATTTGGCTCATAAAATAGGTGAGGAATGTAAGTATTAGTACAAGCGTGGTATTAATAAAATACACCTGCCGACCTACCCTACCAGCGGGCTTAAGATACAGACTAACTAAGGGATTACTGCCCATGAACATATCCTCCAATAGTAAATGTTACTTTATCTCTCAACAAAATAGACATGTTTGATCAATTTTAAAAATTACTACGTCATCACAAACTGAAATGGATGGTTGCTGTATAGCACAGATGAGGAACATTTGTCAAAAGAACTAGTATTCCTAAAAGTCACAGAATCAGACATGTTCAGACACATAGGTCAGGTACTAAAACCGTAGAGACGAGCAGCGTTTCCGCGAATCAGCTTATCGCGAACATCTTCCGAAAGATGGCCCATGTCATTCGAAATTGCATCTTGGGAACCCGGCCAAACCCCGTCAGGATGAGGATAATCAGACCCCCACATAACGTTGTCATAGCCAATCATATCCAATGTTTTAGGACCGGTAGTTTCCGTTTGAAAGGTAGTATATCCCTGACGATACCAAAATTCGCTTGGTTTCATACTTAGATTCAAGCCTTGGAGTCTGTCTTCGTATTCTAAATCCATACGCTCTAATGTATAGGGTAACCAACCAGCTCCTGCTTCCCCTAAAACAAAGTTCAACCCAGGATGTCGGTCAAGAGCCCCTGAAAGAATAATACTGGCTAAGAATTCTGCTGCACAGCTTTGAAATAAAGTCAGTCTTATTCCAATGAAAATCAATCCTTCTCGAGAGTCATTTGCAAGATCTTCACGGAGTGGATACCCCCGTGGGCCCGTAACATGGAAGGATACCGGCATCTTGCACTCTTCCAAGGCATGCCAAAGGGGTTCCCAATCCATATCCCATAAATCTTTAGAAGCAGTCACTACATCAAAATCGGCACCTTTTAAACCTAATGATGAAGCCCTATACACCTCCTTAGCCGCCTGCTCTGGATCATGGTTAGGAATACAGGCCAATCCAGCCCATCTCCCAGGGTAAGAATTGCAAAATTCACTGATCCAGTTGTTATAAACTTGGTACACAATTGTTACCAAGTCTTTATTATCCAACCGTAAACCAGTAGCTAAAATCCCATAGATAACTTCAGCGTCTATCTGATCCATTTCCATATCTTTTAACCGAAGCTCAGGAGTGGTAGGATGAGGTTTCCCCAAAGAACCGTCTTTATAAAATCCAACGTCAATCATCTTGTCCGTGCGCAATGAAAGACCCCGTTTCGGTGCACCAAAACCATGCCCCATTCCACCAACTACTCCAAGTTCTTTGCCTTCCGCTACCCACCGAAAACCTTCCTTTGTTTCAACAACTTTAGGAACCGCTTCTTTCCATTGACTAGAGACATTACTGGTGAACAAGTCGCCAGGAAGCCAGGTCATATCAATATGGGAATCGGCAGAAATCGTAGTGTATTTCATAGTGCATACTCCTCAACACCCAGTGAATTTCAATAAATTACAGGTCATTTAAGATTTCAAGAACACAGCCGAGGGTATCAAGTTTCACACCAAGTGTCTAGATGATCACAGAGAGGACTGTCAGAGTTCCAGCGTCTTGACATTTTTACTGCAGAGGGATAGGTTCTACCCAACCCATCGGGGTAGTACCTAATCTTCATTGCAGCAGTAGACAGGAGGGCAATATGACCAAAGCAGGATATGGCAAGTTAGCAGTCTTTATGGGTCCTGGAAATCCATGGGAAATTCGAGAATATCCCATTCCTAAACCGGAACCTGGTGCCATATTAGGTAAAGTGACTCTTGCAGGCCTTTGTGGCTCTGACCTCCACGACTGGCGAGGAGACCGAGCTTATCAAGGCATCCCAGAAGGTGGTCGAATCCAAGGGCACGAATGGGCAGGAACTATCGACACTTTGGGAGAGGGAGTTACAGCAGATTCGTTAGGCAACCCCATTAAGCCTGGCGATCGTATTGTTTCCAATCAAGTGGTTGGTTGTGGGACATGCAAAAACTGCCTTAATGGAGATCCTAATATATGCGGTATAAGAATGCGAGCATACAATACTCCAGGGAATTCTCCTGAAACTCCTCCTCATTTCACGGGAACATTTGGAGATTATTTCTATATTCGCCCCAACCAACTGGTATTCAAAGTGCCTGATGAGCTTACTGACGAAATGATCGTTCCTGTAAACTGCGCCTATGGCACAGTCTACCAAGGCTTACTCAAAGGAGAAATCAAAGGCGGCGATTCTGTCGTGGTAATGGGAGCAGGAGGCCTAGGTCTGGCAGCTATCGCGTTCGCTCGAGATATGGGAGCAGGGAAAATCATAGCTGTGGACAAATTAGCAAACAGACTGGAACTTGCAAAAGAATTTGGCGCTGATGAAACGATAGATGCATCTCAGTATGAGAGTGCAGAAAGCCGAATTGAACGAGTTTGGGAACTTACCGATAACAGAGGTGCCGATCTGGCACTCGAACTTGTTGGAATGTCGTCTATCCTTCCTGAATGTCTCCGAATGACACGATTCGGAGGTACCTCAGTAGAAATAGGAAATGTGGTTATCGGGAGACCCGTAATGATTGATCCTTTTGATTTTATACCCGAAAGAAAAATAGTCGGTTCTTGGATGTACAAACCAAGCGTTATTCCGAAAATACTCGATCTACTGGTTCGCACCCAGAACACCTTTCCTTGGCACAAACTCGTGAGTCATAGGTTCAAATTAACAGATATTACCAACGCGTTTAAAGCTGCTGAGTGGGATGGCCGCGATCAAGTAGCAGTAACAAGGGCATGCTTAGAGCCATAGGAACGAACAACCAATATCAAGTCACGTGAGGATCAGAGACACTGTGTGAATCAAGATCCCTAACTTTATGCTACCTTAGCTAGGTGTTGTGATATTCCTAGGGTTAGTAGACAACCATGGTGCATAACGATCAAATGCTACCCCAAGGACTGTGTTGCACTGGTCGAGTTCCTCTTGGCTAATATCCATATTGAGCACCGGTAAAGCGTGCTTCAGCTGCTCAATGGAGCTTATCCCTACTATGGGAACTGTTACGAGAGGATTGTTCATCACCCACCGTAAAGCTAAATGGACTGGATCACGACCAAGCGATCGGGTTAAATCGAGAAAAGTTTCTACAGCATCAAAGTTTTCATGGAACCAGTATCGTTCCTTATAGCTGCTATTTTTTTCAAGCATGGTGCCAGGGCTTGGATCTTTTCCTCTGGCATATTTCCCCGTTAAAAACCCACCGGCCAGGGGATTATAGGTGATAACCCCAAGCTTCTGTTCTCTAGACAGTTTGAGTAAATCATCTTCTATCCTACGATCCAACAAGTTGTATCGAGCCTGAGTGGTGGAAAACTGGGTTAAACCATACGCATCACTAATCCATAATGCTTTACACAAATACCAAGCGAGGTAGTTGGAGCATCCTACATACCGCACTTTTCCTTGCTTGACTAACTCATCCAAAGCTCTCAACGTTTCTTCAAGATCAATTGAATAGTCAGGCCTATGAACCTGGTATAAATCGATATAGTCAGTTTCTAGCCTTTTCAGACTCAGCTCAACAGCCTCTATGATCTGTCTACGAGATAAGCCCTTCAGTGTTAAATTAGGTCCCATACCAACCTTAGTAGCGAGAACGATATTTGATCTATGTTTAGCGATGCATTTACCAAGAACTTCTTCAGAGTGTCCGTCTTGGTACACATCAGCTGTATCAAAAAAATTAATCCCAGCTTCCACGCACTCATCCACAATCATTTGGGCGTTCTTTACGTCAACCTGACCCCCAAATGTCATGGTTCCTAATCCTAAACAAGACACTTTTAATTGAGTTTTCCCTAGTACGTTGTATTGCATAATGTTCCTTTTCATTGCTATCTTATCATCAACTTCTAAATACCACCTTAGTTAGAGGTTCCAACAAAGGCACTTGATATTTTATTAGGAAGGTAGCCCATGCGATTAGAAAACAAAGTTGCCCTTATTAGTGGGGGTGCTAGAGGTATAGGAGCTGCTACAGCAGAACTTTTTTGTAAAGAGGGAGCGACGGTCGTCATCGCAGATATTCTTGAGGACCAAGGCAAAAAGCTCGTCAATGATCTCAATCAACAAGGCGTCAACACTTTTTTTACCAAGCTAGATGTATCAGCAGAAGCTGATTGGCAACAAGCTACCAAGTTCATTAGTGATACTTTTAAAAAAATCGATATATTAGTAAATACCGCGGCCATTTATCCTCGTATAAGCATAGACGACACTGATGTCGAAACGTGGGATCGTGTCATGAACATTAATGCTCGGGGAACTTTTCTTGGCACAAAGTATGTTGCCAGTGTGATGAAGAAAGCTTTAACCGGATCAATTATTAATTTTGCGTCCATAGGAGCAAACATAGCAGGTAGTAATTCGAGCGCCTATACAGCATCAAAAGGTGCAGTTCGATTATTTACCAAAGCTGCAGCAGTGGAATATGCTTCTTTCGGAATTCGAGTTAATTCTGTTCACCCCGGCTATACAGCTACAGATATGACAAAAGACATCTTCGTTGGTGAGGTACTCAAGGATCGCGAAAAAAATACCCTGACGGGCCGCTTAGCTCAACCTATAGAGATAGCTCAAGGAGTCGTCTTCCTAGCCTCTGATGAAGCATCCTATGTCACAGGCACAGAACTGATTATTGACGGAGGAGTCACCAGCTTTGGTTCCAGAGCTTAAATCTATCAAGTTGACTGTAACGACTCACTAGTTGAAAATTAGTTTTTCGAAATAGCGGATAATTCCCGCTAAACTAACGACCAAAGAAATCTCCACTTAAAGGAAAAACTTATGACAACTGAACAAAATCAAGTGAAGCTAGGCTTGGATGGCATTCTGGCGTTCGAATCATCTATAGCGACTATTGACGGTAACATACCTGAGTTAATTATTCGCGGATACGATATCAAAGAAATTGCAAGCTCTCTTAGCTTCGAAGAGATGACTTACCTCTTGTTGTACAGTACTTTACCTACAGGTGATGTCCTCAATGATTTCAGCAAAGAGCTTGCTTCTCTTCGCAATATTCCATCTTCTGTATTACAGGTTCTTTCCACAACCCCTAAGGAAGCACATCCTATGGCAGTATTGCGTACTGCTGTATCGTTAATCGGTGCTTCAGATCCAAGCGCTGATAATCTAACGAATGATGACAATCTCAGAAAGGCTATAAATCTAACAGCCAAAATGCCCACAATCGTTGCTGCTCAATCAAGAATACAGAGTGGTAAAGACCCCGTATCTCCGAATCCAGCACTAGGACATTCTGAAAACTACTTATATATGCTTACTGGTGAAAAACCAGATCCTGTTGACCTAAAGGCATTTGAAACTACTCTTGTCTTATATGCTGAGCATGAAACAAATGCCTCCACATTTGCCTGTCGTGTGGTTGTGGGTACGCTCTCAGATTTCTACTCATCAGTAGTCGCGGGGATTGGAGCTATTAAAGGGCCGCTGCACGGTGGCGCGATAGACGATGCAATGCGAATGTTTATGGATATAGGGTCTCCAGATAAGGCAAAACCTTATGTTGAAACAGCCCTATCCAATAAACAAAAATTGTCAGGCTTTGGCCACAGAGTTTACCGGGCAGGAGATCCTCGCGCTGCTGAACTTAAGGATCTGGCACGAGAAATGAGTACATCCCATGGAGACAGCCAGTGGTATGAAATAGCCCAAGAGGCTGAACAAGCCATGAAAAACTCGAAAAATATCATACCGAATGTGGACTACTATGCTGCTATAGTTCTGTACCAACTAGGCTTCCAGTTAAACATGATGACAAACGTCGTCGCTAGCACCAGAATAGCTGGGTGGTCTGCACATATTCTGGAACAATATAACAACAATAGGTTGATTCGGCCAAGAGCCCTTTACACCGGGGAACGAGGCAAAAAACACAAGTCTCAAAATCTTTAAAGAGAGGTATCAGTTATTCAAGTCAAAGTTCCTGCAGTATTTATGCGGGGTGGTACCAGCAGAGCAGTTTTCTTTGCAGAAAATGATATTGCCAAGTACTCTTCCGAAGATAAGAATAAAATTATATTAACTGCTTTAGGGAGTCCTGACCCCTATGGTCGGCAAATTGACGGTCTCGGTGGGGGAATTTCATCCCTCAGTAAAGTTGGTATTATAGGCAAAAGCTCAACCTCCGGCATCGACCTGACTTTCACGTTTGGGCAAGTTGACGTCCGTACTCCAATCATTGATTGGAAAGGCACCTGCGGAAATATGATGGCAGCAGTAGGACCTTACGGTATAGAGGAAAATCTTATTAAGACACGAGATCCTATTACCAAAGTTCGCATACTAGCAACAAATACTAGTCAGCTCATCGAAGCCCATATCTCAGTCAAAGACGGTCAGTACCAAGTAGAAGGGGATTATGCCATTGCAGGAGTTCCGGGAACTGGATCTCCCGTAAAGCTCGACTTTATTAATCCCAGTGGCAACACCACGGGATCAATTCTTCCAACTGGTAGCCCGACAGACACTATCCAAATTTCCCCCAACAAGACAATTTCAGTCTCCATCGTTGACGTTACAATACCGGTGGTTTTCGTACGAGCAGAAGATGTAAGCGCAGACATAACCAAGTTCCCACCTGATTTGGATGCAGATACAGCCCTGCAATCGCTTTTGGAAACAATTAGGGTACATGCCTCACAAAAGATGCAATTGTCCAACGGTGTTGATAATTCCTTAATTTCAAGTAAAGCAGTACCAAAAGTTGTTATGATTGGTTCTTCAACCTCTTACCAGACAAGCGATAATAGGTATATTGCTACACACGAAACTGACCTCTGCATACGGGCAATTTCTATGGGTTTGACCCACAGAACAATCCCCGCTACTGTAAGCATGTGTCTGGCAGCTGCTGCTAATATAAACAATACTATCGTACACGATACAATCGGCGCCGCCATGCAAGGCCCACTCAGAATCGGTCATCCTGCCGGTGTCATCGAAGTAGGAGCAGAGATGAAACAAGTGGGCGGGTCATGGCAAGCTAAAAGAATCACGACCTATCGAACTGCCAGAAGGATTATGGAAGGATCAATCTTGGTGCCTTTAAGTTCACTAGGCTGAATCAGATCGGTGTGGTGTCACTATCGTTAGAATGCATATCAAGGAGCAGATATTTGAATCTTGTCCAAAAGATTATACAAGCCCACTTGGTTAGTGGAACGCCTGAAGCTGGAAATGAAATAGCTATTCGAGTTGATCAGACACTGACACAGGATGCCACAGGCACCCTATCATATCTTCAATTCGAAGCTACGGGGGCTGATCGCGTCAAAGTTGATCTCGCAGTAAGTTATATTGATCATAATATGATGCAAGGTGACTTCCGAAACGCAGATGATCATATTTATCTTCAAGATGTGGCTGCCAAATATGGAATTCATTTTTCTCGACCAGGTAATGGTATCTGCCACCAAGTACACTTAGAAAGATTTGCAGTACCTGGAGTCACTCTACTAGGAACTGATAGCCATACCCCTACATGTGGAGGCATGGGTACTCTCTCTTTGGGCGCAGGTGGTCTGGACGTGGCTATTGCTATGGCTGGAAGCCCGTACTACTTTAAGATGCCAAAAGTCAGAGGCATTTGCTTAGAAGGACAGCTTTCCCGTGGAGTCAGTGCAAAAGACATCATCATGAAACTCCTTGGTGATCTCTCCGTTAAAGGAGGTATCGGTTGGGCACTCGAATATTACGGCCCAGGAGTAGCAACTTTAGATGTCCCCCAACGAGCCACAATAACCAATATGGGCGCAGAATTAGGGGCAACGACATCTATTTTCCCAAGTGACAAACAAACTCTAGCATATTTGGTTCAACAAGGCCGTGAGTCTTATTTTCAAGAGCTTCGTCCAGATGCTGATGCATGTTATGATGACACACTAACGTTGGATTTGTCTGAATTAGAACCTCTGATTGCCAGACCTGATAGTCCTGACAATGTGTGCTCAATAACGGAAGTCTCTGGAACCCCTGTGAACCAAGTAGCAATTGGAAGTTGCACAAACTCATCATTTTCAGATCTAATGACTGTAGCTTCTGCATTACGTGGTAAAACGATCCATCCAAATGTTAATATGGTCGTTAGCCCAGGTTCGAAACAAGTGCTCCAACTAATAGCAGAAAACGGTGCTCTGGCCGATATGATTGCCGCTGGTGCCCGAATACTGGAGTCAGCATGTGGTCCTTGCGCCGGAATGGGGCAAATCCCTTCCTCAGGTGCTGTTTCTGTTCGTTCATTTAACCGCAATTTCCCAGGTCGCTCAGGTGGATTAGATAACCACGTGTATTTAGCAAGTCCAATCGCTTGTGCTGCAGCAGCGCTAAGTGGCTACATAGCTGATCCTAGAGACCTTGATATATCGTCCGCGCCCGAAAACCCTGAGCGATTTAATATTAATACCAATGGCATCATTCCCCCTCCAAAGAACGGGCAATATGTTCAAATCCGGAGGGGACCAAACATTCAACCAGTCCCAGTCAAAAACCCCATGGGCCGAAAAATAGTAGGCGATATTCTCATTAAACTTGGTGACAATATATCTACAGATCACATACTCCCAGCAGGTCCCACAGTGCTTCCTCTTCGGTCGAACGTGCCGGCTATACGAGAATATCTTTTCAAATATGTGGACGCCGATTTCATCAACCGTGTCAAGAAAAAGCAAGGCGGTATTATCGTAGGCGGTCATAATTATGGCCAAGGTAGTTCTAGAGAGCATGCAGCTCTTTGCCCAATGTCTCTGGGCGTTACAATTGTCATTGCAAAATCATTCTCAAGAATTCATTTTGGCAACCTGATCAACTATGGCATCTTGCCCCTAACGCTTCAGTCAGAGGCAGACTATGATGCTATTCAAGAAGGAGATACATTAAACTTGGATAATGTTATAGAACTTCTTGAAAGTGGTTCGAATTCGTTTCCGGTTCACAACCAAACCTCAGAAACAACAATAATCACAAACCTTGAAATCAGCAGTCGGCAAAGAGAAATCTTGTTGGCTGGAGGATTACTAACATACGTAGGAGAGAATAGTAAAGATGAATAAGTTACCCTTATTACCAACCACAGTCGTAGGTTCCCATGCTAAGCCAAGCTGGTGGCATCAGTGCAAAGGCTTGATAGATACAGGAGAATGGGGATCTCAGGATCTCTCAGAGCTTCTAGACGACGCCGTTGACATTGCGATATTAGATCAGGAAAGAGCAGGCCTAGATATTATTACCGATGGCGAATCAAGAAGGCTCGATGGATATGTCGATGGTTACTATGCAATTATCGAGGGTATTCAGGCCACAGAACCAAAACGCAAAGCTGGTCCTTGGGGATATGATCAACAAACTCGGTATAAGGCTACAGCACCTATAAAAGCTCCCGCTGGTTTAGGAATTGTCAGTGAATATACCTATCTTGTTAGTAAAACTAGCCTTCATACTAAAGCAACTTGTGCTGGACCACTGACATTCGGCTCTAGGATACATCCGGCTAATATTTATAAAGACACAGTGAGTGTTGCTGAAGAATTTGCCGAGGTGATTAACACCGAGCTCAAGGAACTTGTTGCAAACGGAGCTACCTTCATCCAAATCGACGAACCAGCAAGAGGAAACGTAACAGGCGAAGAAATGGCACGGCTTTTCAACAAAGCAACTAATGGAGTGAAAGCCAAACTTGCATTTCACATCTGCTTTGGCAATAGAGCAGGCCGCGCACGCTTCAAACGATCCTATGGCGATTACTTCCCAGGCGTTCTCAATGCTAATGCAGACCAATTCGTTCTGGAATACGCAAGTCGAGAAATGAGTGAAGTCGAAAAGTGGTCAGATTGGGCAGATGGAAGAGAACTCGGTGCTGGGATCATAGACGTTAAATCATTCCATCCTGAATCACCAGAGGATGTAGCCTCTCGCCTTAGGGACGTCTTGAAATACGCCAAACCAGACACCGTATTCGTAAATCCTGACTGCGGTTTTGGGTGGAGCCCACGGTACATAGCGGTAAGTAAACTCACTGCCATGGTGCAAGGAACAGCTATCGTACGGAAAGAACTCTCCTTGTAGTCAATTAAGGAAACGGACAGTAGATGTTTTCTGAACATAGCAACGACCACAAGTCTCAACCAGTCTATTTATGGGGAGAAAGCGACAGGCTGAACCCTGGAGATCTCCTAGAACGACTACAGCATTATCATGAGATGTCGGGATTGGAGACCGATCATTTTTCTCTTGGAGGTACTGTTAAACTTCTGGAAGAGCAAATGGCATCGTTGCTCGGAAAAGAATCTGCTATTTTTATGCCAACAGGGACTCTGGCCAACCATTTGGCTCTTCGGCACTTATGTCAGTCGCAAAAAAGAGTAATCGTACCTGAACAGAGCCACATTTATAACGATACTGGTGATGGACTCGAAAAACTAAGTGGTTTGAAACTGATTCCACTAGGGAAAAATAGGGTATGTTTCTCCCTCAACGAACTGAAAGAAGCAATCAGGAACGCCAAAACGGGACGAGTCGATACACCTATTGCTGCTCTAGTTATAGAAAGCCCTGTGCGACGCAAAATGGGCCAGACTGTAGCTTATGGTGACATGCAACGTATCACGGATTATTGCCGGCAAAATTCTATTGCCTGCCACTTGGACGGGGCTCGCCTTTTTATGATGTCCGCAGCCACCAAAATCCCTATTACTGATTACACAAAGCTTTTTGATACCGTCTACGTTTCACTCTATAAATACCTTAATTCCCCATCCGGGGCTATTCTCGCTGGACCAACGTATCTCCTGAAACCTATGATTCAGTCCAGACGAATGTTTGGCGGAGCACTGTGGGGTGCCTACTTCTTTGCCGCATTGGCACTAAAAGAACTAACCTCATTCGAAGAAACCTATAAAAAAGCCTTTAGCACGTCTCAGTTACTCTTCAGGCTGATTAATAATTTACCTGGGATCAGTATCACTGCTTTCAAGAACGGATCCAACATCTTCTTGGTTAAATTGTCCCCAACTATTAATCCGAAGACATTCAGACAGGCTCTCTCCGAACATGCAATTTATTTGGATCCTAATCAACGTCCAAGTCGTACTTTTACCATCAATGTTAATACATCCTTACTACGACAAACCAAAGAACGTATAGCCGAATCCGTAAAAAACGCCTTACATAGCGCTTCTGTATAAGGACCCAAAGAAGGTTAATTAAATCCTGATTTCGGAAACTTATATTTCTTTTGAATCCGAATTTGAATCTTCTTAACTTGCTCTCGAAGAATGATTGCTTCTTGTTTAAATCGATCGAGGGTAGCAGGTATTTCCAGCAATTGCTGTTTCACATTTGCATCTACACGCAGGACACTAGCGATAAAGTAGCTCAGATTATTCCCAGTGTCAGGTAAACTAACCGATTGCATCCACCCACCTTCTAATCCTACTAAGCCTTTAACATACTCTCTAGTTAATTCTCTTACTTCGTCCAAAAGGGATTGATGAGCCCCAAGATCAATACTTGTATCCTCAGGAATAATATCCACATTAGCAAATAAATACGGGGTATTTCGTATTATATTTTTTATGCGAAAACGATCCACTCCCTTTGTAGATATATTTAGACGTCCATCATCTAAGGTCTTAGTGGTCTCCACCATAGCAGTTGTGCCAATTGAATACGGGATTGCGGGTCCCCCAACTTCAGGTCCTGACTTTATCAAAACAACGCCAAATAATTTGTCCCCATCCATGATGTCTTTCATCATGGTGCGATACCGTTGCTCAAAAATATGCAATGGGAGTGTCATGTGAGGGAATAATGTAACGTTTAATGGGAAGAGAGGTATTTCTTTTTCTTGGCTCACAAATCACCCTATCCTTCTAAAAAATAAAACTGATGATTTATTCAGCAATAAGGTTAACTGATTGCTTTTGGTTTATGTAGACTATATATTAATCAACATTTTAAGCATAGGACTAGTATAAAGCGAGGTAAAAAATGAACATAGACATCAAACAAGAGGTTACCGAACTTAAAGAGGAGCTAATAGCGGTTAGAAGAGATTTTCATATGCATCCTGAGCTTGCCTTTGAAGAGCACCGGACTGCAGAAATTCTTGCCACACGACTCCAAAAACTGGGATTTGAAGTACAAACAGGGGTAGCTAAAACAGGGGTAGTTGGTGTCCTTGATCTTGGTAAGCCAGGAAAAACTTTGATGCTACGAGCAGATATAGATGCCTTGCCTATACAAGAAATTGAAGGGCGTTCTTACGGCTCCACGTATCCCGGCAAGATGCACGCCTGTGGCCATGATGGTCATACAGCCGTCAGTCTAGTTATAGCGGACATCTTGGCCAAACACAAAGACCAATTAAAAGGGAAAGTCAAGATTGTCTTCCAGCCGGCAGAAGAAATAGTAGCTGGAGGCAAGCTCATGCTTGAAGAAGGGGTTATGGAAAATCCTAAGCCTGACCGAGTAATAGGTTTCCACACTTTTCCGAGTCTGCCAAGAGGACAAATTGGGGTCAGGAATGGAGCAATGTGGGCCGGAGTAGAGGAACTGTGCATAAAGGTAAAAGGTACTGGAGGACATGGCGGTACCCCGCATGTCACTGCAGATCCCATAGTAGCTGGATCCAACATTGTTCTCTCCTTAGAAAATATAATAGCACGCGAATTATCTCCATTTAACCCTGCCGCACTGACGATGGGCGTATTCTCTGGAGGAACTCGGTTTAATGTTATTCCAGATGCTATCGAAATTCGGGGATCCAGTAGAACTTTCTCGGATGACACCCGAGAGTTTGTTCGGAGAAGAGTAGAGGAAATCTCGCAACACATAGCCGAAGCTTATCGATGTTCGGCTACTGTAAGCGTGGAGAGAAGCGCGCCAGCAGTCTGGAATAATGCAGAAGTTGCAAATGCAGTACGAGAGGCTGCATCACTCGTTGTAGGCTCCAACAATGTAGTGGATCCAGGCCAAAGCACTGTTGGTGATGATGTTTCTGTCTTCCTCAATGAAGCCCCAGGGTGTTATTTCCTTTTGGGGGTAGGGAACGCGGAAAAAGGTGCTGGAGCTCCTCTTCACAGCCCCGAATACGATCTCGACGAAGAGGCACTGCCTATAGCACTTGAAACAATGTCCAGAGCAGCAATAGAATTTCTTTCCTGAGCGCCTCTTTTCTCCTGCCAATTGAAAGTATGCCTGTGTTTGAAACGAAACAAAAAGTACAGGCAATAATCGGATTGCTACCTTTTAGCACCTTAGGGAGACCAGTGAAGCTAGCTCCTACAACGAAATCAGAATACTTAAACTGCCATAATATGATAGCCAGCATCCACATGAAGAACCGTACCAGTGATTCCTGTTGAAAGATCGCTACAAAGAAAGAGGGCTGTATTTGCTACTTCTTGATGGGTAATATTCCTACGCATAGGTGAACGCTCTACATATATACCTTTCATATCAAGAAAGCCTTTAATGCCCCGTGACGCTAGTGTATCAAGTGGTCCAGCAGATATGGCATTTACTCTGACATTCTTTTCCCCAACTTCATATGCGAGCTGCTTCACTGCGTTCTCTAAGGCCGCTTTTGCGGTCCCCATAATATTATATCCGGGGAATACCCGTTCTGCAGCCAGAAAACTAAGAGTTACTACGCTTCCTCCATTGGTCATAAGAGGTGCCGCATTTTTCACTATTGGAAGCAGTGAATATGCACTAACTTCCAAAGCTATACGGAACCCTTCTCGCTGAGTTGCTGAATATTCTCCCTGTAAATCTTCCTTCTGTGCAAAAGCAATACAGTGAATAACGAAGTCAAGAGATCCATATTGCTCCCGGACTGATTTGAACAGGGTTTCCACGTTCGCATCATCACTGACATCACACTCGAAAATCAATGCGTCACCATAGGGTTCAAGTAATTTTTCTACCCGAGGCCTCAAGCGATCATTTTGATAAGTTACCGCCAGCTTAGCTCCACTTTGCAACAGAACCTGTGCAATTGCCCAGGCAATGCTCCGGTCGTTAGCAACACCGAAAACAATTCCCTTTTTCCCTTTTAGATCAAGACTTTCCATAGTGTCCTCATGATAACAAAATTCAGACTTTGATAGAACATTCAGCTACAATTCGTGCTTCAACCAACGATTCTGACCCAACAGTACATACTAAACCAGGAATAGCGTAAGTTTTCTTGACATAAGCTAAAGAGTTCCATTGTCCCTGCTCCCCTGGAGCTACTGAAGTGATTTCGCCAATAAGAGTATTGTCACTATAAATTTCTGCACCCAAGTTAACCTCATCCCTTAATTGGATCATCATAAGTTTTTTCTTGATCTTCTGGTACGTGTTCAGCCTCGTTACTACCTCTTGCCCCACATAACATCCTTTCTCAAAATTAACATAGCCAAGAAGACCAGCAGTTAAGGGGTCCACTTTATCATCAAGTTCAAAACCGTAAATTGGTATCCCTAATGTGATTCTAAGAAAATCCTCTGCCTGAAACCCCACTGCCATCAAGTGGAAATCCTTGCCGGCTTCAAAAAGGCTCTGTCTAATATCAATTGCAACATTACTCTGGCATATTACGTTAATTCTTGGATAGTCTTTCATATCAGAACGAATAACAGCAATACTGGTATCACCTATCTGAACACTATCGCATGTATCGTTTGGGAGTACCTTCCCGCCCGTAACGAACTTGCCTAGCACTAATGGTGCATTTGGACCAATCAAAGAAAATTCAACAGTGTTTTGAGAAACATCTACAAGTTGAACGTCTTCTCCAAATGTGTAAAAGTCGATCCACTCCATAATGTTTTGGATCCTCTCAGGGCTAGCACCAACACTCAGATAATCCTCCATCCTGGCAACTCTGAGTACATCAATAATACGACCTTTTGGTGTCGTTAATATAGTCCATCTGACTGAGCCAATATCCATTCCTTCTAACTGATTCGTGGATAATCGGTTAAGTAAATCGAGAGCATCATCTCCAGTTACATTTAATCTGTCACAGTAAGACATATCGAGGAGACCTGCATTGCTTTGCAGCACCTCAATTTCTTTATGGAAGTTGCCAAAATGACCAACAATTTTATGCCCGCTTCGATCAGTGAACACAGCTCCATCAGCCTTATATATACTCTCTAATGAAGATGTCACCATATCGAATCACCTACAGTGTTCTGTAGGCCAAGCTGCCACATGTTTCTAGACGGAAAACGAGGTACCGCAACCACAGGTGGTCTTAGCGTTAGGATTGTTAAAAACAAATCCTTTCCCATTTAGCCCGTCTGAATAATCAAGTGTCGTTCCTGCGAGAAAAATATAGCCTTTCTTATCTACAAAGAGTCGAACGTCGTGTTCGTCTATGATTTTGTCAGTTTCTTGAGGCTGTAACTCCAAGGACAATGTATAAGTCAAACCAGAACAGCCTCCGCCCTTCACTCCTACTCGCAATCCGTATCCTGGCTTGCTTTCGGCAGACGCATACTCTTTAACATGTAATGCTGCTTTCTCGGTTATATGAATAGTTAAAGGTTGGGTCGTTGTCATCAGTTTTACTTACATCCTATTAAATTAGCAGATAGCCCTAGTAGCGGTCATAGTACAATTGTACAACATCATTAGTCAACAAACACTAGTTGAATTATCTGAACACCTGCTCCGTCTTCAAGCATAAGTGCTATAATCCTTGCAATGATCCTAAAAGAATAAGAGGTCTTATGGGAAAGATATATACTAAGCATGGTGATCAGGGCAAAACGGGTCTTTTATATGGGGGAAGGATCTCAAAATCTGATCCTTATTTAGCAGCATACGGTACCACAGATGAAGCTGTTTCTGCTCTTGGTCTCGCCAGATCACTTTCTGATAGTACTGACATAAAATCCATAATTAAATCACTTCAAGAAGACTTGTTTACTATAGGAGCAGAATTGTCCACCAGCCCTAAGGATTACAGTAAGTTGCAAGAGCACTTTACAACTGTATCTGAAAAGATGACTCTCCGCCTCGAAGAAAAAATTGATGAGTTGACTGGTAAGTTTGAACTACCTAAATCATTCATCATTCCAGGAAACTCGCCTACCTCATCTGCTCTAGATATGGCACGCACCATTGTACGAAGAGCAGAACGAGAAGCAGTCAAACTTTATGAAGCTAACCTTCTAGCCAACTCTGAGGTGCTTCGTTACCTAAATAGACTCTCGGATCTGTTATTCATTTTGGCACGTTTCAACGACAGGACTAAGGGCTTTGAACAATTCAAAGATCCTTCATCCAAGCGATCAAAAAGCTGAACAGGTAAGTTTGAACACACCATTGTTAGTCGAATTAATAGCTTTATAAAAATATATTGAGCTTAGTAGGGTTTAATGTGAAGAATTCAATAATTATTGTAGATTATGGAGCTGGTAATCTCAAAAGCATTAAAAACGCCTTTGAATACTTGGGGTATAAACCATTTATTACTAACAACCCAAAAGACATACTATTAGGAGATTCTATTGTTTTCCCCGGACAAGGTTCATCTCCGAAAGCAATGTCAGCCTTGCTCCGACTCGACATTGCTGATGCACTAAAAACTGTTATTCAAAACGGAACCCCTTTTCTTGGAATTTGTCTAGGCCTACAAACTTTGATGTCTCGTTCTGAAGAAGGAGATACTGCGTGTTTGGATATAATTCCAGGGGTGACTCGACTTTTACCTAATTCGGTTAAAGTACCACACATGGGCTGGAATAAAGTCGATTTAAGTGATTCACACCCAGCCTTTAAAGATATTCCGCCAGCTTCCTACTTCTATTTTGTTCACAGTTATTACGCAGATCCGCAGGATCAACAAACAATAATTGGAACTACAAACTACGGCCTCTCTTTCTGTAGTGTATTGGCAACAGGCAATATTCTAGCTACTCAGTTTCACCCAGAGAAAAGTGGGCCACTTGGGTTAACAATTTATGACAACTTCATGAAAGGGATTGGGTAAGCACACTAATGGAACTAATTCCTGCAATTGATATCTTGGAGCGGCAAGTGGTCCGATTACATAAGGGAAAGTATACAGAAGCTACCGTTTTTTCTGACGATCCAATTGCAACTTCTCTTCATTGGGAATCCTTGGGTGCAACACGGTTACACATTATAGACCTAGACGGTTCCTCTGAAGGAAGTCCTCAAAACCTCGATCTAATCGAAAAAATAACTTCCCAGCTTACAATACCTATTCAATTAGGCGGGGGAATCCGATCATTAGAAAGTGTAACCCAGGCATTTCAGGCTGGTGCAGACAGAATTATTATTGGAACAAAAGCTATAGAAAATCCTGCCTTTATAGAAGAGTGCATTGCGTTATTTGGAAATGAAAAGATAATTGTCGCAGTGGATTGCCAAAACGGGAAAGTAGCAGTGAAAGGTTGGAAGGAACTCACTTCCACGCCAGCGTCGGTCCTGCTGAAACATATGGAGCAAGTTGGGGTACTGCGCTTTCTTGTTACAGACATCGAACGCGACGGTACTTTGAAAGGCCCAAATGTTGATCTAATACAACAAGTCAACACCAATACAAAGGGGAAGATATTAGCAGCCGGCGGCATGCACAAAGTAGCAGATTTGCAAATGCTATCAAGCCTGAATATTGATGGAGCTATTTTGGGCAAAGCACTGTACAGTGGTACGATTGACCTCACAGAAGCCCTAATGATTGTTAATTGAATAACATACTTTTTAGATGAGCATTACGAGACGAAATAAATGGGTTCTCATGGTGGCGATTGCCATAGGTCATGGGATCCAGCATCTTTACTTGCAGGGATTCTTAATGTTTCTCCCTCTCATCAAAGCAGATATGGGTCTGAGCCCCATTCAGTCAAGCCTGCTTGTTACTTCGCGAAACTTCTTGGGAGGTACACTAAACTTCCCTCTTGGAGTGCTTTCCGACATCTTATATAAACATTGGAGAATCATATTAGCCGGAACTACTATTTGGGCAGGGGGATCCTATCTATTACTTGGCCTTGCGCCTAATTATCTCCTTATTCTCTTCTCCTGTAGTCTCATCGGAGTCTCGAGTATGGCATGGCATCATCCAGCTATCTCCACATTATCACAGCGGATCAAGAATCAGAGGGGTCTCGCAATTTCAATTCATGCTACGGGAGCGAGCACAGGGGAAAGCTTGGCCCCTATATTGACTGGCTTCCTACTTGTTGCTGTTTCTTGGAGAACTCTCTCCCATTATGCAATTCTTCCCTGTATTATCTTCGCTATTTTGTTGTGGTGGCTACTACCAGGCGTACAGGGAATAAAAGACCAAACGAATAAAGATAACTCGTTTATAGCTGCAGTTCGTCACTTTATTAGAAGTAAAGTCCTTTTGGGTTTAATGTTTGTTATGGCTTTACAATCTGCAGGTCGTTTCGGTCTGTTGACCTTTTTTACCATTTATCTCAAGGAAGATCTATTCTACGACACCCCTGCAATTGGATTGCATCTTACTCTTATAACCCTTCTTGGCATGGGATCAGCACCTATTCTTGGCATTCTCTCCGATAAATTTGGCCGGAAGCCTGTGCTAGCCACAGCACTTTTCATGGCAGCATTAGGGGCTTATTTACTTGGAGTCACGGCTAGTGGATGGCAATTCACGCTTGCAGTTGCTTTTCTTGGTCTGACATTTTACGCAGTAACCAGCATATCCATTGCGGCCGCAATGGATGCAGCCCCAACCGGTGGTGAAGGCACAACAATTGGAGTACTGTTTACAGGTGGGTCTCTTTCATCAATTGTCTCGCCGATGATTACTGGAGTGTTAGTCAGTGCTACAGGAGAAAATTCGACTGCTTTTTATTATGGATCAGCCTGTATTATGCTATCATGCGTCATAAGCTTAATCGTTCCGCTACCAAGAAAAGACCAGATTCCTCGTTCCTAAGTTAATGGTCGAATTATAAATAAGACCCCCGATTGCTATGCCAGATCAGAAGAAGACAATCATGCCAAAACATGTTGGTATTTCAGCTTTCTCTTCTAAGCCAGTGATACGAGACCTACATCGTCTACTATCATTCATACCATTACGTCCTTATTTGAATATCGGATTATTCCCAATTGCTAAATCAAATGACTTAGCCACTGCTCTCGGTAAGGCATTATGGGAAGGCCATCTATCTATAATTGTCACTACTAAAAAAGATTTAACAAACTATCAAGAAACCATCGATACCGCCCGCCTCTCAAATGTTTCCATTACACAAAACCCAAAGGCTGGTCCCAAAAACCACATAGGATCTCTGGATGGCTTTATTATCGACGTAGACACGACTAAGAAATTTCCTTCCAGACTAGAATTTCAATCCTTTATGTCAGATTTGGGAGCCAAAGGCTGGCTTACAATCATCATCTCGGACCCTAATCCGCAAGAACGGAACGGCAATAAAGACAGGGATTCCTTACTCAGTTCCTTAAGTAAAACCGCAGAAGCTGTAGGCTTTAACCTAAAACAAAAACGGGATTTGGAATCCAGCTTCGCGATTCTTACATTTGACATACCCTCTACACATGCGTAGTTTAATTATTAGTTATATGCATACACAGTTACTATAGAAGAAGTATCATCGCAACCCTGTTAGCTGTGTCAATGATCAATGGAGGTGTTGAATGAGCGAATCCTTAGTTTTGTATACAACTGATAAGAAAATAGCAACAATTACGCTGAACCGTCCTGAGAAGCGAAATGCTACTAATCCCGAGCTGTACACTGCACTAAACGCTGCTATTGTGCAGGCTCTCAGCGACAACAATGTCCGAGTCATTGTACTGACAGGCAACGGGCCAGTTTTCTGCGCTGGTCAAGACCTCACTTTCACACTAGAAGCCACTCGGCAGGAGTTTAAAGAATACATGAAGGTCAATCTTGATACTCGGGAACTTTTACGCACTATGGACAAACCAGTAATAGCCAAAATAAACGGTGACGCTCTCGGTGGAGGATGCTATCTAGCAACCGCATGCGATATCATAATCGCAGCAAGTCACGCTAGATTTGCAATGCGCGAAATCCTTATTGGCATGCACAGTGGAGGAGCTCACCTATTTACTGTTGGTAGAGCAAGGGCAATGGAAATCAACATGACAGGACGATTTATCAGTGCTTTCGAAGCAGAAAAATGGGGATTAATAAATACAGTTGTTGAAGAGCCTGAATTAGAAACGGCTGTGGATGATATGGCAACTCTTCTAGCTTCGAAACCCCCTCTTGGACTGATGTATACTAAAAGAGCTACCAATCTATTACTAGAAACAGCTGGCTTTGACTCCTTGTACAAGTACATTGATGAAACGTACGATCTTCTAGAAAACACGGAAGACCGATACGAAGCAAAATTGGCTTTTGCTGAAAAACGATTGCCTGTATTCAAAGGAAAATAATCATGAATATCTCGCCTAGTGTATCTGGTATTATAGGAGTCATAATCTGGACCACAGATGTAGAACTGCTGGTTGATTTTTATTCCCGCGTCTTTGACATAAAGCCCCACCGCATCAACGAAAACTTTGTAGCTTTCAAGTTTGGTAACACTAGGCTAAACATTGGTTTCCACGAACAAGTAGAAGGCCGAGCTAAAGATCCGTACCGCATAATGATCAATCTTGGTACCGATAATATCCATGAACTAGCCGTGTCAATGGTTACAAAAGGAGTGAAGTTCATCAGAATGCCTGAGTTAGAGGCATGGGGTGGCTTTGTCGCTACTTTTAAAGACCCAGAGAACAACATTATCCAAGTATTGCAGGCTCCTACTCATAGCTAATTCAGGTCATAGGATTCGACGTTTTTTCATTTGATATAATCAACAGTAGTACTAAGTTAAGTAATGTATAGAGGAGGATACAATGGATCTAGGACTCAAGGGTAAAGTTGCTATCATCACTGGTGGAAGCGAGGGCATCGGGAAAGCTGCCGCCAAAAGTCTTGCTGCTGAAGGAGCAAACGTTATCATATTTGCCCGAAGACAAGAAAGACTCGATAATGCATCAAAGGAAATACTGGATGCTACTGGAGCCAATATCACAACAGTTTCAGGTGACGTCACAAAGCCAAAAGATATAGAAGGAGCTGTGCAAAAAGCAATTGACTTGTTCGGGAAAATTGACATATTGGTCAATAATGCTGGTACTGCTTCCAGCAATCCTTTTGATGAAGTTGATGATGCCGAATGGGCAGCTGATTTGGATTTGAAACTATTTGGTGCAATCCGATTCAGCAGACAGGTAATACCCCATATGAAAAAACAAGGAGGAGGTAGTATCGTTAATGTTACTGCAGTCCTTGGGAAAGCGCCTCCCGCTTCATCGTTTCCAACCGCTATAAGCAGAGCTGCTGGAATCGCCCTAACTAAAGCTATGTCCAAGGAATTTGGTCAATTCAATATTCGCGTGAATACAGTACCTATTGGTCTGATTAAAAGTGAACAGGTACATAACAGGTGGGTGAAAGCGGGGAAAGGTGAAGATGAGCAAGCATGGTTAAATAAAACAGCTGCTGGACGAGGGGCTTCTCTGCAACGCGTAGGCGAAGACTATGAAGCAGGAGATCTCATCACGTTTCTTTCTTCAGACCGCGCCAGCTATATCACAGGTGTTTCGGTAAATGCAGACGGAGGGGCAAGTCCTGTCACTTGATCTATCCAAGCACCCTCTGCGTAGTAAGCATATACTCTGCTTAATTTGAATCTTGATTGTTCAGTCTGTAATTAGCCGCGTATCTGTTTGGTTTCAGCCCAATCAATACTGGTTCCATCAGAAGTAATAGCAACGCGATATACAGCCTTTGCCCTTTCCAATGAAACTTTCTCCTCAATCACATCCCATAAGACCATCTCCGGATCTCTTTGGGAAGGGTCGCCCCAACCACCTCCACCTGGCCACACCACGCTGATTGTGTCACCAACCCCCATGTCAGTTAGGAATTTTGAAGGCATGGGCTTTTCTTCACCGTTTTTCTTGACTGAAATAGTTCCTAGTCTCGGTTCTTGGCCACCATGCAAGCCATAAGGGGCATGTTTCTGTCGGTCACTACGCACCTGTAGCACCGTATCAGACATTGTGTATTCCCAAGATCGAGTCATCCCCATTGAACCCCTGAACATGCCGGCTCCCTCGGTATCAGAAACAAAGTTGTACTCCAATACCTTTAGGGGGTGTTCTGCTTCAATAGTTTCGACTGGAATATTAGCTTGGTTGACAATACCGGCTGCGACTCCGTCATGACCATCTCTATCTGGGAAACCTCCTCTACCTGGTTCATTATGGAATTCCAATAGAACCCAAGGCTTCCATGGAACCTTAGATTTGTCATATCCAGCCATACCTAGTCCTAGATCTGAACCAGCACAGGCAGCATATACTGTGTCTGGAGCCATCTGAGCAAACGCCCCAAAAACGGCATTAACGATCCGTATGAGACCCAATGTTCTGGCTGCAACAGGCGCTGGTAAAATTGGGTTGACAAACGTTCCTTCCGGAGCCGTGATTGTCACTGGGCGAAAATATCCCGATGTATTGGGAATTTCGTTTCCTAGCATTGTTTTAAGAGCTGCATAAACTACTGCTTTTGTAGTTGCAAATACTGGCTGAATTGCCCCCTTACACTGAGGTGAAGTTCCAGTAAAGTCTACAAAAAGTTCATCCTCTTTTTTTGTTACGGTCGCGGTAATAGTGATTGTTCCTGAATCAAACCCGTCATCATCAATATAATCACTCCAAGTCCATGAACCATCTGGCATTTTCCGAATGGCAGCTCGTGTTAATGATTCAGTATAATCAACCAGTTCTTCAACATATTGCTGAAAGTTTTCCAGACCATAGCGATCCACTACTTTCAAGAATTCCCCTTCACCATAGTGAATAGCTGCTATCTGAGCAGCAATATCCCCCATCACAATATCTGGAACACGAACCGCTTTTTCTAAAATGCGAAATACTGTCTCGTTGGGTATTCCTTCATCATAGAGCTTCACTGGTGGAATCCTGAGTCCTTCTTGATAAATTTCAGAAGAATCGCATGCATTACCACCCGCTACTCTCCCTCCAATATCAGTTTGATGAGCCATAGCACACAAATAAGCCACTATGGTATCGTTCCGAAACATAGGCTTAAAAATGAATATGTCAGGCAGATGGCTACCTCCTTCATATGGGTCATTAAGGGCAAACATATCTCCTGGGAATATTTGGCCTTCGTATCGAGCAACCACTGCCCGAAGTGCAGGAACCATACCGCCCATGTGAGGAGGTAAACAAAATCCCTGGCCAATTAATTCTCCATTAGCGCTTAGTATGGCAGTTGAAAAGTCAGTTGATTGCCTGACAACTGCCGACCGTGCTGTCCTAAGCACTGTCATAGCCATGCCGTCAGCAATACCCTCAAGGCTATTCTTTAAAACCTCTAGTCTTGCTGCATCAGTTGTTCCACTTGTCATAATTATTCTCCTCGATATCCTGATCTAAAGTACTATGGAGGGATGCTACACCTTCAATGTCTATCTATAATTCTAGCCTACTGTATTTCTGTATATCATAAGCAGGAACAAAGCTCAAACTTGAAGTTGCTGTGTTACCAAACTCTACGTAATTCTCTGCCGTTGAAACTGTACTAGACTTGATATACAATACGCCTCCTGAAAAAGAGTTGTTACAAGTTCTTTTTCCAACTAAAAATATATCAAGGAGTTTATCCGATGACGACTACAATTGGTTTTGTTGGACTGGGAATTATGGGAAAGCCCATGGCGAAAAACCTAATCAATGCAGGTTACACCTTAAGAGTGTTTGATCTTAATCAGGCGCCTGTCGATGAAATAGTAAACTCAGGAGCAACCAAATGTGGTTCTGCAAGCGAAGTCGCTTCTGCTTCAGATGTAGTGATTGTTATGGTACCTGATTCAGCTGATTCTGAAGCTGCAATTTTGACTGAAAAAGGAGTTCTAGCTGGATCCAAGCCAAACACGATTATTATTGATATGAGCTCAATTAATCCCTTGGTTTCTCAAAAAATCGCGAAGGCTTGTGGGGAAAAACAAGTGGAGCTTCTGGATGCTCCTGTAAGTGGCGGTGAACCAGGTGCTATTGAGGGAACCTTAGCTATTATGGTTGGTGGTAAGCAGGACATATTCAATAAATGTATCGATATACTAACTGTGTTAGGTAAAAGCGTCGTACGCGTAGGTGAAGTTGGAGCTGGAAATACGACCAAACTCGCAAATCAAATTTGTGTTGCAGTTAATATTGCAGGCCTTAGTGAAGCCCTGGTATTAGCAAGTAAGGCTGGCTTAGATCCAAGTCTAGTTTTTGACGCTATAAAAGGAGGCCTAGCTGGCAGCAATGTTATGAATGCCAAGGCACCAATGATGATGGACAGAAACTTCAAGCCTGGCTTCCGTATCAAACTTCATCAGAAAGACCTAAATAATGCTTTGTCTGCAGGAAAAGACCTAGGGGTATCGCTTCCTTTTACAGGACTCATCCAACAAGTCCTAGGCGCGTTGGTGACTGATGGTAAAGGTGACCAAGATCATTCAGGTGTTGTTCAGTTCATTGAATCAATGGCCAAGGTTGAAGTCAAAAAGGGCTAATTCGGTTCTCTTTCATTACACTACGGTCATAAAGTTATGAATCTGGCACTCTGGAAATTGCCTGTAACTCAAGTTGGCATACGAAAGGTGATACATCGCTACTCCCATGAAAAACACCATCAAAATGAACCGTGCCTGGACGATGGCAAGCCGGCCTGTTGGCGAACCTAAACCTGACAATTTCAAGCTAGTAGAATTCGAAATCCCAACTGTACAGCATGGCGAGGTTTTACTGCGCACACTCTTCCTTTCTTTAGATCCGTACATGCGCGGCAGAATGCGATCTGGACCTTCGTATGCTACACCGCTTGAGCCAGGCGACATAATGCAAGGGGAAGTCGTAGCAAGAGTAGAATATAGTAAGACAAAAAGATTTTCTGTTGGAGACATCGTTCGCTCATCTATAGGATGGCAAGAATGGGGAGTAATCCCTGCCCACCTAGCAAAACCAGTAGATCTTTCACTTGGACCGATATCCACTGCAGTAGGCATACTCGGAATGCCAGGGCTAACCGCCTATTTCGGATTGCTGGAAATATGTCACCCAAAAGCTGGAGACACTTTGGTCGTATCAGCCGCTTCTGGTGCTGTAGGAGCAATTGTAGGGCAAATCGGGAAAATTAACGGTTGTTTTGTGATAGGGGTTGCAGGTAGTAATGACAAGTGTAGGTATGTCACTGATGAACTCGGATTTGATGCTGCGATAAATTATAAAACTGAAGACGTGTCTAGTAGGTTTAAAGAGCTAACCTCTTCTGGCATAGATGTTTACTTCGATAATGTCGGTGGCCCAGTTCTTGATGCAGTAATGGAAAACTTAGCTGATTCCTCACGAATTGCTATTTGCGGTCAAGTATCACAGTACAATGCGGTTGGGATTGCGCAAGGTCCCCGCAATATGGGCGCTCTACTGATTGCGAGAGCCACAGTGCAAGGATTTTTAGTATACGATTTTGAAAGAAGACACGAAATTGCGCGGAGAAGATTGGCTGGATGGATGAGAGATGGTCGACTTAAGTACAAGGAAGATATTGTAGACGGATTTGAACATGCGCCTACTGCTTTTGCGGGACTACTTAGAGGAGACAATTTTGGGAAGTTGATAGTCAGGGTAAGTGAATTAGATTAGCTTCAAAGGCTAACTCTTTGCACCAAGAAAGTACGCCCCTATATCGGTACTATTAAGCAATTGGTCTGCATTCGCGACATAGGCTACCTCTCCTCCTACAAAAATGTATCCTCGATCAGATTTTGATAACGATAACCTAGCATTTTGCTCTATAATCAAAATCGTCAGGCCTTTTCCCTTGAGAGCCGCAATGCTATTTATGATCTCTGTTTGATATTTAGGCGAAAGCGCAGCAGTTGGTTCATCCAGAAGCAAAAAAGACGGATTAGATATTAATGCACGCGATATAGCTAACATCTGTCTCTCTCCCCCAGAAAGTGAAGCTCCTAAGTCATTCATGCGAAACTTAAGATCGCCAAACATATCCAACGCCTCCGTGATACGTTCAGCAAGAATTTTGGAGGTTAATTGGATCCCTCCCATTTGCAAATTCTCACGAACTGTCAGAGAGGGGAAAATGTTATCTACCTGAGGAACATACGCAATCCCATTATTGACTAATTGATCGGGTCGCCATGTAGATATATCCTCCCCTCGATATGAAATTAAGCCTTCATATCGATCAGCTATCCCGAATATCACTTTTATGAAAGTTGATTTCCCACATCCGTTCGGTCCTATAATCGTAATGAATTCTCCTTCCTCAACATGAAGGTCAATACCGTTGAGTATTTGTATTGGTCCGTATCCACCAGTTAATCCAATTACTTCAAGGACACGACTCATTTTGACCTCTTTTCAGTTCCGCCTAAATATGCAGCAACTACGTCACTGTTTTGGCGTACTTCATCAGGAGTACCTTGCATTAAGATTTCACCCCTATCCATAACAATTACTCTATCTACTCCTGTACGCAATATGAAATTCATATTATGTTCCACAACCAAAACACTTGTTCCCTGCTCAGAAGCTAATTTTCGTAAATTGCTAAATATTTTTTCAGCTAGAGGAGCTGCAACACCAGCCACGGGTTCATCAAGCAACAGCATTCTGGGATCACCCATTAATGCCCGTCCAAGATCTACCAGCTTGCTCTGCCCTCCAGATAATTCGTTAGCTAAGTTATGGGCCATATGTGAAATTTCAAGCGTTTCCAATACAGCGTAAGCGTGTTCAATACGAGCAAGTTCCTCTTTCCTTGAACCTGGTCTAAACAAGGACAATAATCGATTAGGTGCAAATTGCTGCCTAGGAGGTACTAAAAGGTTTTCTATTACTGTCATGCCCATCCATAAACGAGTATGCTGGAATGTTCTAGTTAATCCCAGTCTCTGTATCTGATCAGGCCGTAGATCTGAGGAAGGGGTGCCAAACACCTGTATGTCTCCAGAATTAACAGGCAATAGACCCGAAATACAATTAAACACTGTAGATTTTCCGCACCCATTTGGTCCAATAAGACCTACAAACTCGCCATCAGTTATCTCAAAAGAGATTCCACCAACAGCGGTGAGACCACCAAAAGTCTTGGTTATCCGTTGTACTTTCAAAGGCAAACTATTCATCAGTCTTTCCTCTATCACTACTTTGAACAACGGAACGTTCGGGTCTGCTAGGAATTTCTGGCAACAAACCTTTGGGCGCTAACTGTAATGTCCCCACTATAACACCGCCAATTAAGGCTAATTTAAGATATTCAAGATTAGCAGTGATAATTCCTCGTTTAAAAACCTGGTCAATCGACATATCCGACCAAACCAAACCTCCCAAATCCACAATGAACCATCTAAAAGCACTATCGATATATGTAACTATTCCATGAAAAGGAAGACTGGCACCTCCTCTCGCAACAACCATAACATTAAAAAAGAAATCTACTATGACGATAAGAAATGCACCGATAATCATACCGCGGTTGTTTCCTCTTCCTCCTACTATAAATGCAGCCCAGACTAAAAATGTAGAACGCACCGGATTCATAAATTCAGGAAAAATCCCTGTGTTCAGCCAAGCCCATATGGCTCCTGCAAGGCCAGCTATTGCCGCTCCCATCGCTAAACTACTCGCTTTATGAATGAGTACACTGTGTCCATGATGCTGACTAACTTCTTCATCTTCCCTTATCGACCGCAAAATACGCCCCCATGGAGAGCGCAAGACAGTGTTTAAAAGCCACCAGACGAGCGGTACGCAAATTACACACATCAGGGCAATGACAAGGACATACGGAGCCACACCTGGAAGTCCAAGCGAGCTTCCTACAGTTTTTGACACACCTGAATTCCACCAATCTTCAAATGGACGGGTGTATTGCGATATTCCTATAGCAGATGTAACAGTCCCAGCCCGTAATAACGGTTCTGACCGAAGTGCAATACTGAGTATTTCTCCTAATGAAATGGTCACGATAGCAAAATAGTCCATACGTAACCTAGCAGTAGGGTAAGCAAGTAACCATCCTGCTAAGCCCGATATGCAAACTGCCAGGATAGTGGCCTGCCAAGGAGCCCATCCATACCCATTTGTTTCAACTGGAGCACATAGGATCCCAACTATGATCGCTCCTAGTCCTGCAAAAAAGATTACACCAAAGTTAGTCATTCCCGTGATCCCAGTATGCAAGTTCAATGATATGGCAAGTAAGCTAAAAATCCCTAGTAAGGAAACCACTCTTGCTACTTGCATTATCTTAGTTAAAGCTGTAGCACTGGGCAGCAAAAGCACTATCAGCACCAAGATAAAAAAAAGGATCCCAAATGTAACCCACGACCCACGCTCTGTTTCTCTTTTGGTAGTTCCGAAGGTGGACGATGTTTTCACCAGCAGTCTACTAAACAATGCTATTACTAACCTAAAAACATTACCCAGATACGCCACCTTTCTGAGTATCCATATAAGCTTGCTTCGAACATTTGCAAAGACCAGATTACACTGGTTGTTCAGTATAGTAATAGTGGACGCAAAATTATCACGTATCGATCCAAATATTTCTCTTCCAGTAGTACCACTCCCAAGACCAATAGTATATTTACTGTGATCTCTTTTTTTCATACGATCTATATTCCACTGGGTCAGTACATCCCCTATTCCCCTCGGCAGAAGTAATAGAACAGCAATTAAAAATACAAAAGGCATAACCTCAGCAAATCCACTCATTGTAGGTCTATCTAGGGCATTACCAATCCCGATTAAAAATGGCTCTGAAGTTGACCTTACTAATCCAACCACCAGGGCTCCAATAAAAACCCCAGGGATTGAACCGATTGTACCTAGAATAAGAACTGCAAAGGCTGGCAGAAGCAACGTAATGCCCAGCTCTGGATTTATCGGCAACACCCCTGCAAGCATTGCCCCACCAAGACCCGAAATACCGGCTGATAAAAATGCACTCGTCGAATGTACTCGTTCCACATCAATACCGCTTGATGCTGCAAGATCTGAATTATCTGATACAGCTCTCATTTTCCTTCCCAACCGAGTCTTGTACAAAATGAACATCAATATGACCACCGATGCTATTACTCCAACCACAAGAGCAACTTTCATAAAAGCAAAACCGTATGCATTGGCAGTCTCAGAGATTCTCAGTATGCTAAGTTCTCCTCGATCCCCGATAGAAAACTGCACTAACTTTGTTGGAACTGAAAACTTAGACTCTACCAATCTCCAATCAGTGTCCGGCACAAAACGAAATGTGCCAGCAGAAAACCTCATGTATAAGAATGCTCGGATAACCATTGCAATACCAAGAGATGCAATCATCATGACTTGGGGAGAAGCTGCTTTTTTACGGAATTTCCTGTATACGAAACGGTCAATCACTACGCCAACAAAGCCCGTGAGTAAAAACGCAGCCAGTCCAGCGCAAATGAGTAGACTCCAATCAAGTTTCCCGTCCTCCGGTGCGCTTGAAATCGGGAAAAAGTACTCGGACCACATAAGTGTAATGGCAACATATGCACCAATCAGCATCATTTCAGCTTGAGCAAAATTTCCGAACCGCTGGACTTTGTAGGTGAGTGCTAGTCCCGCGGCAACACTTAAATATGCAGCGGTCCAATATAAACCACTCATACCTACTGAGGAAAGATTGTAGTTCACTGTGCTCGACTTACCCAAGCTCGAGAGGAGTAACTGCAGGATTAATACAATTAATACTGTAGTGAGAATTATCAGAGTGCCGAAAGCAACTACTGGTTTTGTGCGCCTAACGTATTCGAAGAAGGAGTGGATAAAGATAAATCCACCGATAAACATTTCAAAGGACTGGAACATCCATTTGAGATCTCCGGCAAAAAGGCCTGACCACGCTACTGATCCAGCTCCGTATAGCAGACCAATACAAGCATCAAGCAACAATATCGCCGCGATGAGGGTTTTCTTATGCGTGTCCAGCAGTTCCAAGCTACGACTTGGTCCAAGCCTTAATTGCAAAATCTTAATCCAAGCTAGGTTCTAAGGAAAAGAACCCAATAAATTTACTGATTAGGGGGTACTAATGAGATCAGTACCCCCTCAAATAGAAACTATTCAAACCAACGGTCTATTTTATCCGCTAGTTACGCCACCGTCAGACGTCCAAATCTTGTCACACTCAAAGTCTGTTCCGTGGAAGTGACAGACATCATAACCAGTACCGGATACGTCACCATTAGAATCAAAAGTATGGGAACCACTAGCTCCGTCATATCCCTTACCAACACTGTTTAAATCATCTCTGAGGTCATCTGAATCATCAGCCATTGCAGCTGCCGCAATTATGTTAACTGCGTCATAGGTTTCGTGAGTGTAAATTCCCTCAGTATCGCCACCCGCTGCAGAGTAAGCTGTCTCAAAGGTCGATTTTGCTGCAGAATCCTTGCCTGGTCGAGGTTTAGTAGCAATAAGACCATCAACAGCCTTTGTGTCAGTGAACGAATTTACGAACGCTGCATCTGCGACGCCATCAGCACCATAAAGATCACCGCTAAATCCTTGTGACAACAATGCTTCCATTATTGCAGCTCCGTCAGTAGCATAAGACACAAGTACAACAGAGTCACAGCCGCCATCAACAATGGCTTGAGCTAACGTAGAAGCATCGTATGAACCTTCTGCGGGATCATAACCCACTTCTGTGCATAGACCGCCATGAGCTCCCTTGAAGTTTTCAGCTAGTCCTGCACCGTAGTCATTTGTCATATACAACACTCCAGTATTGGTACTACCGTTTGCTTTCACTACATCAGATAGTGCTACTGATTGTTGTGCATCACTGGGTACTACACGGAACAGATAACCATCATCTGCCAATGTAGTTATTGCTGGAGATGTACTCGCATAAGAGACCATAGGAATTCCTGCTGCTTGTGCCACTGATATGGCAGACATTGTTGCACCAGAACAGGCCGCTCCTACGATACCTGCAACACCTGAATCAACAAGCGACTGGGCAGATGTAGCTGCCTGAGTTGCATCACAACCGGAATTGGCCACAATTAGTTCAAATTCATAATCATCATTGGCCTCATTAAGTTGCGCTATTGCTACACTAGCAGCATCCTCAAAGCCCGGCGCATACACTGCTATGGGGCCCGTCTGAGGACTCAGCAACCCTATCTTTACCGTTGTAGAGCCACCAATTATGCCACACCCAATTGCAGCTAAACCTAGCAATAGGGAACAAGCAACGACACCGAATGACCTAATCCTAAATTTCTTCGTCATGACTACCTCCTTGGTTTCCTTTAGACATTTTACTAAAAGGCTATATTGTATCTACCGAATAACTAATAATAATACCTATGTCAATACCCTTGGGAAGTACCTAGCCAAATAAGGTCAGAATTTAAGAGGAATCTATGAGAGGTATGTCGCTCTGAATCTAAGAAGAGTAGCATCAGGTTCCTGAGGCATTAAGGGGTATAGTTCCCCTTCCTCAATCTTTGCAACTATAAACCAAGGACCATCGGTTGTTAGTGACTCTTTAAATACCGATTTAAACTGTGTTAAGTCAGTTACTGTCTTGGTATGAGTTATATTACAAGAACGAGCAACGGCTTCCAAATTTGTGCCAAATGCAGTATGGCTTTTTTGACGACCCGTTTGAGCCCATTCTTCGTTGTCCCACACCACTACAATAAGATTAGAAGGTTGTTCTCTACCAATGGAAGCAATCGTTCCAAGGTTCATAAGCAGGGATCCGTCACCATCAAGTGAAATCACTTTCTCTGATAAAGACAATGCCATTCCCAGCGCTATAGAAGAACAGAGACCCATAGAACCAAAAGTGTAAAAATTCCGATCGCGATGCCCTGCTGCCCAAAGCTCGTCAGTAGTAGGTCCTAAATTAGTCACGAGAGGCTGATCCTGAAGACACCCAAGGATCATCTGGGTTGCTTCATACCTAAACAAGTTTTCCTCCAGTTAACAAAGGAGTCAGACAGATCGCCAGTGGTTGACGGCTTCCATAACACAGCTGCAATGCTCCAGTTGTCACTTTCTCGATATCATCAGAGGCATTTAATACATAGTGAGGCAATCCTAAAACGTCCAATATAGGACGGGTAGCTTGACCCATAGCAACCTGAGCAATGTTAAACTCTCCTAATTGTCCTCGTAAGTTGATGAACATGGGAATTGGAATCCGGCAAGGCATACACAAGCTCGCGATAGCATTTACGGAGTTTCCAAACCCACTCGATTGCATAAAGACTGCTGCATTTCTCCCAACCGCGTAAGCTCCAGAAGCTATGCCAATTGCTTCTTCCTCTCTGGTTGCAGCAACTACAGTAAAAAAGGGATCTTTTTCCATCAATCTTGTCACTTTATCAATACTGACGTCAGGAACAAAGGCTATCATGGAAATAGCCTGCGCTTTTAAAGATGCAATTATCGCCTGTGCCCAATTCATATAAAAATCCCTTTTTATGACAATTTTCTAACACTTATCGAGCTTTATTGGCGCACGTAATCGTCAATAAAGCTGGACAGAAACCAGAATAGGGTATCATAATCATAACATGAAGGGATACAGTTTATTCCTTTTCTACAACATCATTAATTGGTAAATGACGCTAATCACTGAAGGAGGCATGCATGCTTGATCTACTAATAAAAAACGGGTTTATTGTTGACGGGACTGGGAATCTCGGTTTCTACGCTTCCGTTGGTGTGACAGACAACACGGTAAAAATCATCAGGGGTGATGTTTCTTCCATATCGGCAACAGAAACCTTAGACGCCTCTGGACTTATCGTCTGCCCAGGATTTATAGACATGCATGCTCATTCAGGAATGGTTGTCTTAGATAAGCCTCTACATGAACCGAAAGTCACTCAAGGAATCACTACCGAACTCATTGGTATAGACGGTTGTTCTTATGCGCCATTTTTGTCAAAAGATGACCTGACTGCTTTCCGCGTGCTTAATGCGGGACTAGATGGAAACCCTGAACTACAACAGGAATGGAGTAGTGTTAGTGAGTACTTAGGACATTTGGACAACAAAGTCTCCTGTAACTTTGCCTATGTAATGGGTAACTCTGCACTACGAATTTCAGCAATGGGATGGGATAATCGTCCTCCCACTACTGACGAAATGAAAAAAATGAAATATCTAATTCACCAAGGAATGGAGGAGGGCGCTGTAGGAATTTCAACTGGCCTTGACTATCCTCCTGGCAGTTATGCAAGTACTGAGGAGCTCATAGAACTCTCAAAAGAAGTTAATAAATTGGGCGGGTTTTATGCTACTCATGTTCGTTATGCGCTCGGGGATAAGTTCTTGGATCCGTTCAGAGAAGCTATCGAAATTTCGAACAAAAGTGGAGTTCCTCTTCATATATCTCACTTCTTCCATCGACTACCTTCACGTGGTCCTTTCGCCAAACAAATCGAGCTAATAGACGAAGCTTTATCAGAAGGTACTGACCTTACTTTTGATTCTTATCCCTACATTTACGGGAGTACTCGGCTTATCATCCTCATGCCTCAATGGGCCCAGGAAGGTGGACCAACCAGCCTACTAGAACGGCTCAAGTCTCCTGACGAACGTCAAAGAATTGTAAAGGAGCTTAAGCCCCGAGCACCCACTTGGAATGACATGTGGATCACTCATCTCCACGACCATGACAACATTAAATGGGACGGATGGTCATTGGGCGAAATTGCAGACGCAACCGGTAAGGATCCAGCTGATGTCGTTTGTGATATTTTAATTGAAGAAAACCTGGCTACTAATTATGTAGCAGCTGGTGGAAATCAAATGTCAATCGCTGACTTTTATAGACATCCAGCTGCAATGATTGGTAGTGATGCCGTATTACTTGGAGAACATCCAAGTCCCCGCACCTACGGGACTTTCCCTATTATCCTTGATGTTTTCGTACGCCAAAATGCCCACCTTGAACTTAGAGAAGCTATTCGCAAAATGTCTTCGTTCCCTGCACAAAGGCTAGGATTGAAGGATAGGGGAATCTTACGAGATGGCATGAAGGCAGACATAGTAGTTTTTGATCCTGAAAAGGTGCATGCTCCCGCCACTTTAAAAGACCCGAAACAATTTGCAGAGGGAATACACCACGTCTTTGTAAACGGTGTACAAGTAATCAAAAATGGCTCACATACCGGGGCTGTGCCCGGAAGAGTGGTTCATTAACTGCAACTATTTAATGGTGTACCGTAGCAATGGTGTTATGCCAACTTTTGTTGGGATGGATCAGAGTACAAGATTAGAATCCAATAGCGCAACCATCTTTTCTAGGTTCTGATGCCCCCCACAGAACTCCGGATTCCGGATCTCTTTGGATAAGCTGTGCTCCTCCAAACATCATCCGTTCATGCCCGCTTACCAGAGATATATTGTGCCCCAATTTTTGAAGTGCATTGATCGTCTCTGGATTCATATCGTCTTCTAGTGCCACTCCCTGACCAACAACCACACTAAACCGCCTGGCATCCAAAGATTGCTGAGGCTTCATACCGTAATCGACAATGTTATTAATAACCTGTAAATGACCTTGTGCTTGCTGAAATCCACCCATAACACCATAACTTAGACATAATTCACCATCCTTGGTAGCCATCGCAGGGATGATAGTGTGGAAAGGTCTTTTCCCTGGAGCCAATACGTTTGGATGGTCTGGAACCAAAGAAAACAAAGCAGCCCTGTTCTGAAGGGCAATACCAGTACCTGGGACAACTAGCCCAGATCCAAATCCCTGATATAAGCTGTTGATAAAAGAACACGCATTGCCTTCACCGTCAACAACAGAGATATAAACTGTATCTCCATCATTGGTAATATTGCCAGGATTGACATGTAGCAAAGATGCCTTATCCCCTATAAGAGAACGACGCTCCTCTGCATAATTTTTGGATATTAATCGCTCAGTAGGCACGTGTGCAGCGCTAGGATCGGCAATATAGGCAAGTGCGTCCGCAAATGCTAAATGCATGGTTTCAATAAGAAGGTGGTACCTTTCAGGACTATCATGGCTAAGTTTTCCGAAATCAAATCCCTCCGCTATGTTCAAAGCGATAAGAGCCGCAAGACCCTGTCCGTTGGGTGGACACTCCCAGCAAGTTAGCCCTCTGTAATCAGTAGCAATAGGTTGTTCCCAGTTTGAAGTATGCTGCGCAAGATCCTCGACTGTAATCCAACCTCCAATCTGCTGGATGAAATCTGCAATCTTTTGCGCTACCTCACCCCGATAAAATGCGTCTCGTCCTCCTTCAGCAATGTTTCTGAGAACGGTACCAAGCTCAGGCAACCGAATAGTCTGTCCATGACGAGGAGCTTCCCCGTCAATACTCAATTCTCTACCAGATGGAAATTGATTAAGCTTAACCATTCCTTCGGACCACTGGGACGCTATCAACTCAGAAACAGGAAAACCTGATTCTGCATAGTCTATGGAGGGTTGGAGCACCTCACTAATAGGCATTGTCCCAAATTTATTTAAGATATCGATCCATCCATCTACTGTTCCTGGAATCGAAACAGAATAAGGGCTTGTGGAAGGAATTTCCGTAAGACCTTGTCCTATAAGCTCATTCACTGATGCTGCCTGTGGAGCCCTTCCGCTAGCATTGAGTGCATAAACTTTCTTTTCCTTTGCTATCCAAACAAGCGAAAAGGCATCACCGCCTATACCTGTTGACATAGGTTCTACTACTGCTAATGCAGCCGCTGCAGCAACTGCTGCATCAACCGCATTTCCGCCGTTCATCAACATTTTTAAACCAGCTACAGCTGCTAGCGGTTGGCTAGTGGCAACCATACCCTGCTTACTCAAGACAGACGATCGACGCGAATTAAAAAACATACCACACTCCTAGATAACTATTCTGTAAATTAGCGACGCCAAAACTACAATGGTAATTGTCTGACTACGCTCTATTTCCGCCACCCCAGGCAGAAGTCATAGGTTCACCTTCTTTGAATCTACTTGGTCTCAGAGCGGTGATATCTATTGATGTGTCTTGGCCCATGATCATATCAGCCAATGCCTCACCAATAGGAGGTCCTAACTTGAAACAATGTCCACTTCCAGCAAAACACGAATAATATCCCTGAAGTCCATCCTCTTTCCCTACCAAAGGATGCCAATCATCAGAAATTGTGTAGAGAGAAGCCCAACCATGTGAATATTTAGCGTCTTTGAGAACCGGTAATCTCTCAAATAGTTTACGCTCAATCCTGTGGCGACTATCTGGATCAAGTGTCTCATCGTAGCTATTTATGTCCACTGGTTCTATCTCTTTTGGAAATCCCAATCCTGCCACCAGTTCACCTTGCCCTTGAGGTCGATAATAAAATACCAGACTGGGATCTGAAACCACTGGCATTCGACCAAAATTAGGAGGTAAATGGACGGCCATATCTGTTTCTCTACTCCATCGAATCGAGTGATTTAGGCCAACCCAACTGCCAACTTGATTACCCCAAGGACCAGCAGCATTTATAACGACCGGAGTACTTATAAATCCATCAGATGTACTTACTCCCGTGACCCTATCACCCTCAAGTGAGATCCCTGTTGCTTCTACTCCTTCGTAAACCTTTAGTCCCCAATCCTTAGCTTTATAAGCCAAAGATTTTGTAGTCTTGATTGGATCCGCATAGCCAGACCTCACCTCGTAAATACCACCAATCAAGCCTTCTGTATTCATATCAGGAGCCAATTCTTTCAAGTCCTCTACAGACATGTCTTTCACTTCTACACCATTACTTGATTCCATCTCCAGAATATGTTTTCCTGGAATTCTATTCTCTTCATCAATTAACAAGAGAAAACCGATTTGATCAAAACCACAATCTCCTCCTAAGAGCTCCTCTGATCTTTCAAACATTTGCACTGCTTTCCAAGCAAGCTGCACAGTCATAGGATTAGAGTAGTAGGTACGTACATTTGCTGCAGAATGCCCCGTACTCACTGCAGCGAGTGAACGCTTCTCTAAAAGCACTATGTTGCCAAAACCTTTCTTTGCCAAAAAATGAGCAGCACTTGCTCCAAAAATCCCGCCCCCAATCACGACAGCATCGGCATTACTATCCATTAATATCTCCTTTAGTTACGCAGTTTCTTTGTTGCTTGTTCGTCAATTGTCCAGTTTTCTCTATCGATTACGACTTTATACACAGATCTAGCTCTCTCGTGGCTAACTTTCCCTTCCCTAACATCACGAAGAACCAATTCTGGGATACGGGCATCTGGAGGCCCATAGCCGCCGCCACCACAAGTCTCATAGCTCATAACATCACCGACATTTAAGTCAACCGTAGTTTTTGAACTCAAATCGATTTCTTCGGTAGCAGTGATGTATCTATAGGAAGCCTTTTTCCCAGAGCCACCACCAAAAAGACCCCACGGACCCCATCGGTCTCTGTCCGCTAAGACGGTAAACAGTGCAGGAGTATAAGGGAAAAGATAATCCCGCCTCACTCCAAGGCCTCCTCTAAATGTTCCCGGACCTTCGGAATCATCTACTAATTCATACCGTAAAATTCGAACAGGGTAGTTGATTTCTGTTTCTTCAACCGGTGCATTTTGAGTGTTTTGTCCATGCGCCTGGACAGCATCTGGACCATCACTACTAGCTCTCCCACCGAACCCGCCTGCAACGGTTTCTAGGAAACAATAAAAATCCCCAGAGTTTGGTCTTTGGCCTCCAAATCCAGAATGGCAAATCATTGCTTTGGTGCCTGCAATCATTTCATTAGGCATAGGTACCGACAACGCCTTAATAATTACGTCAGTCAGTCGATCCTGAGTTTCCCATCCTCCCACTACAGGGAAAGGATGAACACAGTTAACAACGGTTCCCTCTGGCGCATTGACATTAACATATCTATAGAATCCTTCATTGACTGGGATATCGGGATCAATAATACACTTCAAGACAAAAGCACACGCTGAATAAGTCTGGGCATATGTGGAATTAACTGGTGCATTGCGTTGTGGGTCAGATCCAGATAAATCAAAGGTTACGCTATCCTCTTCAATGATGACCTTGGCTTTCAAGAGCACTGGCGATTCTGTAAATCCATCATTATCCAGATATCCTTCTGCCGAGTACTCTCCGCGAGGAAGTTTTGCTATGGCCTGCTTGGTTCTTCGGGCCCCATAATCAATCAATTCATCCATATAAGTCAAAACAGTTCCCAGACCAGACGTATCTAGTAAAGAATGTAGTCTCCTTGCCCCCGTATTATTCGATGCTATTTGGGCACGAAAATCTCCTGCTGTTTCCTTTTTTGATCGAACTTGCGCCATGATAAAGTTCATGACATCCTGCACAACTTTCCCTGAAGAAACTAATTTGACAGGTGGAATAATAACTCCCTCCTGATAGATCTCTTTAAACGAGCCAACACTTGCTGGTGCTCCACCACCGACATCCACATGGTGTGCTAAATTCGCAACGTATGCCACCAAAGTTCCTTGATAGTAAACAGGGCTTATAAGACAAATGTCGTTTAGATGGACACCACCTATATAGGGATAATTGACAACTAAGGCGTCACCTTCTCCTAAATGTTCGGACTTGTAAGCAGCAACCGACTTTTGTACTGTCTTAACCATTGATCCTAAGTGGTTGGGCTGTGAAAATGACTGCGCTATAGGCCGAAGCTTCGAATCAAACAAAGCACACGAAAAATCACATCGTGTCTTTATATTAGTGGAATATGCAGATCGCCTTAAGGCAGCTGCCATTTCCTCAGTTGCTTCTACAAATGCATTTCGAATAACTTCAAATTTTATTGGATCAATAGTCCTAGCCATAGCGCTCTCATATCCTCACTGAACCCTGTATCTCATTATTCACGAGTCAGATTAAATAGGCAAGACTCACCTTGATTCTGAAGTTAGCGACCGAGCTATTTGAAAACGGCTGACAAAAGGATTCTTGACCGCCGTTTATAGGTGTCCTTATAATACCCCCGAGTTCGCAAGAAACAATTACCGAGTGAACTTTCGTGAAAAACAGCTTCCTTAGCATTCTGGCAGAAAAGGAGTAGGATTATTACCTCATCGACCGAGGACCCAACAATAAATGATGACCTATAAATTTATTAAAACTCACACGGAAAACGGCGTTGGCATTATCACACTGAATCGGCCTGAGAAACTGAATGCACTTAATTTCGCTCTTGGTGAAGAAGTTGACCACATTCTGGATGAATGGGATGTCAATGACGACATTCGCGCCATCATTGTCACAGGAGCTGGTGATCGGGCATTCTCCGCAGGAGCAGACATTCACGAAATGGCTGATCTTACCGTGGATGACACTTTACCCTTGCAAGTAAAGCGTTGGGACTATTATTGGCATTTGGCTACATGCAAGAAACCCACTATCGGAGCCCTCAACGGTTTAGCCTACGGTGGCGGAGCCACTGTTGCATCTTGTTTTGATATCCGCATTGGCTGCCCGAAAACCGAGTTTAAATTTCTGGCTGCCGCATATGGGAGATTGAATTCAACCTGGTCACTACCATTACTCGTAGGATTGCCAATGGCCAAAGAACTTCTCTACACCGGCCGGTTGATAAAAGCAGAAGAAGCTGCAAGCATTGGTCTTTTAAACCATTTAGTAAAAGAAGAGGACTTGATGTCTAAATCAATGGAGATAGCTACCGCAATCGCAGGCAATTATCCAACTAGTGTTCAGTCTATCAAGAAACTCCTACATGATAATATAGGAAGTCCTCTGCGAAACCATCTAGACGTGGAATGGGATATAGTCAAAGAATCTCTGCAAAAAGTCACAGTAAAAGAAGGGTTCAAAGATTTCCTTACCAGGAAAGGTAAATCTTCCCAAAAATAAACTAAAGAGAGGCTTGTCGTGGGAATACCAAACACTCCATTATCAAATGTACGGGTTCTGGATCTGGGAAGATTTCAGGCTGGTCCTAGATGCGGACTAGTATTGGCTAGACTCGGAGCAGAAGTAATCAAGATTGAAAAACCAGGTGAAGGGGATCGAAGTAGAGACCACGGGCCGTTTGTTCGAGGCCAAAGTGCCTACTGGGTTCAATATAACAGTGGGAAGAAAAGTTTGACCCTAGATACCCGTTCTGAAGAAGGCAAGTCTATTCTCAGTGAATTAGTCAAGGTTTCAGATATACTGATCCAAAACTTTCGACCAGGAACCATGGATAAAATGGGGTTCGGGTACGAAAAACTAAAAGAACTCAACAAAGGTATTATCATGGTCAATATCTCTGCCTACGGACAGTTCGGACCTTACTGGGAACGCGTGGGTTTTGACCAAATAGGCCAAGCCTTAAGTGGCCATATGTCATTAACTGGGGAAAAAGATATGCCTCCCATAAAAACATACGCTCCAGTCGTTGATCGAATTACAGCACTACATGGAGCTATAGCTGCACTTGGAGCCTTATGGGAAAGGAATTTGTCTGGCGAGGGACAAACTATAGATGTCTGCTTGGCAGATTCAGGGTATAGCCTAACTGAAATACCTGTTTCTGCTTATCGAGGGACAGGATACGTCACTGAAAAAACAGGCAATCGCTACGGTGCGCCTCCCAATGGGACTTATCCTACCAAGGACGGGTGGGTTTTATTAGTAGCGACAGGAGCAGAAATATTCCACCGATTGTGCTCTTTAATGGGCAAGGAAGACTGGATTGGAGATGATCGCTTTGCTGATTTTGAAAGCAGAGAGGCTAATATAGATATTATTGAGGAAGCGGTTATTGAGTGGACAAAGAGTTTGACTGCAAAGGAAATCGTGTCCCTATGTGCTAAAGCTGATGTTCCATCATGCCCAGTTAATAGTCTCACGCAAGCAGCTGAGGATCCTCACCCATGGGAGCGAAATATAATGACGGAAGTGGATGATCCAGTGTCTGGTACAATAGCGGTTTCCGGAGATTATTTTCATTATGGAAGAAGTAATCCTGCGGTCGGATCACCACCAACTCCTGGACAACATACAGACCAACTGTTAAAAGAACTTTTAAATCTAAGCGAAGCACAAATAGAAGAACTTCGAAAACAAGCAGTCATTTGATGCTATCAATAAATCAATCTTACTGAGATGATTTTTGGTAGAATGAGACGGGTATTATTCCCCGATAGCTCAGTGGTAGAGCAGCCGGCTGTTAACCGGCGGGTCGTAGGTTCGAATCCTACTCGGGGAGCCAATTCACACTATTTCACATCTCTGTTTTTCAATGTGGCCAAGACAAAACCCCAATATAGACAGTCTGGCTTGTGATTCTTGCATACACAGACCAATAGCCATCAGCAATAATCTCAGGGAGGATACTGAACGTGAATGAATTCAGCCTGGAAGGGAAAAATGCTCTTATAACTGGTGGAGGAAGAGGAATAGGCCGGGCAATAGCCCTCACTTTCGCAGAAGCAGGTGCTAATGTTGCACTAACCGCAAGAACGATGAATCAGTTAGAAGATGTAGCTGATGAAATTCATTCCATAGGCAAGCGTTCCCTAGCTTTCCAAGCAGATATCAGTAATGCTGACAGTGTTCGAGAAATGGTTGCCGGAGTTATTAATGAATTTGGAGTTATCGACATCCTAGTAAATAACGCGGGCATTAGTACCACTCCATTTTCTGACCCGTTAAGTGATGCTGCTTGGCATCAAGTTATTGAAACGAATCTCAGTGGGCCTTTTTATTGCTGTCGCGCTGTAGCAGAAGGAATGAAGTCACGACATTCCGGAAGCATTATAAATATTTCTTCGATTAGCGGAGCTATGGCTACTGGTGGTAGTGTTGCTTATAACAGCAGTAAAGCAGCCCTGAACATGATGACTAAAGTGCTTGCAATGGAATGGGCCAGCTACAACATCTCAGTAAACGCCATTGGACCTGGCTGGTTTGAGACGGATATGAGTAAAAACTCTTTAAAAACACCAGAACAGCGAGCCAAGGCAAAGGAAGGAATCCCTATGGGTCGGTTGACTGACCTTCGAGATCTTGGTTTGCTGGCTGTGTACCTTGCAAGCCCAGCTGCTGAATGGATGACTGGTCAGGTCATTTATCTGGATGGCGGTGAAACTGGCGCCTTTCTTTAATTGTACGTAACGTTTTTTCTTTCTGTACCCTTTTCATGATGCAATCCAGATTTCACATTATTCGAATTTTCTCCAGAATTCACCAATTGATATATGTTCTTTCGGGTGGCCGAATTGGAACGCGTTGGAAAGGAATAACATTTTTATTACTTACAACAGTCGGCAAAAAGTCCGGTAAAATTCGAACGGCACCCTTGGCAGCTATACCATTTGGGAAATCATACGTTGTAGTAGCATCGTTTGGCGGTAGCAACGTGAATCCATCTTGGTTCGTTAACCTTAAGTACAACGCTATAGCCCAAGTTAGAATAGGATCCACTGTAAAGAAGAGTAAGGTCACTATTGTTGTGCCAGGAGATCCACTTTACTATGATCTATGGAAAAAAGCAGTAGCAATATACAGTGGTTTTGATAAATACAAACAGGCAACATCAAGGGAAATACCTCTTGTAATCCTCACACCGGTAAATTCTTAGTCTGGAAAGTTCTTGCTTGTCTTCCCTTTTTTCTTATATGTTTTAAAAAAGACTAACGGGATATCGTTCTAGTACGAGCAACTATCACTCAATACCATGACAGATTGGCAAATTATAAAGCAACATTTAGTTAAGAACGACAAGAGGCTTGCGTGCTTAATAGCATCATTTGGACAACCTACATTCTTATCTCAGCGAGCATTTGAACCCAATCTATTTGATCAGCTCATCAATTCCATCATTTCTCAACAGCTATCTACAAAAGTGGCTCGGACATTAAAAGATCGACTTTATCGACTGTTAGAAAGTACCGAATTCGTTCCTTCAGCACTGAGTGAAATGGAAACGGATGTGCTGCGCTCATGTGGACTGTCTTATGCAAAGTCTTCTAGTATTCAATCAATTGCCAAGGTATTGACTAACAATCCTACGTATCTCAGTGATCTAGCCGATAAGGAAAATCATGAAATCACTACAACATTGACACAGCTAAAAGGTGTGGGAACCTGGACGGCGCAAATGTTTCAGATGTTTGCTCTGAACCGACTAGATGTTTTTGCTCCTGGAGATGCAGGCCTGATGAAAGGAATCCGTATAATATACTTTCAGAACAAACCCCCTAATACAGGTGCCGTGGAAAAAGTGACTGCTAAATGGAAACCCTACAGGTCTATTGGATCATGGTACATGTGGCAAGTCGCCAATACTAGATAGGCTCTATTAATAGCGCACACGACTAATCATTAATCTAAGCTGTACTCATTATGGCTTTCAGTCGCTTCAAGGAAATATTTCCTCCCGAAATCACTAGAGCTACCTTCTTGCCCGATAAACGATCCTTGATCTTTAAAGCACACGCTAGAGTAGAAGCTCCTGCTTCTTCTGCAAGAGTATGCGCTTTTGTAGCTAAAGTAACGATACTACCTTCAATTTCTTTATCGTCAACAAGAACGAAATCATCCAAGAGCTCCCAAAGAATGTTCTGTGTTAACTCAAAGCCGATTGAAGTTGCTAGTCCCTCAGCTACAGTACTTGTTGGTGCACTCTTAATTCCCTTGCTTGTCCAAGATTGATACGCCGCTGGTGCCTGAGCAGATTGGACACCAATGATTTGAATTTTAGGATTGATCACTTTAGCAACAGTACAGAGGGCAGCAGCATTACTGCCACCTCCTATTGGTGCAATCACCACCTCAATATCCGGTATATCTTCCAACATCTCTAATCCATAGGTAGCAACACCAGCGATTATCAATGGTTCATTGGCAGCGTGAATATACGTTAAACCTCTCTGCGATGCCTCAGTTTCCACCGTTTCCCGTGCTTCGTCAAAGTTTTTGCCTTTCAAAATCAATTCTGCCCCCAGATTTCGCATGGACTCAACTTTACTTGTGTTGGCGTCTTCGGGCGAAACAATGACTGCTGGTACACCAAAAACGGAAGCTGAGTACGCAATAGACTGGCCGTGATTCCCAGTAGACGCTGTAATAACGCCTCTTTTCTTACTTTCAGCAGCCAAGTTGGACATGTAATTTATGCCACCTCTGACTTTAAATGAGCCTAATGCATGGTGGTTTTCATGCTTTAGGTAGATTTCAGCTCCCACCAATTTGCTCAATCCAATATAGGGATAAGTAGGAGTTTTGTTCACATAAGGCGCAATAGTTTCTCTCGCTCGTAGTACATCTACAAAGTTAATCAAGGACATAGTAACCCCCAAATATTATTGTTTTGTTTTTGATATAATTACAGAATTAAACTAACTAAATATCCACCTGTAGAGCATTCTACCTTAAGACATCCTATACACGAAACATAATAAAGGAGATTAATGCAAGAGTTTACACCATCATTAGGCACACCAAAAGAAGAACTCGATACACCTTCATTTATCATTGACCTCGATGCAATGGAAAATAATATTGAGAAAATGGCTTCTTATTGTAGGTCGAAATCAATTAATCTTCGTCCCCATACGAAACACCATAAAAGTCCTGATATAGCCAAAAAACAAATTGCAGCTGGAGCTATCGGTATCTGCTGTCAAAAACTAGGAGAAGCTGAAATTATGGCTTCTCACGGAATAGATAATATCTTAATAACGTATGAGATCATTGGATCTTTTAAAATCCGTCGGCTGATGGCACTCGCAAAAAGCACGAAGGTGTCAGTGACTGTGGATGATGTCGCAAACGTTGTTGATTTATCAGAAGCAGCCAATGCAGCCCAAGTATCTATTGGAGTTTTGCTCGATGTAAATGTAGGACAAAACAGATGTGGTGTTGAACCCGACAAATCTGTTATAGATCTGGCACAGGCCGTCGAAGCAGCTCCTGGACTCCAGTTCCTAGGTATTCACGCCTACAACGGTGCTATTCAAAGTGTAGAAGATGATGACAAAAGAAAATCCCTTGATTCAGACTCCATGGAAAAAACCCTTGCTGCCATTAACCATTTACGATCCGCAGAAATTCCCTGTGAAATTGTAACTGCTGGAGGAACAGGAACCTACAACATGACGGGTTCCTATTCCCATATTACTGAAATCCAACCTGGTTCATACGTTTTCATGGATGCTCAATATGGCAGGGTACTACCCGACTTTGTGAATGCCGGAACTATAATAGCTAGCGTTATAAGCAGGCCTACACAAGACCGAGCAGTAATCGATTGTGGAATGAAGGCTCTTTCAACGGACCAATGGCCCCCTATTATAAAGTCAGCTAGTGGGCTAACAGTTGCATCTGCATCTGACGAGCACCTAACAATAACCCTGGAATCTGAAACGTCTCAACAGCTGCGTCCTGGCGACAAAGTTGAACTTATTCCAGGTCACAACGACACCACTGTAAATCTTCATACCCATCTTTTTGGGATGAGAAACAATAGGCTTGAGGTAATATGGCCAGTCAGTGCCAGAGCGATGATCAGATGATTACAACCTCAACGATAGACACTTTCAGTTTTATTAAATTGCAAGTTGTGCTACTGCATCAGGATTCGGCTTGGCCTGACCCTGTTCAATGGCATGAATAAGACTCACAATCGCTTGGCTTGTTTCAGTTGCAACTCCTGCTTCTTTCCCTTTATTAACTACTAATCCATTCAAGTAGTCGATCTCAGTCCGTCTCTCTTTTAAAATATCTTGCAGGAGAGAAGGCATTGCCAGTTCATGGACTTTTTGAGACCTTTGGAGCAACGCCTGATCTAACTTAACCGATTCTCCTTTTGGCACACCCAAAATATCATCTACCGACAAATCTCCCATCACTGATGGTATCGGATAACCGAGCCGATTACCCACATCAACAGTTTCATAGGCAAGCTGTGAACTGACTTTTCTAAGAGCTGGATTCGTCCAGACCTCAGAAGATCTCAATCCTGTTGCACCGCAAACAGAATTAGCGACACAGTTAATTATCAATTTAGACCAGCGCTCTCCCCATAAATTCGATGTGACAGTTGCTTTATTAGCGTGACTCAGTACCTGCGCTATTCTTTCTGCTCTTTTGGTAATCTTCCCATCTAGTTCACCAACAAGGTAATTGACTCCTCCTACCCCGGTATTATCCGATTGCGTAATGGATCGAGTAATGAGAATTTTTGCTGGTTGCATCATCTGACAGTTACCCCGTACAACCACACCCACAGTCCGTGATCGACCTACAATTGGCATTATTACTTCTTCATTTATACTGTTTTGAACACTTACAACAGTACTGTCTTCTGTTAAATACGGGATCATTTTCGTGACAGCCATCTCAGTGTTATAAGATTTGACAGCCACTAAAAGCAAGTCAAACGATGCCTGTAACGTACCAATCTCGTTAATAGATATAACCTTACGTGGGTGAAAATGTCGCGGCCCAGCAACAGGATCATCAACCAATATTCCGTTGGACCGTATAGCTTCTACGTTTTGATCCCAAGGATCAATCAACGTTATGTCCTCACCAGCGTCAGCAGCCGCCCCACCTACGAAGCCTCCCACTGCACCTGTTCCTACAATAGCCACTTTCATCACATAGTCCTCCATTTAGCAACACCATAGTTTGGTGTTTAGTCACTTCACTCACTCTACAGTACAACTGGATTGACCGTAAAGTCGATAACTTCCCTCGATCCACCAGTGGTTTCCTATGATAGATCATGTGCGAATTAAGCTTGCTAAGTTTGTGCTACAAAAAGAAAAAATCCCAGGATTATGAATGCAAGTGACATTCCTGGTCCAAGAAATATTGCTGGCTTCCCTCTATTTCTAATTGCCCGAATCATTAGCATCAGTCCAAAAACGAACATCAAAAACCCAAGCTGATTAACACCCATGGCACTCCTCTATAAATTAAAACTCTAGACCTAACCACGAAACCAGTGTTTTCAGCTCGTTACGTGTCACATCATCGATATTAACTCCAGGATGTCGTACAAGTGCGGTATCAATTAGCCCTCGTAATCTCAGTGCCTCTTTCCTTATACTAAGCCCAATACCTTCTTGCATTTCCATTTGCACTAAAGGAAGGTATTTATAGAATAATTCTCGAGCCTCCCCGTGCTGCTGCTGCTGCATATATTGTACAATTTCCACAAAAACCTCTATGAAAGCAAAACCTGTCATTGCCCCTAAAGATCCCCTGTTTAATTCATCAAAGAGACACAAGCCTCCCAGGCCTCCGAACACACCGATCCTGTCACCCAAGCTCTTCTTGATCATTGATAGCTTAGCGGGAGTCGGGGGATCCTCTAATTTCAAATACTTAAAAGAAGGCAGCTGATCGGCCAATTGTTTCATTAATTCAACAGTCATATAAACACCTGATACTGCCGGATAATCCTGTATAACTAACGGCAAAGAAGTTGCTGCAGCTATTGATGAGTAATAATGTATTACCGCAGCAAGATTTGGTTTAGCTATAGGAGGTGGAGCGATCATTAAAGCATGTGCTCCTAATTGATCGGCCTCCTGACTTCTCGCCACAGCGACAGCTGTTCCAGATCCAGTAGTTCCTACTACAACTGATAACCCTGCTGCTTTCTGGACGACAAATTCAACAATTTTGTATCGTTCCGAATCTGTTAATTTTGCCACCTCGCCAGTAACACCAAGCACAACAACTCCCACACACCCAAATTCACGAGCTTTGACAATTAACCGAGCTAATGATTCATAGTCAACTTGCTCCGATTCATTAAAAGGGGTACTGAGCATCCAATGAACGCCAGCAAATTTATCCTGCATGAATTTCTCCTTATTTTCCTTTTTACTAGAATATTTATATCCTCTCGAATTAAAATTGTACAGTAATCTTTTTCTTGTCACATTTCGAGACCACAAAAGAGTGAGCTACGGCAGGATATGCATATATAATCGTATATAACAAGGAGGGCAGTTGTCATGCGACTAAACAACTATAAAACTATCGTGACAGGGGGCAGTTCTGGAATCGGAAAAGCGATTGTGGACTCGTTTCTGTTGGAAGGGGCTAAAGTTGCAATAATCGATAAGGATCCCATTACAAATATGGAACTGGAGAGGAATCCTAACTGCCTTTTTGTTAAGGCTGATGTAACGAAGTCTGCAGATATTGGTATGGCTGCAAAAGAGGCCGTCAACTGGCTCGGAGGACTAGATACCCTTGTGAACAATGCCGGGTTTGGTTTACCAGGAACACTGCTTGAAACCACTGAGCCCAATTGGCATCAAATGTTAGCTGTAAATCTTACTGGACCCTTTCTCGTATCCCAAGTCCTTATGCCTCATCTAATTCAGTCCAAGGGCTCCATAATCATGATGGCTTCTGTTGCTGGAATGGTTGGAATCAAAGAACGAACGGCTTATTGTGCTACAAAAGGAGGGGTGATCTCTCTTATGCGGTCTATTGCGTTAGATTACGTGGGGGAAGGAGTCCGCTGTAATGCCATATGTCCGGGCACTGTTGACACACCATGGGTAGATAGAATGGTTGCAACTTACCCTGATCCAGTTCAAACTAAGAAACAGATGACTAACCGCCAACCAATGGGAAGGTTAGGCCAACCGCATGAAATTGCGTCAGGTGCCGTGTACTTAGCATCAAAAGACAGTAATTTTGTTACAGGATCATGCTTAGTGATAGACGGCGGTTTGACCATGCAGTAAGGTGTGCTCACAAATAGGAGACGATCATGACATCAAATACCTATATGACCCAAGATGCCCTTGCCAGTGTGTTAAAGAAAGTTCCCCGAACACCTTTGGCATATTTACCGACGCCTTTGGAAGAAGCTAATAATTTAAGTAAGGCATTGGGCGGACCCAAAATCTTGATAAAACGTGATGATTTGACCGGACAAGCACTGGGTGGCAACAAGATGAGACATTTGGAGTACCGCCTTGCTGATGCACTTCGCAAAGGATGCGACACATATGTATACGCCGATAGTAAAAATGCAGGAAGACAAACCGCCTGCGCTTGTGCTAAAACAGGGATGAAATGTATCTTAGTAACTCCGCCCCTGCAAAGGCCCTACCAAGGAAATATGCTTCTATCAGTTTTATTTGGTGCAGAATTGCGAGAGGCTGGAGAATCAAAAGAGGATGGCATATCCGCAGCAGAGCAAATTGGCATTGAACTGGCTGCTGCTGGCCACAAACCCTACGTTGCTCAAGCAGAACCAATGTTCCATATGTCAGGCGTAATTTCTTATTTAAACGCTACCCTTGAACTTCAGAAACAACTCACGGATATTGGCATAACCAAAGTCCATATCTTCCTCGTGAACGGGCATTCTCAAGTAGGTCTCCAGTTAGGAGCCAAAATACTGGGGCTGCCGTGGCGAGTCACCGGCATAGGCGTTGGCCAAGATTTCGAACAAGACTTTCCCCTCACTGGATGGAGTGAACAAGTCGCTAGCACTTTAGGGCTACCGACTGACTTACCGGCCAGTGAAATAGAAACAACTTTTGATTATGTAGAGACATATTCCGTACCTACAAAAGGCTCTGTCGAAGCTATTAACCTAACTGCTAGCACTGAAGGAATTGTCCTTGATCCAGCATATTCAGGAAAATCAATGCACGGAATGATTGATTATATAACTTCAGGGAAAATTTCTCCCGATGTTCCAGTCGTATTTATCCACACGGGGGGAATCCCAAAGCTTTTTGAGCATGCAGATGAGGTAGTTTACACGACGCATACTAAATAACGTATAATTTCTGCAACCGTCTAATTTTCACCTAGGGGTGCATACTATGCAAAAGCCTGTTTATTACACGCCAGAACAACTGAATAAAGCTATAGAGCAAACACCAAGGTTTAAATTTGTTAGCGGTACAACGCCTTTAGAAGAGGTCCAAAATCTTTCCCGATTCCTTGATGGTCCTCCAATTTTCGTCAAAAGAGACGATCTAACCGGACCAGCCTTTGGCGGCAATAAGGCCCGTCATTTTGAATTTGCCATGGGCCATGTCTTAGAACAAGGACATGACGTAGTGATCGCACAGTATCCCCCTTCATCTAATGCCGCTAGAGTAATGGCAGCTGCTTGTACGAAAAGTGGGGTTCGGTTTATTTTGCTGATCAAGCCCGGCGAACATCTTAACCCTCTACAAGGTAATCCCCTAATTTATCATCTAATGAACGCTGAAATGGTGTTTTTAGAAACTTCAGATTCGGAAGAAATATTGACGGAGATTAAATCTTTAGAAGACCGACTTAAACAAGCTGGCCATAATCCGTTCACATTCCAATACACTCCGTGGGCTAACCACGCAGGAACACTGGGATATTTGCACGCTTCAATCGAGATAGCTGATCAATTGAATGAAAAGGGCATCAATGAGGCACAGTTTTATGTCGTCGCAGGCCATTCTCATGCAGGATTACAACTCGGTGGAAAGTTAATGGGTAAACCATGGCATGTTACTGGAATACCAGTGAGCGACTATGTAGACTTCACAGAGGCAATACCGAGCTGGACCAAAGGAGTCAGTGAATTATTGCATCTCCCTGTAAGTATTACTCCAGAGGAAGTGCAAATAGACCGAAAATACGAGGGAATTTATCCAGTTCCTACAGAAGCAAGTATTGAAGCAATTCATATAGCAGCTAAGACCGACAACTTAATTTTGGATCCAGTTTACACAGGCAAAGCCATGGCAGGATTAATAGATCATATTAAAAAGGGTCTGATATCTAAAGAAGTCCCCGTGGTTTTCATCCACACGGGTGGAACTCCATTAATTTTCCAACACGCAAACGAACTACAAGAGAATCTAGTTCGTCATAGCGGGATTGATACACTTTCCACAGATTAACCAAAGCAGGAGTAGGGATGATAATAGATCTACATAGGCATACATGGTCATTTTACCAGCGCTACCCACAAGCGTCGGAAATTGCTTCCAAAAACCCCGGCAAGCTAGATCCCGTCCACGCACAAAGCGATCCATTGCCTCTAGTTCCAGATTGGAAGGAAGCTGCCTTGGATCACATAAACGAACTTGATGAATCTGGAGTGGATGCAACGGTTATCTTTGTAGCTGACTACGGATTACGACTAGGAGAACCCACATTCACTATAGAAGGAGAAAACAGGTTATCTGCAGAAATGGGCCGAGCATATCCGAATCGATTAATCCCTTTTTTCGGCATTGATCCCAGAAGAAATAATGCCGTAGACGCATTTGAACGCGCGGTAACGGACTGGAACATGAAAGGGCTAAAAATCCATACAACGGTGGGGTTTTTCCCTCATGATCGAGTAGTGTACCCTTTTTACGAAATTTGTGTGGCCCGTAATCTACCGGTTACTTTTCATTCCGGTCCTATGCCATCACCTCTCGTGAGCAGATATGCCCAACCACTTCATTTTGATGAAGTCGCAGCTGATTTTCCTGAGCTCACCATCATAATGGGGCATGCAGGAAGAGCCGCATGGCCTGAGGCTTTGAACATTGCACAGATGAAACCCAATATTTACTTGGAACTGTCGACGTGGCAAGCACATTTTGACTACCCAGAAGATGCAATCAAGGCAATCTATCGAATGTGCCAAACAATCGGAGTAGAAAGAGTTCTTTGGGGAAGTGATAATCCTGGTTGGAGACATGCCATGCCGCTCAAGAAATGGGTTAGTACCATCCAAGATCTCCCAGTGACAGGTAAAAAGTTTGGTTGTGATTTTACAACCAGTGACACTGAGGCCATTTTAGGCAAAAATGCTGCTCGCATTCTAGGTTTAAAGTAAATAACTTTCGACTAGTACTAAACACCACTCAAGAAAATATTACCGTATCTGTCCACGTCCCCTTTGTATTCTGGGTGGATTATTGTTGTTGAATCCATTTCTTCAATGATAGCAGGGCCTTGTAACACATCCCCACTGGAAAGCTTATACCGATCGTAAACAGGGCAGTCAACAAATCCTTTGCTTTCAGCAAAATAGACACTTCTCGTGGTGCGTCTGGCGGAGTCGACACCACCTGAGGTCTTGCCAATTTCACGCAAAGTCGGCTTAGCTATATCTCCAACTGCTGTCAGTCTGATAGCAACTATTTCAACTGGCTCTCCAGGAGCACTAAAGCCGTATGCCCTTTCATGTTCCTTATGGAATTCCTCGAGGATTTGATCCCGACGAACACCATCAAATTTTCCGGGCTCTACCACAATTCCCAATTCATAACTCTGTCCAATATACCTTACATCTACTTGTCTAATAAATCGGATGCTATTCTCCTCCATCCCTTCATTCGACAAGGCCGTACGGCCTTGAGTTTCCATACCTACATAAGTGTTCTCTATTGCAGATAGATCAAGCTCGTCAATTGGCTGAATTAGTGTGTTTGAATAATCATGCTTTAAGTCTGTAACCAATAATCCAGTAGCAGATGTAATTCCAGGACTCATCGGGATTAAAGTTCTGGGGATTTCAAGTTGATCAGCCAGCCGATTAGCGTGTACTGGCCCAGCTCCACCAAAGGCTACCAACATAAATTCACGTGGATCATAACCTCTCTGTACTGAAATGCGCCTTAAAGCATTCACCATAGCAGTGTTTGCTATTTCAACAATACCCAAAGCTACTTCCAAAAGATCCAGTCCTAGCGGCTTCGCACATTTCGATTCAATCGCTTTTGTTGCACCTTCAACATCTAATTTCATTTTGCCGCCAAGAAAATACTCAGGATCCAAGCGACCTAACACTAAATTGGCATCAGTAATCGTGGGTTCTTCTCCTCCTCTCCCATAACAGACAGGTCCTGGATCAGCTCCCGCACTCTGTGGGCCTACCCGCAGAATCCCTCCGCTATCTACCCATGCAATGGAACCTCCTCCCGCACCTATTTCCACCAAATCAATCACTGGTGTTCTAATTGGATAGCCTGCTCCTTGTACTCCTGTTCCTGTTCCTCCTGCAGCTACTCCCACCTCGTAATCCTTAGTAATTGTTGGAGTACCTTTCCGTACTAGTCCAGTTTTGGCAGTAGTACCTCCCATATCAAAAGACAGCACATTGGGAGAACCTAACGTGTTACCAAGGTAGGATGCTGCAATCACTCCAGCAGCAGGACCTGATTCCACCATAAATACGGGTTTTTCACTGGCTGCACCAAACGTCAACACCCCACCGTTACTTTGCATGACCAATAACTCGGCAGATAAACCCGCAGCTTTAAGCCGACTTTCGATACTAGTAAGATAGCGGGATACTATAGGCCTTACTGCAGCATTAATCACTGTAGTACTAGCTCTCAAGTATTCTCGAAATTCAGGTGCTACTTCAGACGATAATGAAATAATAGCTTCAGGAAATTCCTCTTTCAGTAGTGCTTCCGTTCGGGCTTCGTGTTCATTATTGATATAGGCATGTAGATAGCATACAGCGATCGATTCTACTCCCTCTTTTTTCAACTGCCGGGCTACATCCCGGACAGAATCGGTATCTAATTTGGTAAGAATGTTACCTTGAAAATCCATACGTTCCGGTATCCCGAAGCACAGATATCTTGGAACTAATGGCTGAGGTTTTTCAAACTGCAAATCATACAATGATGGGCGGATTTGTCTCTGGATTTCCAGCATATCTCTAAAGCCTTCTGTCGTGATGAAACCAGTGGCAGCCATTTTCCCTTCTATAATCGCATTGGTAGCTACTGTAGTGCCATGTACAACGTATGTTACATCTTGAGCTTCAATATTGTTTTCTTTAAGGATCGTATCTACTGCATCCAAGAACCCTATAGAAGGATCTTTGGGAGTCGAAGGTACTTTACCAATCCTGATTTCACCCGTTTCCTCATTGATAATCATAGCATCGGTAAATGTGCCTCCTACATCAATCCCTAATCGATATTTCCCTGCCATTATTTTCCTCCTCTACTTTCCTGACGTAACTTATTAGTTGCGTCGATATTAACTGCAGTTCCTTGGGCA
>CAJWUJ010000001.1 GCA_913047625.1 uncultured Dehalococcoidia bacterium | reverse complement strand
GTGGCTTATCCCATTTGTAGTCTGTTTCAACCAAAGCTCCAACCGGGCATACATCTAGACAAGCACCACAAAATTCACAGCCTGACTCAAGTAGTGAAGTCCCTCTGGAAGTTCCAACCAACGCTTGGCCAGCTCGTTCGGTAAATCCAATTGCATTGTCACCCCTAATCTCTTCACAGACTCGGACGCATCGACCACAGACAATACACAGGTTATAGTCCCTATCGTAAAAGGGATCTTTTGTCTCTATTTGTAAATCTCGATATTTATATTCTAATGGAGAATTAAGATCCATCTGGACATGACGTGCAGTATCCTTTAACTCACATCTTTCATTTTTAGGACATGTTATACAGCGATCATTGACAGAAACATGTCTTAAACAAATGTCAGAAGGACCGCACAAATCAACCCGGTGGCATGTAAGACAACCATGGGGATGCTCTGCTAGCAGCAAGTCCATTATATTTTCCCTAACTGATGTCACCTCTTCATCCGACGTATGCACTACCATGCCCTCTTGGACAGGAAGAGTACAGGATGCAGGTGCTCCTCTCCCACCATCAACCTTCACCACGCACATCCTACAAGCGCCATATGGCACTAATCCTTCATGATAACAAAGATAGGGGATGTGCAATCCTGCAGCTATAGCAGCTTGCAAAACAGTTTGACCAGTTTTAGCTTTTATGGACTGACCATCTATAGTTATATCAAAACTTTCTTCTGCCATTTTGCTCCCACTAGTATTACTAAATTTACTACCTAATCACATTAAGCTTTACTGTTTACTATTTTAGAACACTAATCCACTGTTTTTGAATCTGCGATGAAGAAAAGCGATCACTAACCTCTGCTGTAGGTGAACTACCGGTGTGATGGGCCCATCTTCTAGTTTTTTCCGGACCAATGAAGGGTCCTGAACATTGATTAGTTTGACACACATGTTCTTCTAAGTGCTGATCAAATTCGTCCTTGAAGTATTTTAACGCTGAACTTACCGGATTAAAACCTAGCTGGCCATGACCACAAAGGGACCCAGCCTGCATGCTAGTTCCTATCCTCTCCATTAAAGCCTTATCTGATTCAAGGCCATTTAAAAGGGTGATTCTCTCTATTACTTCTAACAAGTGAGACATTCCAAGGCGGCATGGAAAACATTTACCACATGATTCATACTGACAAAAGGCTATCAAATTACGTGTTAAGTGGACAGAACAGGTATCTTCATCAGCTATTATTATTCCCCCGGAACCCAATATAGCACCAGCAGTAGCCATTGCATCAAAATCTAGAACAATATCAAGCTGATCACCAGAAAGGACTCCTCCTAAAGGACCCCCTGTCTGTAAAAGCTTAATAGACTTGGAGTTTCTTGCCCCACCTCCTATTTTTTCAATCACATCACGTATTGTAAGTCCAAACGGAACCTCTATCATCCCAGGTCTTTCTATGTCGCCGGATAAACAAATAATTGCTGTTCCTTTGCTCTTTTCTGTCCCAATTCCAGCAAACCAGTCCCCTCCTTTTGCCACAATCTCAGGAACATAGGCCAATGTCTTAACATTATTAATATTACTTGGCTGCTGCCATAGCCCGGCTTGTGCGGGGAATGGAGGCCTAAATCTCGGCATTGCCCTTTTGCCTTCGACAGCCTCCATTAGGGCTGTTTCTTCTCCTGCTACGTATGACTCACCCGTTAGTGATACTTCTATGTCATACGAAAAATCAGTCCCAAGTATATTTGAGCCAAGGATACCTTGTTCGTAACAAGCTTCAAGAGCTTTTTCGGTTCTTTCTATAGGACCAGCATGACCATGCCTGATAAAGATCACTCCGTTAGAGGATCCCGTAGCATAGCCTGCGATTATCATTCCCTCAATCAAAGTGAAAGGATCGCTTTCTAATATCCCCTTATCATTAAAGGCTCCTGGATCTCCTTCCTCGCAATTACATAAAATATATTTGGTTTTTTTATCGGAACGAGCCAAGAAACTCCATTTTGTCGCTGTCGGAAACGCGGCCCCTCCTCGACCTCTTAAGCCGGATTTTGTCACTTCTTCTATAACTTCACTGGCTGACATTGTATTTAATGCCTTGGACAGACCTTTAAATCCACCACTTGCTACATACTGGAAAATATCGATAGGATCAATATGCCCAGCGTTTCTTAAGGCAACCCGGGTCTGCTGCTTCATCATCGGTATGTTCTTCAGCAGAGGAATAGCTTTATCTTTGCATGTGACTGCACCCAATAAATTGTCTTTATGGGTTTTCCCTTTGGCTAAAGAGTCTAAGATTTTTTCAGCTAATGCAGGATCGACGTTTTTGTATAAAATCCTGTCACCGTCGGGGGTTTGAATATCAAGTATAGGCTCCGCATAACACAAGCCCATACACCCTACCTCAGACAGTACAAACGGGAGATTTCTTTTCTCAGCAAGAGAGGGAATAGCCTGCAGTAAATTAGTTGCTCCAGCGGCCTGACCGCAAATAGCAGTACCTACACGCAACCATGCAACTGCCTCAAGAGACGCTAGGTGTTGTACGGCTTTAGCAGTTAGCTCTTTATAGTCCTTACTCAATTTACTCCTACTCTATCTAAAGATCTTCAGAATTACATAGATAACGTTCATTTTTTAATGTTTTCCGCGATTGTGCTTCTGCAACAAACCGTCAATTGTCGAACAAGCATCGTCAGGATCTAGGTTACCCACAAGACGGTGATTCACACTAATCACAGGTGCCTGACTGCAAGCTCCCAAACAGGTGTTAAGTCTTACCTGGACCTTCTTGTCGGGACTATCTCCTTCCTGTTCCAATCCAAAGTGCTCAAATACCTTTTGCAACATGGGCATCGCTCCCCTAATGTGACATGAGGGCCCCCAGCACAGTTCTACAGTGTCTGGAGGAGGATCGGTAAACCTAAAATTCGTATAGAAAGAGGCGACTGCCCAAACGTCATTAGCTGTGGTCTTAGTATATTTTGCAACCTCATCTATAGCTTCAGCAGGCAGATATCCCAAGGAGTCATGCACGGCTAATAAAGACGACAAGACTGTGACAGTCTTAAAAGACTGGTTACTGAGAGCAGTTTTAGCTTTGGATCGAATAGCTTGGCCTTCGATAGTCATTGCATTCGCTTACGCAGGTTTAGTCTAGGAAAATAATAGCACAGCGTCCTAGAAATCTTCAAGAGATATTCTAGTTATTTCTGAACACTAATTTCCTGGAACTGACCCTCCTTATTGGATTAGAATAGCTAAATGTGTGTAATTGGACAGTGATTTAGTTATATTTCCTGGAAATTAGAGTGGCAAGATCCTTACCAAGTCTGACACTGTAGTTGGTACCTCTGTCTTCGGGATAAATCTGAGTGGTATTAGCCAGAAAAAGGTCGTTGATTGGTGTCTTGAAACCAGGAATTTTATCACTGTAGTTAGTTGTAATAATTGGCTGTGCAGCATTGATTTTATGATGGTGAACAGAGCGAACCCACGATAGATCAAAGTCAGGATTAAACTTATGCAAGAAAGGCTTATACGTTTCCAGGAGAGATTCCTTGTCCATAGTGTAGAGATCACTATCAACGTCTAAATAGTTAGTTATATACACTATATGGTTTCCTTCATACTGCTCAGGCGGTATAAAGTTAGTGTGTTCCACAATCCCTAGAAATGGCATACTTCTATCAGCAACGTTTATCCAGTAATAGGAAGTGAGCGGGCGATCAAGAACAAGAATCAGAAGCACGGCTGCAAGGTAATCGACTTTGGTCAAAAAGGTCGAATAATGCTTATCAAGAGCCGGGACTAACTTCGGCATTAAATAGGAAGGGACTGTTGCAATAATTGCATCAAATTCTAAGAAACAATCCGCGCCATCCTTGTTTTTTACCCGTAATCCTGATGCTCGACCGTCACTAACTGTGATTTCTTGTACCGGTGTTGATAATCTTACTTCTCCTCCAGCTTCTTGGATCTGTTCTGACACTTTCGTAAATATTTGCCCGAAACTACCCATAGGATAACCAAGCAATTCTTTATACCCTGTTTTATCACGGGATGTGGTCCTCAAAGCGAATTTATTCCATAACCATGCCATACTGATTTCATTTGCATATTTCCCGAACTTACCTTTCAGCAGTGGTCCTATAACTAAGTCATGTGCCTGTGAGCCAGCGTACTTTTGTATCCAGTTAGAAGCGGTGATGGATTCAAAAGGGTCTTTCCCCCTTGCATGCTGTAAATACTTAACCACAATACCTAACCGAATCCTATTCAAAAGAGATAATGGTTTGAAGGCCAAAAGATCAAATGGTGTTGAGAAATTCCAGATTCTTCCATCTGCATATATGCCAACTTTAGATTCAATCCATTTCAACTGCTGAGCTAATCCCAACTCATCCAATAGTTGACGCATATATATGTCACTCTTAAAAAGATGGTGATAGCCTCTTTCTATAGGAGTTCCTCCTATTAGAAAAGTTGAAGCCTGTCCCCCCAAGAACGGTGCTGCCTCGCATATAGTCACTCGATTACCTGAACGAGTTAGATAAAAACCTGCAGCCAGTCCCAGCGCTCCTGCACCAATAATCCCTATATTCAAACGACTCATTTAAGGAACTCCCTTAAAGTTTTCTATTATGTAATTCATTAAGCCTAAATAAAGAAATACTGTCAAACCACAACACCAGCAGTCCTAGTACAGTTATTGGAGCTAATAACACAAGATGAAGCACCATAACATATGTTCCAGCCAAATTAACCTCCACATTAAAAGCCAATAATGTCAAGGTTGCAAAAAATTCGAAGGGGCCTATTCCGCCCTGTGATGATGGCAACGCTGTCGCCAAGTTTGAAATAGCAGTAACAGCCACGCATGCCAAAAGCATAACAGTAAGGTTGTCAAAACTATCTTCTAATCGGAAACTTCTCATTAACCAATAATAAACACCTGATTCCGTGATCCATACCACCAGTGAAGCAATTGATAAGAATGACACAGTTCTTAGTTTCAGAACGGATATCATACCAACAATTAAACGATCAAAAACCTGTCCCAGCTTAGAACTAATAAACCTAGGCAACACTGACTTTATCCATGTTTGCATTTTATGTCGAAGTCTAGGTGAATATGCACTACCGAAAATTGCTACAAAAGCAATTACAAAAGGAATTGAACAGACTAAGGAAAGCAGCCAAGCAGAAAGGCTTCGCACACCTCCGAAAAGATTGATTTCAACCGTATACGGTACAGCTAAAGCACTCAACATAAATAAACAAGCAAGTGTAAGTCCATCAAAAGTTCGTTCTACAATTAATGTGCCCAAAACAGATATACCGCTCAATGAAGTCTTCCTTGCTAAATAATATGATCTGATGATTTCCCCCATACGAACCGGCAAAAGATTGTTAGCCATATATCCAACGGCAAGAGGGGATGCTAACTGGCCAATTGACAGAAAAGCTACTGGCTTAAGAATTATTTGCCATCTGTATACTCTGATAGCAAATGCTAAAAAATAAAACACCAAAGCTGGGGCTAGAAATTGGTACTGCATACCTTGTAAATTTTCCAAGACAGCCGTTAGATCCAACTGGAAAACGAATAATAACAAGAAGACGGCCCCCAAAGAGACACTTAAGGATATCTTGGTCAACTTGTGATCAAACATAAGGTTTTAGTACACGCAATAAGAAAACAGAAATATATAATGATTTGTTGCCAATAGTATCTTACTCACCACGGAAATACATCCTTGCTTTAGCTGATCCTGTAGAACTGTCTAGCTCTCTAAATAGTAAATAGTCAAATGCATTTCCCCATGATTTTGTATCCATAAGAACCTTTGTGTTGAAATCCCTGTATGATTCTGGATGCCATTCTCGATGTTGGTAATCAAACCACTCATAATCTTGTGTATTTAATAACGCATCATCAACGATCTTGGTATTTTTCGCATTAATTAACATAATTGCATCTCTATCTAGTACAGACTTAGCAATACCATTAGAATCACCATAGACAACGCTGGTGAAATCCCGGAAATACCAAACCCACGGCCACGCATATCCATCTGTTGTATCTACAAAAATATCAATACTCTCGCGAGGCACTCCTTGAAGACCTGCCATTTCTTCAGTTTTATCCAATACAAGCTTAAGATCTGCTGATGATTGAGTATACGCTATTAGCTCAGAGGGATCATTTGCTTGTACATAATTTGTTCTCAGGCTGACCATTGACGAAATCAAACCCAATAACACAAAGGATACTAAGGCGATATTCCTAACACAATAACTGTTGTTACGCTGACAATACCAAATAGTAATCGCTATCGGCAGTGGAATCAAAAAAAACATAATCACAATATTCCCTTGTGCAAACATTAATAATGCGCCAGATAGAGAACATACTGTTACAAGAAACCACCCTATATGAGTCAAAGAGGAAATTCGACTAAAGTTTGCATTAACAACTAAATGATTAATGAAGACACCAAGAACCATCACAGAAGGCAATCCCATATTTATAACAAGCCAGGGCATTTTTTCACCGGCTATGAAATAGAAAAGGACACTGCCCCCAAGCCAAAATAACAAAAAATTACTAAAAGGGCTTCTGTATTTCAATAAATACGGAACACTAATCATGAGGGGTACAAGAATGTGAAATTCATAAGTCAGCAGCAACATCAAGTAGTAAAACCATGGTTGATCCCCTCTTGCTACATCATGCTGGACTAGCCAATAACCTAATGATTGCCATATACCAGTACCTATTCCTTCGAAAACATTAGTGAAAGCTCCTGTGAAAAGAAATAGCCAGATTCCTGCAAAGATCGCCACTATCCTCCACCACACGGTTTTATTCCATGCTGTGCCAAATACTATAGCCAGCAAAGAAAGGAACCCAACTATACCTATAGCGACAAGAACTTGGTTAGAGATTATTCCCTGGGATAATAGTTCTGACCCAGCTGGCATTCCTATTGCTCCAGAAGTCGGTTCACTATTAACCAAGATCAAGGGTATATAACCTTGAAGTAATCCAACTGTGGCACCAAGTTGAGGTAAGGTTAAAGTTCCCATTATTAATAAAATTGAACAGTGCCTGGAAATAGTATTTAGGCTTTTTTTTGCCATCAGTACTGCTAGAATTTCTCTTCTGGAAACTACGATCAAGTAACAAGCAAATATCCCTACAGTTAAGAAGGTGGTTTCTTTCGTCGCAAATGCTAATCCCATCAATGCGCCAATAGCGTAGAGGTAACGATGAAGACCTGAATCAATATATCTCCATATAGCTATCACCAAAGCAAGGTGCCACAAGCACATGTAGGCATCGTTCCTTGCAAATCGACTAAAATACAAGAAACTAGGTGACGTCAGTAAAAAGAACGAACAAGCGACCGCCCCCCAAGTTCCTAGTTTGTCGCGTATCAGCCACGGTAAACCGACTAAAAGAGATCCAAATAGAGCCGGGGCTAAACGGAGAACAGTTTCACTAATTCCAATAGTTTTAAACAAACTAGCAGTTAAGAAAAACTGAAAAGGTCCGTGCATCATAGGGTTGTGTACGTAACCGTCACCTTTGTATAGCACCCAACTGTAGTATGCGTGTAAACTTTCATCGTGATGTAAAACGCGCATGTCAATATCCCATATACGAAGGCAAAAAGCAGTCAGGATAAGTATTGAAACTATCAATCCAATCTTTGTGCGAGATAAATCAGAACTAATCCCAGTCATAAATATCCATGGTTTCTTACGTTTAGATTTAATCAACACGGTAAATCACAGTGGCTCCGTTGCGATAACATGCTTTATCATCATGTTCTTGGTTGCAATTAATAGCGAGCTCTTCAAAACGATTCAAGTTTATCTCACCGTACTGTTTATATTCTCGATCACCTACGACTATAAAATCAAAATCGTAACGGTCAATTAGTTGTTTGACTTTTGCGACACTAGGATCTTTATATATTGCTTCAACATCTATGATCCTTCTGGTGATTTCATCACCTGATCTATTCCATTGTTGCTGGTGTCCAGGCCAAGCAATAATACTAGAAAGGCCAGTAAAAGATGCAATCCGGCCGTATGAAGAGTAATCATTCCCCACAGCTTCGACAATAGTTGATTCGGGACTCACCTCTCGCAAATAGTGAATTACATCTTTGTCATGATTGGTATCAGCTATAGTGGAAGCCAATGCAGATATATTCCATTCCACAGTCTTTTCGTGTTCTATCCGACTTAAAGACGCAGCTAAAGGATAATAAACTACTGGCAGAATCAGAAGCACTATTGGTATTAGAGAAGTAATATAGATATTTTTTAAAACAGAATTTGTTTGAAATATGGCCGAAATAACATAAACCAATGCGTAAGCAATTCCGCAACTCAGTAAAATCCAAGCCTGATAATACAACTTGAAAACTGTGTTCATCCTTGAACTAAACACATCGTTGATATAAATAACTTCCGGAATCAGAATTAAACCGGTGGATACCAAAAGAAGAATCAGAATGAACAAAAAAGGGCGTTTCAATGGATTGATGAAATGAGCCGGAGCCAACAATAGCAACCAAGCAATCACACCTGAAAGCAGAATATAAGTCCCTCCCTTTGAACCGATGAATTCACCAAACAATAGTAGATTCACCAATGAAATAAAGAGGAAACTCACTGCAAGGGGGAAAAACAGATGCGGAAAATTTTTGTGAGTCCATGGAATCAGGTAATACCGGAACGAAATAGTTGACCAGAATGACTTCAGGTCATAAGCGGCACTGTCACGGTACCTCAATAAACGCGGACCATATTCTTTAGTAATGTATACAATAAAAAACATTATTCCTATTGCTATAAATAGTCCCCAGATCAGAAATATATGAACTATTCGAGAAGAAGGTAAGTTGTTTATAACTATCCCGTTAATATTGGATGTGAAGGAGAAGTAAAAAGGGGAAAAGCACACCAAGACAAGTGCGATCATAGCTACAGTTGTTATAGCACTCTTAGCTAGTGCCAAAATAACATCTACTTTTTCGATAGAACGCAAGCGGATGAATAAAATAAGCCCAAACAATAAAGCCAATACAGGCATGTCTGCAATGTTGATAAACCCACATCCTCCGATAGCTAGAGATACTAGCAATAATTTATACCTGTTACTAAAGAACCACTGTCTACCGAAAACACCTAATACTTGCCCATGATACAAATTAAAAATCAAGCTGATAGCCAGGATAAAAAACGGAACCGACATCACATGGGGATGGAGATCCCCTAATACGAGGCTGAAAAACGGAAACTCGCTGATCTCGCCACCTGGCAATATCCTGCTAGCTTGAAACCACCACCAATGACGTTCTGGATAGAATCCAACAGTTGAATCAGTAGACGCTAATCCCCCTACATCAACAAACGACCAAAACCCGTTAGAACCTAGAGCTTGAGCCTGCATATATTCCAACACACCTTCCAGGTTTCCCGCGAAAAGGAGAAGTACTGCAAAGAATCCAGCTGGATAAGCGAATTTCTCAGTAATATTACTGAGTTTTACTAAGTTATAAGTTAGCCCGAAAATGCCGACCGCGGATAAAGCCGCAACGGTAGGCAAAGCAAGATTATAAACAACACTACCATCTAATGCGAGAAGCTTACCAAGTGATCCAAATATAAGATAACCAAAATAGTAATAATTTATAGAGTGTCCAGTCATCCACGGATCGTGCGGTGGGAAATTAATACTTGTTATAAGTGCGTTCAAAAAGGCTAAGTCCATAGGTTGTTCGGTATGATAAACAAAGCCAATATGACCTCTTATAAATATACCTATAGCAAAAACGACAGCAAAAATAGAAACAGCAGTGATAACTAGATATCGGGAATCACTAAGGAATCTGATAAAGTTGCTGAAATTTAGCTTTAGATAAATAAAGAAAAAGATGCCGTAAAAAGCACCTAAGGACAGCATCGTCACCGCATGATGAGGAAAAGGTAGAAGCGTCACTAGAATCCAGTAAGGAACAAAATAGCAAAGCAAACCAAGGGATAATGCAAAGCAAAACCCTGCGTCAGGTAATCCACGAAAATACCTGTGTGCTAAACAGCTGGTGATCAACCAGAATACAGCCAGCAGTAATACCCAAAGGATAATTTGAACGAACATGGCACTACAATACCAAATCCACTGCTTCCAGTCATTTGCTCAATTGTTTAATACTCTCACCTATCTTGTCATTGTCCACAAGCAACTGAATAGGCTAACGAGTAGCAACAATTGCTACTTGATGGACTGCAAAGCTGATAATGCAGCGTTTTCTTCCGCTAACGCCTTGCGAGATCCGTAGCCAGTTGCTGCAACCCTGTCATCCAAAAGAACTTGAACAGTAAATCGTTTTTCACTTTCTCTTTTCAAATCACTAATTAACACGTAAACAGGTAATGGGGATCCATTTTTCTGCAAAACTTCCTGCAAGGTTGATTTGGCACTTCGTTTGAACGTTGTGGGATCCAAGGTATCAAGTAAAGGATTCAATAAAGCGAGAATGATTTCTCTTGTCTTCATAAAACCTTGATCAATGTAAATTGCTCCAATAATAGCCTCTAATACATTGGCCAATATAGAATTCTTGAATGAAATAATTGTTGATACCTTATTACGATCCAAAGTCTGACGGACACTGCGTCCGACCAGAAGACAGTTAGTAATCCCTAAGCTTTCAGAAATTTCTGCAAGTTTAGAGTTTTGTGTTATTTCTGCCTTGAGTTCAGTTAGAACTCCTTCTCTCACTCCCGGGAATTTATCAAATAACTCCGTAGCAACAATTAAGTCAATAACTGCGTCACCTAGAAACTCCAAGCGTTCATAGGGCTCTGAAGATAGCTGGCTAGTCTCATTAAGATATGAAGAATGGGTAATTGCCTCTATGGCAACAGCATGATCTGTAAATTCAAAGCCAAGTATCGCTTCCAATAACTTTACTTTTTTGGCATGCTGCAGGTTCATCTTGACTACACGGCTGGCCAAGGTGGTTGCGGTTTCTTAACTTCTGCCAGATACGGACGGTGAGCAATAGACTTCAAGTTTTCAAACAGACTTAAGTCATCCTCCACATCAGGGATCAACATCTTGACGAAAATAGTATTCTTCTTACCGAAAACCACTGTGGGTGTACCAAATATCCCCAAAACCGATCCATCTACATGTTGCTCAGCCAGTGTATTTAAGTTGGCACGATCCGCAAAATCATCAAGAAATTGTTGAGAATTTTCACAAACCTCTTGACCGATGCCCTTCAATATTTCAGGGTCGTCAATGTCTAGTCTTCCCTTGTGCTTTGCATCCAACAGTCGGTAAATCAAGGTATTTGAGACTGATTCACCTTGCTTAGCAGCTGCCAATACAGCCCGGAAAGGCCATAGTCCCCTGGATGTTTTTTCATCAGGTTTATGCCAGAAGTCTTCATCAGAATCCCCTAGATTAACTTTCGTAAGAGAAAAACACTTCCAGTTAACACGTACCTTTGGTTCCAATCTACGCAACCAGACCGATGCGTTATACACATAAGGTCACCTAAAGTCGTAATAGACATCTATATCTTCGAGGCTCATTAAAACTCCTTTCCTCTGTATGCATTCACTTTACCATTTCTTTCCGTAGAAGAACATTACTAAAGAGCTGTTCTAACAGTATTGGTATGTATTCCCCTCGAAACCTTTAAGGAATCTGCCAGAATGTTATACTTCGAAACCTAAGAAGAAGTTTAAAGGAAGCACAGTGCAACAACCGTCTTTACTCACTTCCGGACCAGCTACTAAAACATTGCGTGAGATCATTGAAGTAGCACGCCTTTCTGACGTTGATATCTACCTCGTAGGAGGTTCGGTGAGGGATAATATTATCGGATTACCCCTGAAGGATCTCGATTTAGTAACTTTGGGCAAGCCAGATCATTTCGTAGCTAATATAATAGCTAAACTTAACGCAAAAGTGGTTCACTGCTCCCAATATGGAACATATAAATTAACTATAGGGGATATCCATGTAGATATATGCATGTCCCGTACTGAGCATTATCTAAAAGCTGCCGGAAAACCCATAATCCGCCCTGCATCTATTGTCACAGACATGCATAGGAGAGATTTCTCCATAAATGCAATTGCATTACCACTTCTTCCTAGAGAACCTACAGCATTGATTGACCCTACCGAAGGACTTGCTGACATCAAAAGCAAATCAATCAAAGTATTGCATCAGAATAGTTTTAGAGATGATCCGACTAGAATGATACGAGCAATCCGATACGAACAACGCCTGGCATTCAAGATAGCACCAACTACTTTAAAACTCCTATTAAGGGACAGGGATCACGTGAACTTGTTACCTGCTAATAAATTAAGGAAGTTGCTGGACGATATATCCAGGGAGGAACAGGCGGAAAGCATTATAAACAGAATCCTTCAACTCAACCTTCTGTCTTCAGTGAGTAATCTATTGCAATCTTTCAATAAGCACCATTCCTCGGTTCGATCAATCACAGCTGCAAAACCCAGAGTTAAGTCTTTTAATATTTATCTTGGAATATCATCTTGGCACTTAACTAGTCAGCAAGTAAGCAGGATAAAAACACAGTTGGCACTTACAAATCAGCAGATGAAGCTAATTGATCAGGTTTTGACCGTAAAGAAATTAGCCAAAAAGACAAGACATAATCGAACATCGCTCAGCGACATATATTTTCACCTGAAAAAAACCAGTGAACTCTCTCGAATGATAGCCAGGCATGTTATTTCTGACAATCACTTCACTAAGTTGCTCACAAAATATGAAACTAAACTCAAATGGATAAAGCCCACCCTAAACATCAGTGATTTATGCGCTGAGACAGGAATCACTGAAGGCCCTCTCTTAGGCCAAGTGATTCGTGCTATCATAACAGCTAAAATAGATGGGGTAATATCCGGGAAATTAGAAGAGATACAACTAGCTCAAAAGGTTGTACGAGCTCGGAATGGATAGCTCTCGGGACAAGATAATGGAAAACGCCTGCTTTGTTTGCAAAAAACCAATAACTAATGGCCCTGATGGCAAGCTTGGCTTCACGTGTATTTTATGTGGGAATATCTTCCACCAAACATGTGGTTTTGGCATCAGCCATCCAGATGGGGTTGGATCCACTCCAATTTGCCAAGACTGTGCTGATCTTATTCCAGACGCGGAGGCATACTAGACATATCCTCATCCCCCACCGCAATAGCTAGATTCTTAGCCGGTTGGTTGAATCTTATATTAAGGAGATCACATGTCAGACACATTTAACGCAATCCAAGCTATTCAAAATGAAGAAGCAGTTGATGTCCAACTCAGGACTATCAGCAAAGACAGCCTGTCTGAAGGAAACGTAGTAGTGGACGTTGCCTTCTCTACTATTAATTTCAAGGACGGGCTAGCTCTTGAGGGGAACAAGGGTAAAGTAATGCGCAAATTCCCAATGATACCAGGCATAGACTTTTCCGGGACTGTGGCGGAGTCCGATGACTCTAATTTCAGCCCGGGTGACGAAGTTATACTTACTGGCTGGGGACTGGGGGAGTTTCACACTGGTGGTTTGTCTCAAGTAGCTAGAGTACAAGGAGATTGGCTGGTCAAAAAGCCGAAAGAGCTTTCTTTACTAGATTCTATGGCCATAGGAACAGCGGGGTTCACCGCTATGTTATGCCTTCTAACCTTAGAAAAGCACGGTGTTTTACCGTCCAGTGGACCTGTTTTGGTAACTGGATCAAGTGGTGGAGTAGGCAGTATATCGGTCTCATTATTATCGAATATAGGTTACGAAGTTGAAGCCCTAACGAGAAAACCCGAAATGCACGCTTATTTACAAGAATTGGGAGCTTCAGCGGTGATATCATCAGACCAACTCGAAGAATCAGGGAAAATCATGGCTTCTGAAAAATGGGCTGGAGTTATTGACACCGTTGGTGGAGATATACTTGGCCGAATCATACCGTCAGTAAAATACTGGGGCTGTATAGCCTCATGCGGCAACACTGCCGGAATTAAATTCTCATCAAATGTTCTTCCTTTTATTTTGAGAGGCATTTCTTTAAGTGGAGTTGAGTCTGCCTACTGCCCCATCCAAATGCGCACACATGCCTGGGATCGACTAAGCAAAGACCTACCCCAAAATTCACTTCAACAGATCACACAAAAGGTACACATGGGCGAAGTCTTCGAAGTAGCAAGTAAAATCCTTGCTGGCAATATCAGGGGTAGAACTGTTGTTGATGTGAATAAAACTGCAACCTGAGAAATCCCTATAATCGAGACTTTCTTAATACGAATAGTTATTCCTAAATAAAAACCCCCGATAATATTCATTGCCCCTCCTCACCAATGCCTTATTGCACTTGACCAGTAAAGTCACAAAGTGTACATTGGTACTACCCTTATAGTTGGGAGACTAATACCTATGGAATGGTCAGACAGGATTATTGTTATTCTGATTGGAGTGTTCGCTGTCACACTAGGGTGGACAGTTCCAGCCGTCGGCAAGCTTTTTAAGCGCGGGAATAAAGCCAAGTAAAAAATAACTGACTCCCAGGAGAATACCTAATGGTGATATTTGAAAGCCCTATCGTATTTGGTTTGACGTTTGCACTTATAGGATTTATTGCACTTGTCTATTTAACAATGACGATGAGCGAAGCAGGGGTAGAATTCACATTTAATGTTAAGAAAGCCATTAGACGTCGTAGAGAATGGCGCAAAGAGTATGCGGAACGCCAAGCCAGAGGTGAAGCCACGGTTGGTTGGGCAGAAAGACGCAGCAAAAGCAGTAAATCTTAACCCTTCAAACTGTTTCTTGTTTGCTAGACCTGAGCTCCTATTACGAATTGCGTTGCTTGCTAGCTGTCCTAATGTGTTGAAATAGGTACAGTTCTGCGTATCCGGCATACTTGCCAAAATATTCAACTGCCCATTTATGAGTATCTCTTTTCCATCGTCGTTTATAAGCAGGGTACCAATTGAGCAAAACTCTTTCAATCCATCGATCCACAGGAAAGGCTTCGATTTTATCTAGCGAGTAAAGTAAAACACAATCTGCAACTTTAGGGCCAATCCCCGGCAATCCCATGAGCCATTCTTTAGCATTGTCATAAGGGAGATCTTGCAAGAATTCCAAATCGATCTCACTATCAGCAATGTACCCTGCAATTTCCTTCACATACCTCGCACGAAATCCAAGCCCCACAGATCTAAGCTCTTTTTCTGAAGCTCTAGCCAGTTCGTAAGGAGTAGGAAATGCACAACGGGCAGATGTTCCAAAGTTCAATCTACGGCCAAACTGTTGGGATAAACCTTCTAAGCAGTATGATACTTTGGCAATACTAGATACAGACGATGTGACAAAAGCAATAAGCGTTTCCCAGGGATCCTGTTTCAACAAGCGAAGTCCTTGATACCTTAGCAATGCTTCCGCCACATGCGTGTCCCTGCCTAGCGTTTCAAGTATCTCTTCCCACCTATCATCAAGGCGAAAATAGAGCCTAAGATGCTTAAGGATACATTCAGTATCGGATTCCCAATTTATCACTTCGATAGATTCACCCTTATCCTGAAGAGTAACCAGAGAATCGCCTAATACTCCTTCAAATAAGTTACCATTGCGAATCCATCTAAAAGCTTGTCCACTGCTAAGTGTAAGTTCTAAGTTAATCGGATTATGATGCGCCAAAATAACAGAGTTCAAGGAATCAACCACTCAGAGACTTTACCTGAAATTTCACGAGCATTCAGGAATTCTTTCGAACAATCAGGTAATGCATTTAAGAAAATGCTACCATATCGTTTCAGGTGAACTCTGCTATCCATAACAATAATCACCCCTTTATCATCTTTTGAGCGAATCAATCTTCCGAATCCTTGTCTGAATTTCAGCACTGCCTGCGGCAAAGCAAAATCCTTAAACGGATCTTCATGAGATTCACTCTTCGCTTCAAACAAAGGATCACCAGGAGGTTCAAAAGGAAGCCTTGCTATAATAATTGCCTTAATAGCATTTTGACCTATGTCCACTCCCTCCCAAAAGCTTGCTGCTCCAAGCAAAACACCAGCATGATCATTCCTAATAGATCTGATTAATCGAGCTGGTGAACCATCTATGTTTTGAGCCATAACTCTAATATTTACTGCAGCTAAAGGCTCAGCGATGGACTGTCGGATTGAGCGAATCATTCCATGGGCAGTACAAAGTACAAGAACATGACCCCCAAGCACCTCCGCAACTTCTACTACTGTTTTACCTAAGACACCGATATAGGTCGGCTCAGTAGGAAATGGAGTGTCATTGGCTACCAAACACAATGCCTGGCTTTCATAATCAAAAGATGATCGAACAATCTTTTCGCTTGCGTTCATCAAGCCCAAACGGTTCCGCATATAGGTAAAACCTTTATCAGTCTGCATAGTTGCACTGGTTAGCACAACTGCCTTTTCCCCAGAAAAGAGCTTCTCTTCTAGAAAAGAACTTACTTCGATGGGAGCTATATTGAACCGTAAAATTCGATTTCTAGTCTCAGAGGAGATCCAATATACATTTTCATCAAGGGGTTCAAAAATGAACTCACGTAGCTTCCTTAAGATTTCATCCAAATCTAATGCGCTTTGAACACATTCGTTTTTGAAAAGATCTCCTGTTTCAGATACGCTTGGCTTTGACTGCCATCTATCAGTATACGAAGATACACGATGTAATAATCCAGCAAGACTGTGACAAACCCGGTCGGCTGATATAGAAACCTTTGTCCACGATGCTGTTTCTCTCAAGTTCTTATCTATTCTTAGCTGTGCATAGCGTTCCTTATGCATTACAGATGCTATAAATCCGGTAATTACATTATCAAAGTCCCGAATCTCGGTGTGTGCAAGACTAAAATCCTCACTTATTCGCCTAGATTCAGTATCAGACATGCCATATGGGCTTTTAGAAGACGTACTTTCGTTACCAGTATCGTGACTTAAACCGAGATTTCTCTGCAAAACTGCAAGCTTATCTCCCAACTGGCTGAACTCTGCCGTGAAACCCAATTCTCGAGTGACATCATCTTCCAGGTGGTGTGCTTCATCAATCACAAGATAGTCGTAATCAGGCAACAGCCCAGCTCCTGTGTTCAGATCAGCTGCCAACAGTGAGTGATTCACCACAATCAACTCAGCCGCATCCCGCTTGCTTTGAGCGCTCTTGTAATAGCATTGATCTTGCTGTGCATAAGGGCAGGTAAGTGGATTCTGGACTGATATTTTGCGCCAAATCTCATTATCTTGACCTATAAGATTGATTTCCTCTCTATCACCAGTAGCAGTTTCATTAGACCAAACCAACGTTTTTATCAGTACCTTAGCTTCATCTTTTGTCAACTGCTTAGAGCTTGCGAGTTGACCCCATCTATGCCTACAGAGATAGTTAGATTTGCCCTTAAAAACAGAAAATCGAAAATTAGATCGATCAAACCAATCTTCATCTTCCAGTGCCTCAATCAGGTCTGGTATGTCTTTTCGCATCAATTGGTCCTGAAGACTTAACGTATGTGTAGAAACCACAACAGGAGAATCACTTAATTGGGAAAATCTCACAGCAGACAAGAGGTAGGCAAGCGTCTTTCCACTGCCAGTCGCCCCTTCCAAGAGCAAATGACTCTTTTGGTTAAAGCTATCACAGATAGAGTAAACCATTTCAACTTGTTGAGACCTAACTTCAAAGCCCGTTAATTTCCTAGCTAAAGTTCCACCTGAAAGCATAAGAGATTGCATAGAATTGGGATCAACGCATATCTGCTCAGTCGAATTATCCCTCAATTCGCTAGGAGACGGAACCTTTCTGGGAATAGCAGGCAAAGAGTAAGGCACAGAGAGAGATGTTTCAGATTCGCTAGAATGAATCCTCTTAGATAGTATAAACTGGCCTAAATCCCAAACTGTACGACTGAAAATATCCTGAAGAGCACTCTGAGCCCCAGAAGACAATTTGCTAATCCGTTTTCTTAAATGAACAAACAAGCTAGCTGCAGATATAGCATCGTCAAGTGCTCTATGGGAAGTGGCAACAGGGAGTTGTTCCTGCTGCATCAAGCCACTGAGCGAATAATCAAATGCCGTTGGAAGCGCGATCTGTGCCATTTCAAAAGTATCGACAGTCCTATTATCAAATAAAAGACCGTTTTTCTCTAAAAAAGACAGGTCAAATCCAATGTTGTGTCCAATTATCGGATGGTGGCCTATAAAGGAAATGATTTTAGATGCCAATGTCGGGAAAAGTGGAGCTGATTTAACTAAATCGTCGTCTATTCCAGTCATTTGCTGAACAATCCAAGGAATAGAACGGTGTGGCCTCACAAAACTGGAATAGTAATCTATCGGATTAGTGCCTTGAAATTTGACTATTCCAATTTCGATAATCTCTTCAGATTGAACATCTAGTCCAGTAGTCTCCAAATCCAAAGCTACAAAAATTTCTTCATTTATTGATAATGAAGGATCTAAAACAGGTAATTTATCCATTATTGACATTCTCAGAGCTTACTGATTGTACACAATGTGCCTTAATTCCCTTCTGCAAAAGGCTATCACATACGTGTTCGGCAGCCTCTTTAGTTTGAAATAGGGCAAATAAAACAGGTCCGGTTCCTGACAAACTAACGTGCTTACATCCCAATCCATATAAGGTCTTTTGGTAATACTCAAAGTCAGGGAAATACAACTCTGCAAGTTGAGTAAACACATTGTATATAGAGTCAAGTGAAAAGATTCCTTTTTCATGTTCCCTTATGAAAGAGTTAACTTTTAGCCCAGTAGTATATAGAGACGGATCAAGGGATTCGTATAGAAACTTCGTCTTTTCAGTCAATGAATGCGGTATATCCAGGAGAACAAAGAAAACTTGGTGTTGATTACTAAGGACTCGGACAGAGTCCCCTTTCCCAGTTCCTACGGCTAATCCACCCTCCAAGAAAAACGGCACATCAGCACCTATTACTGAAGCCATCTTCATAAGTCGAGTTTTTGTTAACCTTAGGTCCCATATTAGGTTCAAAGCGTTTAATGTTGCAGCGGCGTCTGCGCTGCCTCCTCCAAGTCCTGATCCAACTGGAATCCGCTTGGTTACCGTAATGTGTGCGCCGTCATTGCAACCCATTTCCGCTTGAATGAGTTTCACTGCTTTAATCACTAAGTTATTTTGCGTATCTATCCCTTCTCCATTAATGAAAGTTACACGAACATCTGTGCTACCTTGAACAGTAATATCATCAAATAAGTTTACAGTTTGAAATATTGTTTTGATTTCATGGTAGCCATCCTCTAACTTCCCCATCACTTCCAACACTAAATTAACCTTGGCATATGCTTTAAGTTTCAAGTATTCCATCATATGCCTTCTTAATAGTTTCGTACAAAAGAATCCACTCAGTTACACGTAACGACTCAGGTCGCACTTGTTGATCAATGCTAGCTTTCTCTAAAATGCTAGAGGACAAGGTAGTATCAATCTTAAATCCATTTGCCAGAGCATTCCGCAGGGTTTTCCTTCTGGCCGAAAACCCTGCTCTTATTAGCTTGAAAAACGCTCCTCGATCCGCATCTGGTATCAAAGGAGTATCAAAAGAAGAAACCTTCAAAACCGCGGATGTTACTGAGGGCTGTGGATGGAAACACTCTTTGGGTACTGTGGCCATAATGGCAGGAACACCAATTGTCTGTACAGCCACCGAAAGGGCAGACATCTCACCAGGAGCTGCAGTTATACGTTCAACTACTTCTCTTTGCAAAAGAACAGTAGATTCTTTAGGTCGACGATGATTTTCCAAAAGATTCCGCAAAATATAAGTACCTGCATTGTAGGGCAAATTACCTACAAATTTAAATTGATCTTTCCCATTGAATAGTTGATCGATCTGGAGATATCGAGCATCCTGAAAGAGAAGATGTACTCTTGGCCCAAATCGTTCTAGTAATAACTTCTCGAAACGTCTGTCTTTTTCCACTACTATTAATTGACCGTCAAGCTGAATATCTTCTAATAGCATCTCAGTCAAAATACCTAAGCCTGGACCGACTTCCAAAACATTATCCCCTGCCTTCAAACCAGCTGCATCTCTAATTACACTATAGACATCTTCGTCTACAAGGAAATTCTGACCTAGTTGCTTATTCGGAGTGAGCTGATACCGCCGCAATAAAGAATACACTGACCGAAGCATATCGTTCTTATTACCTGAACTAGAGAAGATTTCTGTATTCATTACGAAGTTGATTTACTGATAAAATAGATCTTAAATCACGCGGATCAAAAACAAATATCAGCTTGGAAATGTGAATGTATCCTATGCTTGCCTACAGTACATGTCAACGTAATTTCTCTGTGATAGACTGCTGAAACTACGCAATTGATGGAGAGTTAATTGATAATCCAAAAAGCAGTAATACCAGCAGCAGGTCAGGGCATTCGACTTAATCCAATAACCAAAGTAGTTCCCAAAGAGCTTCTTCCAGTCCTTAATAAGCCACTAATTGACTACATACTAGAAGAACTGATCGAAGCTGAGGTCAATCAAATTGGCATCGTAACATCAAGCAAAAAACCATTGATAAAAGAATACCTTACTTCATCATCTCAGCCACACACTGTACTTTCCAAATATCGTGGCGTTGATCTTCAGTTTATTTATCAGGAGACACCCAATGGATTGGGCAACGCAATTTTAGAAGCAAAAGAGTTTGTAGATAATAGTCCATTTATTGTATGCCTACCCGATGATTTGGTTTTCCACCATATTTCAGCAGTTAAACAGTTACAAAGCAAATACAAAGCACTGCAACATTCATTAGTAGGTGTAGTTACAGTTCCTACTGATGAAACTTCGAATTACGGCATAGTCAAACCCAGTAATCGACTAGAGGAAGCTTCGTTTACGGCTGAATATTTTGTTGAAAAACCAATTCCTGAAAATGCACCTTCGAACCTGGCTGTTATAGGACGTTACTTATTTACCAGCGAAGTCATGGATCTCTTGAATAAACATTCCGGACTAGTACCAGACGATAATCTACTCACTAAGGTGAAAAATGAACTTGCTCAGGAAAGCTCAATCTCTGCTCTCCGTATTTCTGGAACAAGAATAGACGCGGGGTCAGCACTTGGTATTACGCAGGCAGCGATTCACGAACTCTCCCAACAACCAGAAAAATGGGGGCAAATCAATAGCTTCCTATCCTCGCTATTATGACCAACATAGAACAATCATAGAACAATATAAATTTAGAAACTAAGTTTCCTCAGAAGACATCACAGCCAAGAATGCTTCCTGGGGAATTTCAACTTTGCCGACGTTTTTCATTCGTTTTTTCCCTTCAGCCTGTTTCTCAAGCAACTTACGCTTCCTTGTAATATCTCCGCCGTAACACTTAGACAAGACATTTTTCCGCAATGCCTTTATGGTTTCACGCGCAATAATTTTGCTACCTACAGCAGCTTGTATTGGAACATCGAACATTTGCCGCGGAATTAATGATCTCATCCTGTTCACAATATCTTTACCTCTCTTATAAACATCTTCTTTATGAACGATCAACGACATAGCATCTATTTTTTCATTATTTACAAGGAGGTCCAATCGCACCAATTGTGCAGGTTTGTATTGACTAAAATCGTAATCTATAGATGCATAACCTTGACTACGGGACTTGATTTGCCCATATAAATCAGCAATGACTTCTGACATAGGAACTTCAAATTCAAGAAGCACCCTCGAATCAGATGAGGGATTGGTATTTGCAGATTGATCTTTACCCAAAGATGCCGCACTTAAATATTCAATTCCCTTATGCAAAGCACGTCGATAGTTCATCAGTTCCAAAATGCTCCCCATATATCGAGAAGGAGTTACCACTCTTAACTCGAGCCAAGGTTCTCGAATTTCACTAATAGTTTCAGGGGAGGGAAATTCACCAGGGTTTCCTAATTCCAGTATCTCATCCTTAACAGTTAGCACTTCATAAGCAACGTTTGGAGCAGTGAATATTAAATCCAACAAATATTCCCGTTCCAAGCGTTCTTGCACAATTTCTTTGTGGAGTAAACCCAAAAATCCACATCTGAATCCAGGACCAAGAGCAAATGAGACTTCTGGCACAAATTCTAGCGAAGGATCGTTTAACTGTAGTTTCTCCAAAGCCAGCCTAAGATTGCTGTATTGGGATGGTTCTGTCGGATACAGACCAGAAAAGACCATAGGCTTTAATGCTCTATAACCATCTAAAGGAACTAACGCTGAATTTGCTTCCAGAGTTACTGTATCCCCTACCCTGCATTCAGCAATATTTTTTAAACCTGTAGCCATGTAACCAACTTCTCCAACCCCAAGAAGTTGTTCCTTTTTCAGCTTTGGGCTAAAAGTTCCAACTTCCAGTACTTCAGCAGTTGCCCGACTCCCCATTAATAGAATCCGCTGAGAAGCTTTAATCTGCCCATTCATTACACGAACATAAGCTAAGACCCCCCTGTAGGAATCATAAACCGAATCAAAGATCAAAGCAGCTAATGGAGACTTTGGGTTTCCATCCGGGGCTGGTATCCTCTCAACAATAGCTTTGAGTAAAGACTGGACTCCTTCCCCGCTCTTTGCAGATATAGACACTATTTCATCCTGTCGAAACCCAAAAGCTTCCTGCATCTCATTAGAGACCCTTTCAGGATCAGCAACTGCAAGATCAATCTTGTTTAACACAGGAATGATAGTCAAATCCCTTTCTAAAGCAAGATAAACATTAGCTAGGGTCTGAGCTTGAATCCCCTGGCTAGCATCGACAACCAAAATTGCACCCTCACATGCCGCAAGGCTTCTAGAAACCTCATAGCTGAAATCTACATGACCAGGAGTGTCGATTAAGTTAAGCTGATATGAAACAGCTCCATCCCCTTGATAGTTCATTCGAACTGCCTGAGCTTTTATAGTGATCCCTTTCTCCCGTTCAAGATCCATTTGGTCAAGATGTTGTTCAGACATCTCTCTTTTTGAGACAGTTTCTGTAATTTCTAACATTCGATCTGCCAGAGTTGACTTACCGTGGTCAATATGAGCAATGATACAAAAGTTTCTGATCAATGAAGTATCCATGACAGTGAAAATGTTAGCATGTCAAATAAAAACTGTCATGGATACCGTTTACCAAAAGCCTAAAATAAGTCGATACCTTGACATACAGGCGAGTGTACGCTAACTTTTAAATAGTTCAGAGCCCAGGTGACTCTAGCAAAGTGGAACCACCCGTTCCCATACCGAACACGGCAGTGAAACGTTTTAGCGCCGACGATACTTGCGGGGCGACTTGCCGGGACAATAGGACGTTGCCAGGGGCTCTGCTATTTCTACACCGTGAAGTTATACAATCTCTAAAAAATCCCGCAGCCGGCACATTTCAAAGCGATAACTTCAAGATGGATCCAAAATTCCAATCCATGCCTAATATAGATTTCCAAATTCACGATTTATTAGCCTCAAGATGGAGTCCTCGCTCCTTTGATGCTAATAAACTTCTGGATATAGCAGTTTTCTGGCAACTAATCGAAGCTGCACGATGGGCTCCATCTGCATCCAACGAACAGCCTTGGAGATTCATTGCGGGCATAAACTTCAATAAAAGCCATGGAATGATTCTATCCACATTAACACCTGGTAATCAGGAGTGGGCCAAACACGCACCATTACTTCTGATAGCAGTGGCTAAGCTTAAAAAGAATGATACGCCAAACAAGCATGCTTTCCATGATGTTGGAGCTGCCCTACAAAACTTAAACCTAGAAGCAACGACAATAGGAATGCATGCTCATCTAATGGCAGGATTTTCCCCAGAACAAGTACGACGCATATTTCATGTGCCTAATGAGTTTGAACCGATCACTGCAGTAGCAGTGGGTTATTACGATCATTCACGTCCTGTAACAGACAAATTCAAGACACGTGATCAAGAAAAGAGAGTACGGATAAAAGGGAATGAACTCGTATTTTCTGAGAAATGGGATTCCCCTATTACCCGTCAAAAGTAGCATCCATTATTATTCAGGAAAATCTAATGGTGGGGAAGGGGGGACTCGAACCCCCACGCCTTGCGGCACACGGTCCTAAGCCGTGCTCGTCTACCAATTCCGACACTTCCCCTAAATGATGATTAACCTATACCTTTTGAATAAAGCTCGCAAGAACTGGCGCGTGATCTGAAGGCTTCAATCCTTTGCGTTGTTCTCTGTCAATATATGCTCCATCACATAAATGGCTAAGACTACCGCTTACGAATAAATAATCTATCCTTAACCCGTTATTGGTTTGAAAACCCAAGTTCCTATAGTCCCACCAGGAATAATATCCAGCGTCTTGCTGATGAATTCTAAAAGCGTCTAGGAAACCCATTTCTATCAACCGGTCCAAATATCCACAGATCTCGGGATTATACAGCACAGATCCTTCCCAATCAGCTGGCCGGTCAATATCAATAGGCCTATATGCGATGTTGAAATCACCGCCAATAATAATTTTATCGTCTTCTATGAGTTCTTTCTCAATGTAGTTCATGAACGATTTATACCACAGCAGTTTCCTCGCATATTGTTCTAGTTCCACTGAGGCTCCGTTAGGAGCATAGACTGACATCATTCTTACATCCTTGATAATACCGGAAATAAACCGTGCCCCTTGAGTATCCAGTTCTTTATCAAAAGAGCATCTAATATCATCAATTTCATATTTTGATATAAGGGCAACACCGTTGTAAGACTTTTGCCCGTTGACAGCCACATGATAACCTAACTCTTCTATCGGTTCCAAAGGAAATGTCTGATCCTCAACTTTGGTTTCCTGAAGACACACTACATCAGGCTGAACAAGTTCTAACCACAGCATAAACCGCTCTAGACGCGCTCTGATTGAATTCACATTCCAAGTTGCTACTAACATTTTGCTACCCATCCCCACAGTCCTGTTTTACCGCAGTTTAATAATTAACTCCAATCACTATTTCCAGATAGTACCGTGCAGGAAGGAATATAGTTCAAATGCCGTATAAAATCCCTGACCTGCCCTTTCTAAATCCTTCACTTCAACGACAGACAGTCTCCCATTCTGTACCCCACGGGGTAATTTCAACACAAACCCCTTATTGATTATTTCTCCTGTCATTTCTTCATAGGCTAATTTATAGCCTCCCTGTTGCAATGCGTATTCAGCATAAATTCCTTTTGAGGTTTTATAGTCAATCAAGACTTTTTCTCCAGCAATTGATCCAATAACGTCGAAACTGCCCGCAAATCCACCAGTGTGATAAACATAGCCTTCAGTATGCTCAAAGATAATCCCAGTTTGTAGAACCCATTCCCTCCATGATTCAACCAAAAATGAAAATTCGTCGGGTATATCGGGGGACTTACCCTGGCTCAGTTGTTCTAAAAGTTCATGAGCAATGGTACCGTAGCGGGAAGCAGTAAGCCGTTCTTCTTCTTGTCTTTCCTTAGATCCGTTCAAGATACCGTTCATCTGATTCTCAGGAATGGTGATGATACCGTCAGACAAAAACTTGGTTCGGATTGTCTTTTCGACCGCCCTAAGAGTGCTAGATCTGGCCCAATTGAGCAATCCAGGCTTATTCACCACTGTCTGCAAAATAGTAGTTACAGAAGGTAAGGACTGGCCAGTCAAATCAGAATCCCCTTCAATTAAATAAACACGCTGACCAGATGGGTCTGTCTTTTGAGTAATTTCCACATATTTATTGAGTCGTTCGACCCACACATCCATAAAATTGTACCTACTATGCGAATTATTCCACCAAAATGGTGACCCGCCTCGGACTTGAACCGAGAACCTACTGATTAAGAGTCAGTTGCTCTGCCAATTGAGCTAGCGGGCCCTATAGTCTTTAGCACAAGAAACGAAGATCCTCCAAGTAAAGATCGACATCCTGCAGACATACAGTCCAAAACCTTATTATATCGTGTTTAGCCAGTTGAAAGAAATGGATGAAGATGACAAAATTACTTGTAAAAGATTGCTATATGTTAACCATAAGCCCACAGACACGTAACTCTGCAGCTTTAAACATCGTATAGTTTGAAGAATCTAAGGGAACTGCTAAATTCTTATGAAACAAACTAAACTGAAAGACATCGGTGAGTTTTCGCTAATCAACTCCCTTCAGAAGCTCATAGAAAGCTCCGCACCCAATAATATAGATCCCAAATTCCAGCTGGTAGCAGGCATAGGTGATGACACCGCCGTCTGGGAATCCCCTAAAAGCACTCAACTCTTGACAACGGATACATCAGTGGAAGGAGTTCATTTCAATTCAATCAACTCTCAGTGGGATGATATTGGCTGGAAAGCAATGACCGCGAACCTAAGCGATATCGCAGCAATGGGAGGGATTCCTCTTTACTGTGTGATTTCACTTGGGTTAAATCCCGACAGTTTCACCTCTGACATTTTATCTTTGTACACTGGTATTTTAGAAGCCTCAAATGAATACGGCTGTCGAGTTGTAGGAGGTGATATTTCCAAGTCTGTCCCAGAATTTATAAATATAGCCCTGTTCGGGTATTGTTCTCAAAAACCAGTGACTAGATTTGGTGCACAAGTTGGAGAAAGCGTAGCAGTCACCGGCACAGTAGGAGGGGCATTAGCCGGATTAAAACTGCTTACAAATAACCAAGATAAAGCTTTCAGTTCTTTAACAAAACTAGAGAGGCAGCATGTCATTACTACTCACAATCGACCGCACAGTGCGAGGATACATGAAGGACTAAAACTCGCTAGTTCTGGTGTAAGTGCAGCAATTGATATAAGTGACGGCTTATACGCAGACTTATCCAGATTATGTGATGCAAGCAAGGTTTCTGCCAAAATACATCAACCACTGCTCCCCGTTAATAATTCGCTAAAGTCTCTCTCCAGCAAAGAACAGGCTCTCTTAGCACTCCAAAGTGGCGAAGAATATGAACTAATATATACTGCCCCCAGTGCATTAGTACAACAATTAAATAATTCCCTACTTACTCCAAGTACTATAATCGGAGAAATTATTCAACAGGAAGCTCAATCAGTTACGGTATTGGATCGCAACAATGATCAACTATGCCTGCAAGTTGATGGCTGGGATCATTTTATTACAAAATAAGAGAGTGAGCGATGACTACCTTAAAAGAACACCATAGTACAAGTCCAAATGAAACACTGGAACTAGGTAAATCAATTGGAATGCAATCGGCACCTAATGACGTAATTTTGCTTTCTGGCCCTATTGGAGCTGGCAAAACATGTCTAGCCCAAGGTATTGCATCAGGTCTTGGATTCATGGAATATGTTCATAGCCCAACATTTGTCCTCATCCATAAATATCAAGGAAACCTAGTTATGTACCACATGGATCTGTACAGAATTGACGACCCGCTTGAAGTAATAGACCTTGGGCTAGACGAATATTTTAATAGCGATAGTGTTTGCGTTATCGAGTGGGCAAATAAGTATGGCCATTTACTACCTCAGGAACACTTGGCAATAGATATCCATATATCTGGCACGGATAGTCGAATTATCACAACACGCGCTAATGGTAATAGATACAAAAAACTAATAGAAGCAATAAGTTAGTCGAGCTAAATCAGTTAAATAGAATTTACCCTATAGCAGAGCAAGGATATAATATTCTCGTAATGTCTAGTAGTTCAGAAACCTCAAGTCCACAAGCACCCCTATATTTAATAGTCGACACTTCTACTAAGAACTGCGCTATAGCACTTGCCAATACCAGTGGTATTATTTATAGCAAACTTTGGGAAACAGCCTATAACCCAACATCTGAATTATTGCCAAATATCATGACTGCCTTATCGCATATGGATTCAACATTGAATCGCATAGCAGGAATTGGAGTCGCGGTTGGACCTGGGGGTTTTAGCTCAATCAGAACGGGAATCAGTGTTGTTAAGGGAATCAAAATAGCATCAGGTATTCCAGTAATCGGATTCAATACACTGGACGCCACAGCATACCAGTACATAGATAATCAAAACCTCATCACTGCGGTTTTAGCAATAGGGAAAGGTTATTTTGCTTGGGCAGACTACCAGATTGTGAATAGATCATTAAGACTCATCGGAAACCAAAAGGTTGGTCAAGAAACTGATTTACTCACCAGGAAACATACTGATACTTCTTACTGCGGAGAAGGAGCATCAATCCTATTCGGTAATGTTAATGCTTCAGCTCGTAAAGATGTGCATGTATTGCCTTACCAGGCAGAGGATCGAATCAACGGTCTGACTCAACTGGTTATATGTCATTTTTCAAAGAATCCAACAATATCAAATCTCTTAGAACCCATCTACCTTAGAGAACCGACTATCGGAAAGAAAAATAGTTAATACGAGATAACAAGTCCGTGATTCTGCACAATTGCAAGAGATCAGTCTTCCAAGTAATATAGTCGGGATATCAGAACATCTCAAAAGAAAGGGCAACCATGGAACGATCATTAATACTGCTAAAGCCGGATGCAGTCCAGCGACAGCTAATAGGGACAATAATCAACCGCATTGAGGGTAGAGGACTTAAGCTCATTGGGCTTAAACTCATCAAAATGAGTAATGAACTGGCGTCGGAACATTATAAAGCTCATATTGAAAAGCCGTTCTATAAAGGTCTAGTCTCCTTTATTACTTCAGGTCCATTGGTCTGCATTGCAGTCGAAGGCAATAACGCTGTCTCATTAATTCGCAACTCTATGGGTTCGACTAACCCAGTGGACTCACATCCAGGAACAATCAGAGGAGATCTTGCTATTGATATTGGTCGCAACCTAATACATGGATCAGATTCAGTAGAAGAAGGATCGAGGGAAGTGAACCTCTTTTTTACGCCAAATGAATTAATCACCTATTCACTTGCTAACGAAGATTGGATCACTGAACCGCAATAATCATAGGGGCACTGCTCCACAGTTTTTCCAATTGGTAATAACTGCGTGCACTTTTACCAAGGATGTGCACATTGAGTCCATTTGAATCAATTAAAACCCACTCTCCATGAAGAGAACCTTCAATGAGCGGTCTTCCATGTCCCTGAGATTTTATTTCTCTAGATATATCTCTTTCTAGTCCGTTCATGTGACGGGTCGTATCACCTGTCATAACTATGCAGTAATCAGCAAACGGGGTAAGTGCTTGAACATCCAACAGCACTATATCGCTAGCCTGCCTGTCAGATGCCAATTCCACGATTGTCTTAGCCAAATCCAAAGTTGCGTTCATTACATAGTCTCCGCCACTGTACTATTTATGCGAATGCTTCATAGGGTACAACCATCTAGATAATCCCACAAGAATATTTAAAATACTTGTTGAATACGAAGGGATTTGTTACGCTGACTGACAAATTATGCCGAATAATACCAAACAACCATTAGTCGTGGTAGCAATGAGTGGCGGAGTTGACTCATCGGTTGCAGCCTTACTTCTAAAACAATCTGGTTATGAAGTGATAGGCATCACCATGCGTTTAGCCAGTGCGGACGATACTTCGATAAGTTCGTCTACTAATCAATGCTGTGGAGTGGAAGATGTAGAAGATGCACGAAGAGTGTGTCAAATAATTGGATCACCTCACTACTACCTGAACTTTGAGAAAGAATTTCAACAACACGTTATTGATTACTTTTGCAGTGAGTATCAAAAAGGAAGAACACCTCACCCCTGTATTGCGTGTAATGACCGGATTAAATTTGACTTCTTGTTAGAAAGAGCTAAATTCATGGGAGCTGACTACATAGCTACAGGCCACTACGCTCGAATAAAAAAAGAAGGCAGTCAATACAAATTAATCAAAGGGATTGATCCCTCAAAGGATCAATCCTACGTGTTATTTAATCTAAAACAATCACAGCTTCAGACATTACTGCTGCCTGTTGGTAAATACAGCAAAGCCGATATTCGACAGTTGGCCTTGGAAAGTAATCTGCCCGTAGCAGACAAACCGGATAGTCAAGAAATATGTTTTATACCTAGCAATAACTACAAAGAATACATCCAAGACAAACTGAATAAGACGTCAAAAGGCGCAATAGTGAACACCAAGGGACAGCGCCTTGGCACGCATAATGGCATAGAATTCTACACTATTGGCCAACGCAGAGGCTTAGGCATTGAATTGAAAGATAAAGCGTTCGTCACAAAGATTGATCATTTGACCAATACAATCACAATCGGCAATGATGATGATCTAATGTGCAGTACTGCCTGGGTAAGCAATCTAAATTATATTTCTGGAATCAAACCTGAAGGACCTTTTACAGCAACAGTAAAGATCAGATACAAAAGCCCGCCTTCAACCGCAGTAGTCCAACCCAATGGAGCAGGTGCGCTTATAACTTTCAGCCGTGCTCAAAGAGCGATCACTCCTGGCCAAGCTCTTGTGATCTATCAGAATGATCAGGTTTTAGGTGGTGGTTTTATAGATGGTACCAATATACCGGAGACCAATACTGAAACACGTGACCCACAAGAGCAAAGCACCGCAACTTCATTAGAACTCAAACATGCCTAGAGGGGCAACATTCCCTGTATCGGCATAGTATGACCTCTTGAAAGTAATATCGATATTATGACGTACAACTCGATTGTCTAATTCCAGGAAAAGAGCGATTATTTTGCGCAATTACCAACTTTCACTTCCCACATTTAAGCAAGAACTACAGTTAATTCAAAAAGGATTCAAATACATTGCTGGCATTGACGAAGCGGGAAGAGGTCCATTAGCTGGACCATTAGTTGCAGCTGCAGTGATATTATATTGCAGTATTACTCAATCACCCTTCATTAATCTAATTCGAGATTCCAAAACATTATCAGAACGTCAACGAGAGCAAGCTAGACAGGTGGTTAAAGCACATGCTCAAAGCATTGGAGTTGGAATATCTTCCACAGAGTTCATTGATCAGCATGGGATCATGAGTGCTACGATCAGTGCGATGAATGAAGCAGTAGATAAACTTTCCATCACACCCAGTTTTCTTCTGGTAGATGCGGTGATCCTTAAGGATAATCCTCTGCCTTCCAGCTCATTTATAAAAGGGGATTCCAAGTGCCTTTCAATAGCTGCTGCTTCAATCATTGCCAAAACCACAAGAGATAGCATCATGCAGAGTGTTGATAAAACCTATCCTCTCTACGGATTCTCCCAACATAAGGGTTATGGGACCCAAAAGCATCTCGCCATGTTAAAACACTTGGGGCCTAGTCCAGTTCATAGAAGAAGTTTTACACCTGTGAAAATACTATTAAGCAGCATAACTAAAAACAATTCAACATAACCAAGGAACGTCAACTCATGAAAATAACCAGATTAGAACACGCTAAAAAAGTTTCCGGATTGTACGTTATTATTGATCCTGAATTGCTTCCTGGCAAAGATCCCTTACGCATTACCCATCAGGCTCTACACGGTGGAGTTACAGCGATCCAACTTAGAGATAAACTGTCTGACCAGTCACTCCAAGTTGATATGGCCCGCAAGATGCTAGCGTTATGCGAGAACCATAATGCAGTTCTTATCATCAATGACTCACCTTATGTCGCTGTAGAAGCTCAAGCGCATGGCCTCCACTTAGGACAAAATGATTGCAGTATTAGCACAGCGCGATCAATCCTGAGTGAGAATCAATTTATAGGCACATCAAACGCTACCCTTCAGGAAGCTATTTCTTCAGAACAACAGGGCGCTGATTACATAGCAGTGGGAGCACTGTTTCCGACTAATTCCAAAGGTGCAACTCGACCAGTAAGCCTATCACTCCTAAGTGAGATAAAGAAAACTGTGCACGTCCCAGTAGTAGGAATAGGTGGAATATCACATGCAAATGTTTATTTACTTAAAGATAGTAAAATCGATGGGATTTGTGTAATTGGCGCAGTTTGTCATACAGACAATCCCGAAGACTCTTCACGCAAACTACTGAAAACATTTCAAGATGTATAGAAGCTCACTATATTGGAATGACAACACACTTATTGAGCATAATAGCAAGTAACAACCATGACCTGCATAGCACATAACTATAAGAGTTTTTTGTTTGACCTAGACGGAGTCATATATCTAGGAGATTCAGTTATCCCAGGAACCAAAGAAACAATTGAGTACCTTAGGACACTAAACAAAAATATCCGATTTTTGACAAATAATCCTTTGGGCACGACGCTTGATTTCGTAAAGAAGTTAAATAATTTAGGAATAGTAGCATTTGATAGCGAAGTCTTTTCTGTTGGTAAAGCAACTGCATCATTTCTAGTATCCGAAGGATTTCAAGATAAACCAGTATATGTCATTGGTTCTGAAGGCCTGAAGTCCGAATTACGGGCTCAAGGAATTTGCATAGTTGCGGAGTTAAATCACTTGGACGCGACTGCAGTGGTTGCCAGTGTACATTATGATTTCAGCTATCATGAACTCATGATAGCTACTCAAATACTAGATCAATGTGGGATACTCTACGGTACTAATAGAGACGCAGTTCGACCAACTGTTAATGGCAAAATGCCAGGCTCAGGTTCTATACTCGCAGCCATTGAAACGGCTTCCGGTATTGAAGCCCAAATTATTGGCAAACCTGCCCTTCCTTTCATGCATGCTGTTATTCGATCACTACCAGCATCATCAAGTACCCCTGTTATTATAATTGGAGATAGATTAGACACAGATATTCAAGCAGGTGTTTCTGCTCAGATAGACACCGCACTAGTGTTAACTGGCGTAAGCACTCTAAATGACGTAAAAGTATCTAATTTACAACCTGACTTCATCATTCCTTCCATTGCCTCCCTAACTCATTCCGTGCCATAACGGGTGCACAAGAACCCCCATTGTTATTTCATCTCTTCCGAAGGAGCCATCATCAAATTGACAGATGAGCTAATTTTTGGGAAAATTGGTCGTCGTGAATTTTATCACTACTAGTTATAACTGAAGCTTGCGTGCCCTTTCTTTTTAAAGAAGGGCATTTTTTATGGAGGTAACGCATCTAATGACTACTATAACTCTCGCAATTGCATCCGGGGTCATAGCCTTGGTTTTCGGGGCATTAATGTTCAGAAAGGTATTAAGCCATGGGCAAGGCACTGACTTCATGCAGGAAATTGGACAGGCTATCCGGGAAGGATCGATGGCATTTCTATTACGTGAATACAAGGTTCTTATACCGTTTGTAGTGGTTGTCTTCTTTGTACTGGCTATAGTAATAGACTGGGTTGATCTGGCTGCTGATCCTATAGTGTGGAGTATAGGAGTTCCTGAGACTGCTATTTCTTACCTTATAGGAACTATTGCTTCTGGCCTAACTGGATTTGTAGGTATGCAAATAGCAATTCGTGCAAACACAAGAAGCGCGGCAGCAGCAATGGATGGACTAAACCAAGGGCTGAGAGTTGCTTTCAACAGCGGTAGCGTAATGGGAATTTCTGTTGTTGGTGTTGGAATCCTCGGTGTTACGCTCCTCTGGTTGGTTTTTAAAGATTATTCAGTAGTAGCAGGATTTAGCTTTGGTGCTTCATCAATAGCATTGTTTGCCAGAGTAGGAGGAGGCATATATACCAAAGCAGCAGACGTCGGCGCAGACGTAGTAGGGAAAGTAGAAAAGCACATCCCTGAAGACGATCCTAGAAACCCAGCTACTATTGCTGACAATGTTGGAGACAACGTTGGTGATGTTGCTGGAATGGGTGCGGATCTTTTCGAATCCTACGTTGGAGCCATCATTGCATCTATAGCTTTAGCTGGTGCTCTTGCTGTGAGTAATGGACAAATTGCTGATGCCAGTAAAATCGCATGGGACGACAGTTTAGTTGTACTGCCTTTACTTGTATCTGCTGCAGGAATCATTGCTTCTATATTGGGAACGTTTATGGTCAGGACAGGAAATACTATAAGCTTTAGCGGATTACTTTGGGCACTTCGGAAAGGTGTTTTCTTCTCAAGCGGGCTCATAGTATTCGCATCGGCGGGAGCTGTCGCGTACTTAGGAATAGACTGGTCTATCTTCTGGTGTATACTGTCCGGCTTAATTGGAGGAGTAATTGTAGGGTTAGCAACAGAATATTACACTTCTTATGACTACAAACCCACCCAAGAAGTTGCTGAGTCTGCTCAAACAGGAACTGGCACCCTTATCATCAGTGGTATGGCTACAGCTATGTACTCAACGCTGATCCCTGTATTGGTAGTGGGTATCGCGATTCTCATTTCATTCGAGTTAGCCGGCTTCTATGGTGTCGCAATAGCCGGTGTCGGTATGCTATCAACACTCGGCATAACCCTAGCTACAGATGCTTACGGTCCTGTGGCAGATAATGCTGGAGGAATAGCAACACAAGCAGACTTAGATCCTGAAGTCAGGGAGCGCACAGACGCCCTCGATTCTCTAGGGAATACCACAGCTGCAACAGGAAAGGGATTTGCTATTGGATCAGCGGCATTAACAGCACTGGCTCTGATGGCTGCCTTCGCTGTAGCTACGGGAGAAGATCCTAAATCATTTACGCTCTTAGAAGGCCCTATGATACTTGGACTGCTTCTAGGGGCTCTTATGCCTTATTTCTTTAGTGCCCTTACCATGCGAGCCGTAGGCAGTGCTGCCTTCAAAATGGTGAACGAAATAAGAAGACAATTCAAAGAGAAGCCAGGAATAATGGACAGGACAGAGCGCCCTGATTACGCTAAGTGTGTAGAAATAACAACTCAAGCCTCTTTGAAATACATGATTATGCCCGGAGCTATTGCAGTTATAGTTCCCCTAGCAGTAGGTTTCCTCTTAGGAGTTCAAGCTTTAGCGGGCCTATTAATTGGATCCATAGCATCAGGATTTCTCCTAGCTATTACAATGGCTAACGCCGGAGGTACCTGGGACAACGCTAAGAAATACATCGAATTGGGTAATTTTGGCGGTAAAGGATCACTAGCTCACGAAGCAGGTGTAGTTGGAGACGTGGTAGGAGATCCGTTCAAAGACACGTCAGGACCATCTATGAACATCTTACTAAAGTTGATGTCGGTCGTTTCTCTGGTCTTTGCTCCAGCAATTGCAGCTGTTGGCGGAATACTGTTCTAACCTAATAAATCTAAAGTAAGTGTGCAGGAAAAGGCACAGTCTACCTTAAATCAAAAAAGGATTATTTGCCTTTTCCTCGCCAATAGTAGTTTCAGCACCGTGTCCAGGGTAGACTATTGTCTCATCTGGCAGATTCAATAATTGCTCAGAAATGGATCTAAAGAGTGTTCTTTCATCCCCACCAAAAAGATCGGTCCTACCGACACTTCTTCTGAACAACGTATCACCAGAGAACAGGACTCCATCTCCAAGAAAAGAGACTCCTCCGGGTGTATGACCAGGTGTTGCAATAACTTGCAAGCTTATGGCACCAGCACTTATAAGATCCCCATCATGCAAGTCACGATCCGGTAGAGGTGGGTTTTGCCAATCAGGAATCATTTCTGATCCTTGCAAAAACCCAGCTTCCATTACTGGTATGTCAAGGTGACTCATACAAAAAGAAGATGCCATTGTTTCCGTGATTTGATTGACAGCGCCAACATGGTCTAAATGACCGTGGGTGTTAGCTACTACAGGAACACTAAAACCGAGTCGATTGATCTCAAAAAGAACTTGATTTGCCTGTGCACCTGGGTCTATCAAAATAGCTGTGGAAGACTGTAAGTCCCCGACAATATAGATATTTTCCATAAAGGGAGGTACTGTAATGCGCTTGATGATTCTATTCGTATTTAGCACTTACCTACTACCCCTTACATCTATTGTCATCAGGCATAACAGACTGGTTATACAAATCTACGACCAGACTTAAACACCGCAACTGGATCTTTAAGTAGCTTTACATCTTTAACCGGATCACCTGTAAATATCCCGATGTCTGCTTCCTTCCCTTTGAATAGCGTACCTGTTTTTCCTGCCACAGCTAAACTGTCAGCAGCATCTAGAGTAGCAGACTTTATAGCTTCTAAAGGTGATAGCCCTGCGGCTACCAATAAATTCATTTCACCCCAGATACGATTGAACGGAACATATGCCCATCCACAGTCTGAACCAGTAACCATCCGTACACCTGTATTTATCATTTCATTGACTTCAGCTAATCGCCGTTCATAATCGTTTTGCAAAACATCCAGAGTTGCACTTTGCCCTTTAGTGATTTCCCCCTTGTCCTTTAATGCAACTAATTGCTCCCTCCTTCTTCCAATACTCTGGTCTAATGTCGGATTTACCCATGTTCCCGCATCTGCTATTTTCCTTGCTATGTCTGCACGGTATTTGGGTGTATTATCAGGTTCTATCCAAGAGCAATGGATTATCATATCTACCCCTGCATTAAGCGAGTTCAGAATACCTTCAGTCGCATGGGCATGTGCTGCCACCAATAGGTTGAATTTATGAGCCTCATCTACTAATGCTTTAAGTTCATCGTAACTGTATGCGGGTAAATTACGGTGGCTAGTTTTTGTCGACCCCCCAGTGGCCGCAACCTTGATGTACCCTGCTTCCAGTTTCACTAGTTTCCTCACCCCTTTAATAACTTCTTCCACTCCGTCAGCCTCAGCTCCCATCTGCCACATATGGCCACCGGTAATCGTTAAAGGATTGACACATAAATCCAAATGAGGTCCTTCAAGTAAACCTTGCTGGATCCCTCTACGCAAAGATATTGTTGTCCTGTTTTTAGCACCGTTATCCCGTATAGTTGTAACTCCTTGCCGAAGGTACTCCTGCGCATTCGCTATAGACTGAATCAGTAATTCATCATCATCACGATCCATTACGTCATCAGTATGAGTTCCATCACCCGGATAATTGAGATGTGTGTGAGTATCGATCAGCCCAGGAATAATTGTCGCATCACTAAAATCCAGTTTTATGCCATCTTCAAACTTGGCTTGAATACTACCCTGCCCTACCTCGGTAATCTTATTGTCTTCTATTACCAAATAAGGTTTTTCAATAGGAGGGTTACCAGACCCATCAACCAAACGCTTCGCTGTTAACAAGATTCTATTGGATGCTATATTCATTACTAACCTCCATAAGGATTAATTTTGCTAGGCTAGGAACCAGCCCTTATAAACTAGTTGATTTACTAACTATGTTTCAATAGGGGTATCCTGACGATTACCCCAGTCGTTCCATGACGGATCGTAGTTCCTAACGTTCTTGTACCCTAGTAATTCCAAAGTCAAAGCTGCATGAGCAGCCCGGATACCGCCCTGACAATGGGTCACTATTTTCTTATTGGGAGTAATTCCCTTACTGGTCAAAGTATCTCCCAAAGTGTTTGCATCTAAGAAGCAACCAGTGGTCTTATCAATAGTATCCTTCCACTCCAGATGTGTGGCTCCAGGAATATGACCAGCCCTTTTGTTACCTCGTGTTTCGGTACCAATATATTCATTCTGACTTCGTACGTCCCATACTACAGTATCAGATTGATTATATGATTGAATGAGTTCTTCAGTACTAATAATCATTGACTCATCTGTTTTCGGTTTTAGCTTATCTTGTGCGGAATATTCGAGAACATCCAATCCTATGGATCTTCCTTCTCTATACCACTTCTTCCAGCCTCCATCCACGATTTTTACAAACTGGTAGCCATAATACCTAAGTACCCACCAAAATCTAGCTGCATACAGACTGAGCGAATTATCATACGCAACCACCTTATCATTAGGCCCAATACCCATTTTATGAAGTAGCGCTGAAACTTCTTCAGCAGTCATCACATTAACCCCATAACCTGCAGGGCTAACCACTGAGGTATTTTTTATGTAATGAAACACTGGAATCTTGATCGCACCAGTAATATGCATTCGGTCATACGCTAGTGGCTCGTCACAGTCAACTATCCGCAACTGAGGATCGTCTAAATTGTCAGCAAGCCATTCTGTATCCACTAGAATGTTAGAGTTCGGGTCTAAAGTTGGCATCAAATACTCCTATGTCAGTTTTCAGAAAATCATTGTGTACGCACTAGGGATGCATGTCAACCTGAAATCTAATCACGTATCCGTTGTACTGGCATTTAGCACAACTTATTAACGCTTCTTATCTTAGACAGCTATTAACTATGAGGTTTATTCAAGAAGCCCATTTGCAGTATTCCCCTTCAGATCTCAATGGCTACTTCAACCAAGGAGAACAGCCCTAGAAATATGGCATTCCTCTACAGCCGAAACCGATTAAACGTTGCGCTGTCAAGTGCAAAATGTTTATCTATAATAATGTTTAACCCCAGACTATTAGAAGTATCTTGCTCCACTATAGAACAGATGAAGTTATTAAATAGTTTTAGCTTGCTAGAACAGTACGCAAAAAGATTAAAATAGATCACCAGACCCTAGTAAACTTTCGGTTTCTGTGCTCCGCTAGCTAGAATCCCAGCAACAAATGCCAATACAATAAATGTGATAAAAGCAAATGTGTAGGAATCATTGAAATCATACACCAAGCCAGCAAAAAGTGGCCCTAAAGCAAATCCAGCATTCCAAACGGGAGTCGTGATACCCCGTATCCTTCCTAAAATACCTCGGCCAAAATAGTTTGCCATAACTACTAGCATAAGCGTCTGACTTCCTGAAATCATTAAACCGTCAAGAAAAGCATAAATGTAGGCAAGCTCGGCACTGTTTACATTCATAAGGAACAAAACTGTAAAAGCCATCCCAAATAAATTCATTGATATAACAATATTACCTCGCAGTTTAGTTGTTAAAGTAGCCCAAAAATACGCTCCCAGTATCATCCCAATAGCAATAAGGATGAGAATCCCTGATAATGATGATTCGTCAATGCCTCTATCAGAAAGGTAGGGGATCCTGTGTATGCCCAGTCCTGTTGCTACCATCCCAACCATAAATTGCACTGCCATCAAAATCCATAAGGCCCGCGTTTTGAGAGCATCTGTAAATGAAAGCTCATCTGTCTTTCCAGACGGAGACTGATATGCATCTTGATCTTGCATAGTCGAATTTTTACGAACACCATCTGGCAACAAACCGTAATCCTCAGGAGCTCTACGGATAAGTACAAATGCCGGAATAACTCCAATAATGATACAAATAGACCCTAAAACACTCCATGCAACGCGCCATCCCGCTGTAATAATCATCCACTGTGCTAAAGGAGATAAAGTAGCCATACTCACGCGGTCAGCAATAATCAAAAAAGATAATAACTTTGCTCGCTTAGCAACAAACCAGTTACTAACAGCAGTAGGTGCCCCGACAATAACCAAAGAGGAGAAATTGACCCTAGCAAGGCATATACACAAATACAAACTCCAGATATTTCTGGTCATTGACAAACCAATCAATGAAATCCCTTGCATCAAGCACCCGACGGTTAATATAACCCTGGCACCTTTTTGGTCAATGATTCTACCGATAAAAGGAGCTACGAGTCCCCCCATAAAAGTTCCGAGACTAATAGCTCCTGAGATCAATCCCCTACTCCAGCCAAATTCTTCTGTTACTGGTTTAACAAAAAGACTCGTCAATGAAACCCCCGCGGTGCCACTTGAAAACATGATCAAGCATGCCGCAAAAAATAGCCACCAACCATAATAAACATGACGGGATCTATCCAACACATTGTTAAGAGTTTTGATCATAATACCGTTCAAAAGCAGCTTTCGAGTAGATGCACTGGGTTCTAAAGAATGGTCCAAGCAAAATAATGGTACAAGAGATGGAATCAGGAATCCGAGTAATCTCTTATAAACATACATGACTTTATACTGATATACTAGATGAATGGGCAGAAATATTGTTACTCCAAACATTGATTCAATAGTCTCTCTTGCAAAACGAAGGGGGATTATATTTCCAGGAAGTGATATTTACGGAGGACTAGGGAACACTTGGGATTACGGGCCTCTGGGCGTTGAATTAAAGAATAACGTCAAGCAGTACTGGTGGAAATCTATGGTTCAACAAAATTCTAATATTTACGGTATGGACTCATCAATTCTCATGAATCCTAAAGTATGGGAAGTTTCAGGACATACTAACAATTTCTCTGATCCTCTCTCTGAATGTAAAGTATGCCATTCGAGGTATCGATCAGATGAACTTATTGATCCTACCAAATGCTTAAAATGCGAAGGTCCTTTGACGCCAGAAAGACAATTCAATCTGATGTTTAAGACTTTTGTGGGTCCACTTGAGGATGAAGCTGCACAAATTTGGTTACGACCAGAAACAGCACAAGGCATATTCATCAACTTCAAAAACATAGTTAATTCCATGCATCCAAAACTGCCTTTTGGTATAGCACAAATCGGAAAATCGTTCAGGAATGAAATTACTCCCGGTAACTTCATCTATAAAACCAGGGAATTCGAGCAAATGGAAATGGAATTCTTTGTTTCACCAGATACTGATGCAGAGTGGTATGAATACTGGGTTAATACACGATTCAATTGGTACAGTAGTATCGGAATAAGAGAACAAAACCTTCGACTTAGAGAGCACAGCCAAAAGGAGCTCGCGCACTATGCTAAGGCTACTAAAGACATCGAATTTCTATTCCCGTGGGGATGGGGAGAACTTGAAGGCATAGCTAACAGAACGGACTTTGACCTCTCTACACACGATAATGGTAGTGAAGGAGATCTTAAATATTTTGATCAAATAAGACAGGATCACTATTTCCCCTATGTAATCGAACCTGCAGCTGGTGTAGACCGAACAGTCCTTGCATTATTGCTAGACGCCTATGACGAAGAGCCACTCAATAATGAAAAAAATGAGGTTAGATCAGTACTGAAGTTACACCCGAAAATGAGCCCGATTACAGTTGCAATATTGCCACTTTCACGAAATGACTTACTAGTGCCCAAATCAAAAACTCTATTTGAACGCCTACAGAATCAATTTAAATGTAGCTACGACGACGCCCAATCTATAGGAAAAAGATATCGCAGGCAGGATGAAATCGGGACTCCTCTATGCGTAACGATAGACTTTGAAACTGTGAATACAGATGATGCCGTCACAGTTCGCCACCGTGATACTATGGAGCAAGAACGAATACCAAGTGATAATCTTGTACAATACATCCAAGATCAATTGGACCTGTATGTTTAACTGAATACCAAGGAATCAGTAGAGACTTACTTATATCTTAATCCCCATCTAAAATTACTTTGATGAAGATTATTCACACAGCTGACATCCATATTGGGGTTGAAAATTACGGAAGACCCGCTACAGAAGATGACATCGCAAAGTTACCCCCGTACTTTTCACCAGGTGTAGATAGGTCAGAATATATCGGTTTCTCGACTCGACTTCTAGATTTCCTTTCGACCTTTGATTATATGGTTAACTATTCCCTAGAGCATGATGTAGATTTGTTTATTTTGGCAGGAGACGCGTACAAATTACGCAATCCCTCACAAACTCATCAACGGGAGTTTGCAAGACGGATCTCTAGATTGGTCAAGGAAGGTGGAATTCCCGTATTTTCCGTCATCGGCAATCACGATGCCCCACAAATGGCAGGAAGAGCCACAAGCCTTGAAATCTTTCCCACTCTTGAGAAAGAGAATGTCTACATTGCAGACCAATTGCGCACTTACAGAGTGCCTACTCGCAAGGGTGTGATTCAACTGATAGCTCTACCTTGGATAAAACGAGCCGCATTTCTTGCACGGGATGAAACTAGAGATTTGAATATAGAGCAAGTTACTGACATGCTAGAGGAAAGAATCAATAGGCTATTGGACAAGGAAGTCTCTGGCTTATCAGACAGCCTCCCCACCATCCTATGCGGTCATATCACTGCTTCGACAGCATCCGCAGGATCTGAACGAAATATGATGCTGGGGAAAGATCATACTATCTTGCTAGGCAAGCTTGCTAATCCAGTATTTGACTATGTAGCACTAGGCCACATCCATAAGCATCAAATCCTTTCCTATCAACCAATGGTAACTTATAGTGGCAGCATTCAAAGAGTGGATTTCAGTGAGGAAAAAGAGGACAAAGGATTCTGCGTAATCGACCTGGATCCTAGCTTGCCAGCTGGGGAAAGATTGACAAGCTTCCACTTTGAAAAAGTCAATGCTCGTTCTTTTCAGACTATAGACGTCACAGTAATAAATGGTGAAGATCCTACTCGTAAAACTGAAGATGCTCTCATTAAGCGCTCCACAAACGAAGCAATAGTTAGAGTAAGAGTCACAATGCCAAGACAATTATCCGAAGCTTTTGATGAAACTTATATACGTAAGTTATTAAGTACAGCCCACCAAGTGTCCATCAAAACTATTCTGGAGGAAAAAACCAAGCCAATACGATTGAGTCTTGAATCATCAAAAAATCTTTCCCCGATGAATTTACTTGCCCAATATCTAGAGTCCACTAACCTTTCTAAAGAACGGATTACCGCACTGAAAGACTATGCAGACCAATTGATAAACGAAAGCAATGAAACCGATGATAGTTAGTCAATATACCTACTGCTCACATTTAAAGGAATTCCAGTCATGAATCATTTGGACGTGCTCTTATTGAGTATTAGATGGATTCATCTTGTATCGGCCTCAATGTGGATTGGGGGTTCACTGTTTTATCTTTTTATATTGATCCCAGCCCTAAAAACCCAAAACCATCAAGATAGGCAAAAACAAGGTTCCTTAACCACAGTAATCAACTTAAATTTCAAACGGATAGTCGATATTTGTCTCTGGACCTTAGTAATTTCCGGATCAATTATTCTTGTAGATCGAGCAACAGGAAATCACTTAAACAACCTTTACCTGATAGCTATATCAGTAAAATTATTGCTTGTGACTATCCTAATTAGTATTATATTCACAAAGCGTAGGCTGAAATCCTCTCAACTAGACAACCCTCAAGAGTCTTCCTTATTAAAAAAAATAGCCTACAGGATAGCTCAGTGGCAAACAGTGGCATATCTAGGTCTGTTTATTTTATTTATAACGGAAATACTAAGATTTGCAGTTGAACTAGGCCTATCAAATTAGAGAAAAGGATAACCACAAGATGAAGAGTGATATCGTTCCAATGCTAGCATGCCCTAATTGCAAGGGAGATCTGGAAATTTCTATATCAAATCAGCAAGGTCAAGACATTCTTGAAGGAGAGTTGACTTGCTTACAATGTCACGAAATATTCCCGATTAACGAAGGAATCCCAAATCTTCTACCAACAAACACTAACAACTAAGAAACACCATCTAAAGAACCCCATTTGACCACATCCGTGGTAGATTCAATACGTTCGACCAACTCCTCTACTGTAATGTTGATACCAGGAATCATCAATTCAGGATGAATTTCAGCAAGCGGTATCAAGACAAAAGCCCTTGTAGACATCTTAGGGTGAGGAATAGTTAACCCGTCCTTATCGATAACGTTATTGCCATAAACAAGAATATCTATATCAATTTCTCTTGGACCGTAAATAAAACTCGGAGTTCTTCCGATTATCCGCTCGGTAGTTTGACAGAACCGTAGCAACGATATAGCAGAGCCCCTGTAACTTCCTGATAACACCATATTTAAAAAGTAAGGTTGTGCCTCATAACCCCATGGGGCAGTTTCATAAACAGAGGAACACCGTATATCGTCTATCATGTCATTCAAGAGATTGACGGCAACATTCAGGTGATTTAGACGATCACCCAGATTAGAACCTAATGCAAGAATAATCTTTCGCTGAATCATCGGAACAATCAGTCTGGCCGAAATCTCACTATCGCATCAGACATTTTAGCTACACGGCTCATTTCAACGACATCGTGTACTCGAATCATATCAGCTCCGTTATTGATAGCTATAGCATTAATTGCAGCTGTTCCTTCAAGTCTCTTCTCTACAGGCAAGTCAAGAGTGTAACCTATAACAGACTTCCGTGAGGCACCTACCAGAATAGGAAATCCTAGGGACTTGATTTCCGATAACCTACGGATTATTTCCAGATTCTGAAGAGGCGTTTTTCCGAACCCGATCCCGGGGTCCAAGATTATTGAATCCCTACCAATACCATTATCCAGGGCTAAAGTCATGCTTTCGGAAAGACTACTTTTAATATCTTCCACTAGATTTTCGTAACAAGTCCCATTTTGATTATGCATAAGGATAATAGTAGCCTTACGGTCTGCAACTATAGCTGCTATATTTGGATCCATTTTGAGTCCCCAAATATCATTAATGATATTTACTCCATTATTGAGACCATAGGTAACTACCTCAGAACGATAAGTATCAAGACTAATAGGCACATCAGTTTGGGACCTGACCAGAGATAGGACTAGGTCTAGGCGACGAATTTCCTCGCTGATTGTTATTTCCTCATGCCCTGGCCTAGTAGACTGAGCACCAATATCAATCAAATCAACCTCAGCTTCCAGAAACTGTTCCAATTTAAGCAGTACAGATTCAGGTACTGAAAGACCATCACCAGAGAATGAGTCTGGCGAAAGGTTAATGATACCCATAACAAATGTTTTTTCACCCCATGCAAATTCAGGTTTATCAGCACTGATCAAAACAAAGCTCCTATTGGTTCACAAAGTAGCTAATAGAATACGCAGATTAGGTTAATCAAGCAATATAATACAAGCATAATTCCTTGCAGAATCACAGTTACCATGATAGGATGCCCACGCACGAGTTACCACACAGTCCAATGCTTCATATTTGTGAATTCGTGACTTCATCTTGAAACATAATTTTCTACAGTACGACAAGAATGGCTACTCGAAAAGCAAAAAGCACCTCTTCTACAAAGAATAATCTCCCTGATAAACTTCGTGATCTTGAAAGCAAGAGAAGTACTGCAATGCTCGGAGGGGGTCAGCAACGAGTTGATCAACAACACGATAGAGGCAAGCTCACTGCTCGTGAACGTATTAATCTTCTCCTAGATAAAGATTCTTTCGAAGAGATTGATACCTTTGTAACGCATAGGTCCTCTGATTTTGGCATAGGTGAAAGACAGTACCTCGGAGATGCAGTTGTTACTGGGTATGGGGAAATTGAAGGGCGTTTAACTTACATATATGCCCAAGACTTTACGGTCTTTGGCGGTTCATTATCAGAAGTAGTTGCAGAAAAGATCTGCAAGATAATGGATATGGCAATGAAAAATGGTGCTCCTGTTATCGGACTAAATGACTCAGGCGGAGCAAGAATCCAAGAGGGTGTCTGGAGCTTAGCAGGTTATGGAAACATATTTTTGCGAAACACTTTGGCTTCAGGAGTAATTCCTCAAATCTCAGTGATTATGGGACCATCTGCTGGTGGCGCAGTGTACTCTCCCGCAATCACAGACTTTATTTTTATGGTCGAAAATATCGGCCAAATGTATATAACAGGCCCAGACGTCATTAAGGCAGTAACTGGTGAAGAAATTACGCATGAGGCGTTGGGTGGCGCAACTGCACATTCAGAAATAAGCGGTGTAGCCCATTTCACTAACTCATCAGAAGAGCAAACACTCCAGAATGTTCGAAAACTTGTAAGTTTTCTTCCTCAAAACAATATGGAGGACCCTCCTGTAGAACCAATGCTTGATGATCCAGAGAGAACCGATGAAGGCCTCCGTACGATTATTCCAGAGGAATCCAACAAGTCATACGATATGAAGCAAATAATTGGCAGCATTATCGACAATGAAGACTTTTTTGAAGTCCATGAAAATTATGCACGTAATATCATTGTAGGCCTTAGCAGATTTAATGGGCATTCTGTTGGCATAGTGGCTCAACAACCGAGCTATCTAGCTGGCGTCCTCGATATCGCTGCCTCAGTAAAAGCAGCTAGATTTGTTCGTTTCTGCGATTGTTTTAATATACCTATCTTAACCTTAGTAGATGTCCCTGGATTCATGCCAGGGAAAGAACAAGAATACGGTGGGATAATCAAGCATGGTGCTAAATTACTCTATGCCTATGCTGAAGCAACAGTGCCAAAAATTACTGTTCTCGTTCGAAAGGCTTACGGCGGAGCATATCTAGTAATGAGTAGTAAGCATCTCCGGAGTGATATTAATTTTGCTTGGCCTTCAGCAGAAATTGCGGTGATGGGACCTGATGGTGCAGCAAGCATAGTATTCAAAGACCAAATTGCCAACGCAAGTAATCCGGAGAAAGAACGGAAAAAAGTCATAGAACAGTTTAAAGATAGATTCACAACTCCTTTTGTGGCAGCGCGTAGAGGCTATATTGACGATGTAATAGACCCTGCAGAAACTAGGCATAAGATAATTAAAGCCTTAACTATGCTACAGAATAAAAGAGATACCCTACCCCCTAAAAAACACGGGAATATACCTTTATAAATACGTCAGATCCGATGCGCTTATTTCCTAAATCTAGCTTCGGCATCGACATAATTTATACCGAAGGGATAAATTACATAAAAGGCAGGTCATAATATGCGCAATAAAATTTCAGTAATTGGAGCAGGTAATGTTGGGGCTACAACAGCTCATTTAATTTTCCAGAAAGGATACGCCGACGTCGTTTTACTAGATATTGCTGAAGGTATAGCAAAAGGTAAAGCCTTGGACATTCTAGAATCTGGCCCAGTACAAGGTTCGGATGCTCACATAAAGGGCACAGCCGACTACGGAGATACGCAAGGATCGAGTATTGTCATTATTACTGCAGGTATTCCACGAAAACCAGGCATGAGTCGTGACGATCTCCTTATAACTAACATGAAGATTGTAGGGGAAGTAACAGCACAAGTAGTAAAGTATTCCCCTGAAGCAACCTTAATTGTTGTTTCTAATCCACTAGATGCAATGGTACAACATGCATTTAAATCTAGTGGATTAAAGAAAAACAAAGTGATAGGAATGGCTGGTGTGCTAGACTCTGCTCGATTTCGTACCTTCCTAGCGGAGGCTCTCAAGATTTCACCTAAGGAGATTCAAGCATACGTTCTTGGGGGACACGGAGATTCCATGGTACCACTAATAGACTATACCACCATTGCAGGTGTCCCTGTATCTAAACTTCTTCCGAAGGATAAAATTGAAGCAATCGTTAAGAGAACTCAAGGTGGTGGTGGTGAAATAGTAGCGCTCCTTGAAACAGGCAGTGCATATTACGCCCCTGCAGCATCAATAGTTGAAATGGTTGATGCTCTTGTCCATGATCAAAAGCGAATACTACCATGTGCCGCATACCTCGAAGGAGAATACGGCATCAACAACCTATATGTGGGAGTTCCAGTCAGACTTGGAGCCAGCGGTATAGAAGAAGTCCTTGAATTCGAACTTTCAACTTCTGAGTCCGCATTATTAAAACAATCAGCTGCAGCAGTACAAGAACTTATCGATATTATGGCGAACTCATCCGCGTGAAATCACTCACTTCAATGAATTCAAATACTTTTTCAGCAAACAATACATAAAGAGGTATCTCATGAAGGAAAGAAGCAAACACGAGCAAAAATTACTAGATAAAGCCAGTAAATATCTCCCTGGAGGCAGTCTAGGAAACCTGACCTTTTCCGGTAAGCATGCCATGGTTATTGAACGTGCAAAAGGATCCAGGGTATGGGACTTTAGTGGCAATGAATATGTGGACTACCTCTTAGGTTCGGGTCCCATGGTTCTAGGACATGCTAACAAAAGAATCAATAATGCTATAGCAACGTACCTTGACAGAGGATCTTCCTATTTTGTTGAAAATGAACCTGCCATTTTACTCGCAGAAGAACTTTGTGAAGCTATTCCATGTGCGGATAAAGTTCGATATGCCACAAGTGGCACAGAGGCAACATTCAACTGCCTTCGGATCGCTAGGGCATACAAAAAACGCGATAAAATTTTAAAATTCGAGGGTGGATATCACGGAATGCACGACTATGCAGTACAAAGCCTATATCCTGGCAGTCGACGTACAGTTGCAGAATCAATCAGCGGCAATACAGTCGATCTTCCTGATTATCCAACCCCAATACCGGATGTACCCGGAATCCCCAAAGAAACAACTGACTCCGTGCTAATTGCCCCGTTTAATGACCTTGAAACTACTGCTGAAATCATCCACAAGTATCGAAACGAACTCGCAGCAGTCATAGTCGAACCAATGCAAAGAATCATCCCGCCTAAGGCAGGATTTCTTGAAGGTTTACGGAAAATAACAGAGGAAAACGATATCCTGTTAATTTTCGATGAAGTAGTAACTGGATTTAGATTAGCTTACGGTGGAGCTCAGGAATATTACGGAGTAATTCCTGACTTGATGGCAACAGCAAAAATCGCAGGAGGCGGTACACCGCTCTCAATGATAGCAGGAAGAGAAGACATAATGGATCTTTACAATGCATCTTCCGGTGAACAAGACTACGTTCTACAAGTCGGTACGTTTGCAGCAAACCCAGTAAGTTGCGTAGCTGCGTTAGAAACAATCCATCAAATGAGGGAACCTGGTGTATACGAACAAATGTTTGCAACAGGCAATAGACTTCGAAAAACCTTGGCAGATCTTCTTTCAAATGCTGAAATACCCCACCAAATCATCGGGGAAGATGTTTTATTTGATGTCTTTTTTACAGACAGAACAATCAGCAATTACAGAGACACCCTATTTGCAGCTAACGAAACCTTTGAAAAGGAAAATCGCTCCAAATGGAATACCACCCTTCTAGAAAATGGTGTTCTAAAAGGGGGCAACAAGATGTATATAGGGTACTGTCATAATCAAGACGATATTGAGCACACTGTGCAGGCCTTCAAAAAAGCTATCGAGGTAGTCTCTAGCTAAACAACACACATTGTATAGACGTTCAATATCAATCGAACATATCTCAATATAACCGTATAACAGTTGGGAAGTTAAGTCTTAATTCCGACTTTTTCCAAAGCTGCTGCTGGTGATATAATATGTCTCTTCAACCCCAAGGCCGAAGGATCAACTCCCATCGACAGTCCTAATAATTGAGGTAAATGCAATATAGGCATATCGATACTAGAATCCTGAGTCGAAGAAGCTTTCGGTTGATACCCGTCTAAATTAAGATGACAGAGAGGGCAAGGTGTCACCATAGCATCCGCACCCTCTTCTTTTGCAGTCGATGTATGTTTTGCCACCATCTTAACTGAAGCTTTTTCGTTTATAGTAAGAATAGGGAAACCACAACACTTGTTTTTACCTGAGAATTCCACTGGTTCTCCACCGACTAGTTCAATAATAGTCTCCAGAGACCGTTCCCGTTCCGGTGTATCATCAAGACCGAGAGCCCAAGACGGTCTTACTATATAGCACCCGTAAAAAGGTGCTACTTTCAAGCCTTCCAGTGGTTGTGTGATCAACGGCTTTAGTTTTTCAATGCCGACATCTTCGACCAAAATCCACAAGAGGTGTTTGATAACTACATCACCTTTAAACTTCAATCCTTCCTCTGCAAGAATTTCGTTGATTTCTGCTCGATATTTGTCATCATTAACGATTCGATATCTCGCTTGACTCATGACACCCTGACACGTAGAACAAATGGTCATAATAGCCAACTTCTTCTTCTCTGCCATAGCAAAGGTTCTGGCATTCAGCACATCACCTAATTTTTTATCTTTTTCTTGCAGAACTCCAGCTCCTGTACAGGCCGCGCCCTCTAGAGCTTGTTCATCTAATGTAATCCCTACCCTTTTTGCAACTTCTAAGGCAGATGGATATAGTTCCGGACAACCCCCTTTAGATACACATCCGGAAAAAAACGCATACTTCATTTTTCACTCTCCAGTCTTTCATACACTCTCTTAATTTTCTTATAACCTTTAATTTTCTTATGAATCAGAGGTGGCGTTTTTCCTCTAAGGATAGCTCTTAGTGCTACTGGCATGAATGCTATCAACTTAGGTAAATTAAAAAAGCCCCACGTCTTAATAGGCAATAGGGTCTCATTCAAATGCCCAGTGTTTTTTACAGAACCCACAAATGCTAACGTATGCCTTGCACCGTAATTATTTGTAAAACCAGCTTCCATAGCTTTATCTCGTAACTCCATTATCCATTCCATGGGAGCTACTTCCTTAGGGCAAACTTCGACGCAGTAGAAACATCGGGTACAATCCCAGATTCCATTCTCTTTGCTAAGTTCCTTTAAACGCTCCTTTGATTCTCCGTCTCTCGGATCTCCAACAAACCTGTAGGCCTTCGCCAACGCCGCCGGTCCTATAAAATCCGGATTCACTTCCATCGCAGTACAGTCAGAAACGCATGCTCCACACATTATGCAATTCATTACTCCAGTCAAATGAACCATTGATTCATTAGATGCTAGACGCTCATTAGTGACTGGATCCTCGTCTTCCGGCTGTAGATAGGGTTCTACCTGCCGTAGCTTGTTCCAAAAAGGTTTCATATCGACGATAAGATCTTTAATCACTGGCATATTACCAGCGGGTCCTACCGAAGCCTCATCATTCTTAATGACATCCTTTAGTTTTGTTTTACATGCCAAGGTTGCTTGCCCATTAACTCTCATTGCACATGAACCGCAAACAGAAGCTCTACAAGAACATCGCAAAGCCAACGTAGGGTCTAAATCTTCCCTAACCTTAATCAAGGTATCTAAAACTGTATACTCATCAGGCACATCCAATTCATATTCTTGCTGGTATGCAGAATTAATTTTCTTTTCGGGATCGTATCGTTGAACGTTTAGCTTAACATCCATTAGTAAACCCTCCTTTCAGGCTTCCAACGAGTTATAGTGACTGGGAGGTAAGACATTGATGGTTTGTTTTCACCAACAGACACCAAAGTGTGTTTCAACCAGTTCTCGTCATCACGATCTGGGAAATCAACTCTCGAATGAGCTCCTCTGCTCTCTTTTCTCGATAATGCGCTAATGGCAATAGTTTCAGCACAATCTAACATAAACCCAAGTTCAAGAGTAAAGACGAGATTAGTATTAAATACTTTACTTTTATCATGAACCGGTACACTCAAGTACCGTTCTTTGAGCCGTGCTATAGTTTTTATCACTGATTTCATCCCTGATTCTTCTCGGAATACTGCCAGTTTCTCATTCATTGCAACACCTAAGTCCAATCGAACTTTTGCCCATGTGTCACCGTTATCTGGCCGAGATAAGAGCTTCTTTAAGCGTGACTCTTCAGCTTTCAGATGACTCTCCTTTATTGTTTTTTCCGCTATTCCAGATGCATATTCTGCAGCCGCAGCTCCTGATCTTCTCCCAAAAACCACTGTATCAAGTAACGAGTTCGCACCCAATCGATTAGCTCCGTGCAAACTAACGCACGCAACTTCACCTGCAGCATACAAGCCAGGTATCGATGTGGCACCGAAGGTATCAGTTTTAATCCCTCCCATAATATAATGCATACCCGGTCTAACAGGAACAGGTTGCTCTGCAACATCTATACCCAGAAAATCCCGTGCAACATCTTGTATGTAATACAGCTTTTGTCTAATTAAATCTGCACCAAGGTGTCTTAAATCAAGATGCACACAACCGTCAATTCCTCTACCTTCTTGAATTTCCACAGCCTCTGATCGTGAAACCACATCTCTAGATGCTAATTCCTTCATTTTCGGGGCGTATTTTTCCATAAAACGTTCCCCTTTTGAATTCAAGAGGTACGCACCTTCTCCTCGAGCACCTTCTGTGATCAAAACGCCATTTCCTTTGAGTGTAGTAGGATGGTATTGGATCATTTCCATATCCATCAAAGGAGCTCCTGCCTGATAAGCCAAACTTATTCCATCTCCTGTACATACTAAGCCGTTTGTCGTAGGCTCATATGCTCTTCCGCACCCTCCTGAGGCTATGATCACAGTCTTAGCATGAATATCTATTAACTTGCCTGTTCGGAGTTCTAATGCAACAACTCCACAGCATTTCCCATTCTCAATAATGAGAGAGGTTACAAACCATTCTTCGAAAACTCGTACTTGGTACTTGATCAACTGTTCGTAGAGCACTTGAAGAATGGCCTGACCGGTAATATCCGCTACAAAAAATGTTCGTTGCCGGGAGGCTCCCCCAAAAGCCCTAGTTGCCAAGGTACCGTCAGATGAACGCTGGAAAATAACTCCCATATTCTCTAGTTCATAAATATCCTTAGGTGCCTCACGTGCCATTAATTCAATTGCATCTTGATCGCCTAAGTAATCGCTTCCTTTTGTGGTATCAAAAGCATGCACCTCCCAAGAATCATCAGAGTTTTCATCACCCATAGCTGCGTTGATTCCTCCTTGAGCAGCATTAGAATGGCTCCTCACAGGATGCACCTTGGTAATGATCGCTACTTTTGCGTTATTTCTATGAGCCTCAATAGCAGCTCTCATGCCTGCTAATCCAGCTCCCATGACAAGAACGTCAAAATCAAAAGACATATGGTTTCTCCCAGTTTCAGTCTTGAATTTTTACCTTACCGCAACATATTAACTATAACAAAGCAGCAGGCACTATTCAATAAGAGATGCCAAGGAATTACGTACGAATAAGGGTAATTCCCGATTTCAAGCAGAAATGTGATGCATTGCTAGATTCAGGGCAGCGATAGTCTTACCATCCTCAATCTCACCAGCAACAATCATCTCTTCAACTTTATCCTTATCTATTTCAATTAATTCAACAAATTCATCTTCATCTGGTTCTAGGGGATCTAGGATTAACTTTTGAGCTAAATAAGCAAACATTATTTCATCAGTGAATCCTGGGGCTGTATAGAATTTCCCGATGAATTTTAAGTCTTCCGCTCGATAACCGGTTTCTTCTCGCAGCTCACGCACTGCAGCTATACTTGGATCCTCGCCTTCTTCAAGTCGGCCTGCGGGAATTTCAAGTAGGTATTTTTCAATAGGTTTCCGAAACTGCTTTACCAAAAGTATTTGATTCTTGTTATTTAAAGCAACCATACAAACTGCCCCGCCATGCTCTACGATTTCCCTAGTGGCGGTTTTACCTTCCCCTAATTCGATAGTGTCTACTCTTAGGGAAAGAATGTTGCCTGTGAAAATCAGCTCTGTTCGTATAGTTTTCTCTTCATACATTTGAGTATTCTTTCTCGGTATTCAAAAAAGGAAATCTTTATTCAGTTTTCCATAGTCTAGAATAAAATGAATCACGAGCATCCTTATATCTAAGGAACTTAGTTGTACGGTCTGCGGCAGTAATTTCAACAACCTGATTCTTATCAAGACTATGATCCATAAATCCATCCACAGACACGACCACTGAGTCAGTAATCACCGGCTTTAACCAAACAGTAGAATTAGGGCCTAATACAATGGGATTCATTTTGGCACTCTGCGAAGCAGGAAGCAATAGTAGTAAATCAGAAGATTCTGGGTAAACAATTGGACCACCCAGAGAACGGACATAGGCAGTACTACCAGTCGGTGTAGCAATCACTGCTCCGTCCGACCGAATTCTTCCACACTCATAACCATCAAGTATTAAATCCAATGTAGTAAGTCTTGCTATTCCATTTCGTGCTACAACAACTTCATTAAGAGCAAAGAGACTATTACCATGTTGGAGTACCATTGCCTTATCTAAAATCCTTATTTCCAACATGCTCCTCTCTTCAATCCTAGGAAATGCACTAAGGCATTGCTGCAAGTCACCGAGGGATATCGAAGATTCAAGTTCCGTTAAATACCCTACTCCGCCCATATTGATACCCAAAATAGGAATTGATTGAGTAGATGCAAGACGAGCAGTTCGAAGAATCGTACCATCACCTCCAATAGTGATGATCAAAGGAACCTCCTGGAGACAATCCATCTTATCAAGCTGAGAGGTAGAACAAATCCACGTGGAACCATGATCAGAACAGAGGTTATTGATTATTGATGTTGCTAAAGTTGTAGCTTCAGCAACATTCTCTTTCACCACTATGCCTAATCCAGCATGTTTGATTAAATCCAAATAAGTTTGGGAAGTATCCATGGTTGGTGTGCTCCGCAACGAATTATCCGCCAATAATAGCATGCGCAGCGCTATCCGCAACAGCCAGCAACATTCCTGGTAAAATCCCTAGCAAAATAATACCAATTGATAAAACACACAGGGTTGCCATGGACACCAGTGATGTCTTAATTGTAGAAGGAGCTACCTCGCTTGTAGAATAGACTACTCTGATCACTTTCAAGTAATAGTAAGCAGAAACCACACTATTTAGAAAGCCTACAAGTGCTAACCAAGCAAGATCAGCTTGGACAGCTGCATTAAACAGGAATATTTTTCCCATTAACCCTACTGTGGGAGGCAATCCTAATAATGAAACAAAGGACAAAACAAGAATTGCGGCGAGCCAAGGTGAACTGGTAGAAATACCGGCAAAGTCGTCGATATTTTCGCTCTTAGTTTTATGAGAAATAGTCATAACGCACATAAATGCCGTTAAATTAGTGAAAGCGTAGCCAGCGATATAAAAAAGAACACTTTGGACACCCAAGGTTGCTGCAGGGGAAACCAAAACAGTGACTCCAACCAAAATGTAGCCAGCGTGGGCTATAGTACTATAGCCTAATAATCGTTTTATATTACTTTGTGCTATAGCACCTATATTTCCGATAGTCATAGAAGCAACGCTGATAATTGCGATTAGCATCCACCAATCCACATCAACCTGAGTAAACGATGTCTGAAACAGTCTAAGAAAGATTGCAAACCCTGCGGCCTTACTTGCTGTTGACAGGAAGGCTACTACTGGAATAGGTGAACCCTCATACACATCTGGAACCCACATCTGAAACGGAACAGCTGACACTTTAAATCCAAAACCAGCAATAATGAAACTTATAGCCATTAGTAAGGCTAGTGAATTTTCACCAAAGCCATTTATGATCTGATTAGATAGCTCAGCTGTATAAGTTGTTCCGGTTATGGCGTATAAAAGAACAAAGCCGTAAAGTAATGAACCTGAACTTAAAGCTGACAAAATTAGAAACTTGATACCAGACTCTGCAGACCTAGTATCTTTTCCAAGTGCTACTAGAGCAATCAAAGGCAAAGTAACCAACTCTATAGCCACATAGATAGAAATAAGCTCCGTTGCCGAAGATATGACCATTACACCGACAGTGGACAGCAGCAACAAAGCTATGTATTCCCCGTGATATTTGTTCTTCACTGCTACCCAGTCTTTAAGGATAATCAGGGTAATTGCACAAATCCCCAAAGCTAGTGACTTGAAAAACAAAGCAAACTTATCAAGCATTACGGAACCTAATAATCCCGACTGGGGTATATCTCCATTCCATAGCAAAGCAACTGTTAATACTGCGACAATAATCCCAATTAATGCGATCACTATCAGGTAATTCTTGTTTTTAACCCTCATCACACCATCGAAAGCATCACAAAGGATCACTACCAGTGCAGTAGCAACCAACACCATCTCAGGAGCTAATAGTTTTATTCCATCATCCACATTCATAAAATCATATCCTACTTATTTCTGGTCCATTGTCTTAGAATAGCCCGTTCAAAAGTGAGAGAAATTCAACTTTAAACACGTCGGTCAAAATAGCCGGATAAATCCCAATAACCATGATAGCAACGATAAGAAGCATCATCGGTAAGAATTCCGCAAAGTCCGTGTCAGCAATAGTATTATATCGAGCTAAGCTTTCACCAAATAATATTCTTTGAATCATCCATAAAATATAACCAGCAGTTATCACTATACCTAGAATTGGTAATACAGCCAGAAATCCCCAGGCATTGAATACTCCTAGGAAAACCAATAGTTCTGATACAAAGCCACTAGTCATTGGCAATCCCAATGACGCTAATCCTGCAATTACCAAACCAACAGAAGCCACTGGAATTTGATGGGAAAGACCTTTTAAATCAGGGATATGCCTGGTATGAGTCCGATCGTAAATAACACCAACCATGAAAAACAGTAAGCCTGTAATTGTGCCATGGGTAAACATTTGCATCGCTGATCCGGTAAGGCCATGCAATGCAGCATCCATAGAATCTGACCCCATAGCAGAGATACCCAGCATGACAAAACCCATATGACTGACACTACTGTATGCGATTAGCCTTTTGAGATCGGTTTGGCGAAGCACAATCATTGCACCGTATAAAATGCCAATCACACCAATAATAAAGAAAAAAGATGATGCAGCTTTAGCAGCATCCGGGAACAAACCTATATTAATCCTCAAGATGCCATAGCCACCCATCTTTAGCAGAATGCCCGCCAGAAGCACACTTATAGGAGTAGGGGCGTCAGTATGGGCATCTGGCAACCATGTATGTAGAGGCCAAATTGGTAGCTTGATAACAAATCCTACGAGAAGTATATAGAAAATCAGTTGTGCTGGAACAACCAATAAGGACATGTCCAGTTCCTCCACCATACTAAATGTTCCAAACGAAACGAAGAAAAGCATAATACCCACAAATAAGAATGCGCTACCAAAGGCTGTGAATATCAAGAATTTCATAGCTGAATAGTGAGCCCGACCAGTTCCCCATAATGCTATCAACAGGTACATAGGAATTAACTCTAATTCCCAGAAAATAAAGAAGAGCACCAAATCCAGTGCAACAAAAACCCCTGATACAGCAGTAAGCAAAACCAATATCAGTACAAAGTACAACTTAACCCTTTTCTCAATCCTCCAAGACGCACATACGGATATGAATCCAAGAAGGCCGCAGAGTAAAACCAAAGGAGCACTTAATCCATCCAATCCAAGGAAGTATTCCGCAGGGAAAGATGGTATTGCTGATTTAATCCAACCCAGTTTTTCTACCATTACTGGATCGGTAGAACCTGAGTGTTGCTGTTGAAAAATTACGAAAATGGAAATAGCCAACAACAGATGCACTAATGAAGTCAGGAGTGCAAAACTCCTTATGAGCAGTGATGACCTTAAGAGAACCAGAATAACTAGAGCTCCGATTAAAGGTATAAAAACAAACGCACTTAACATCAATTCACATATTCCATCATTCTTATAGTCCTAGAACTCGGTAGGCAATAACTAGCCCCAAAATTCCGAGTGAAATCCCTGTTCCGTAAGTCTGTAACTGACCATTTTGTACTCTAACGATTACAGGGGAGCAGCTTTTCACAAGCCAGCCTGTAAGAGTCACCAAGCCATCAATAATAAACCGGTCAATCCAATATAAAATAGTGCAGATTTTACGATAAAACAGACCTACCGTCACTACGTCTTCATACAACCAATCCATATAATACTTATTACTAAGCACTCTATAGACCAGCCCCTCATCAGCATCCTTTTTCTGTACCCTACTAGACTTAGCATAGCGTAAATAAGAAAAACCTATTCCTATTAAGGCTAACAAAGTAGAAATGGAAGCTGCAGTCATACTAAACTTTACGGTATGCCCATGCAATAAATGCGAAAACCAATGGGCTGGGATTATTCCTAATCCCCAAGTATCGTTTATCGGATTAGCCAAAAACCCAGCAGTGACAGCAGGAATGGATAAAATAATCAAAGGTAGCACCATCAAGAATGGAGACTCCGCTAAATGTACATCCTGGGCATGACTATCCTGCGCCTTATTGGCAGACAAATGTGATTCGGATCCTTGCCTGCCTCTAAATTCACCGTGAAAAGTTAGTATGATGACCCTGGTTGTATAAAATGCCGTCATCAATACAGCTGCAAACGCACATGCTACAACTACCACACCCACCAGCCCTGACTGGTTCAAGGCAGTAGCTAAAATTTCGTCTTTGCTCCAAAATCCAGCTAGAGGGAAAACACCTACTAAGCTAAGTGAACCAATCATAAATGTGGCATATGTGACAGGCATAACTTTCCGTAATCCACCCATTTGTCTCATGTCATATGTACCTGCAGCATGACTGACACTACCAGCTCCCAAGAACAACAATGCCTTGAAGAACGCATGAGTAAACAAGTGAAACATAGCTACAGCCGGTACTCCAATCCCAAGAGCTAATACCATGTATCCGAGCTGGCTGACTGTGGAATAGGCCAATACTCGCTTAATATCATTCATCACCATTCCCATACTTGCAGCAAAAACGGCAGTAAAAGCTCCAACAAGAGCAATTACATTCATAGATAAGACAGATGTTTCAAAGACAGGAAACAAACGAGCTACGAGGAACACACCTGCAGCAACCATTGTTGCAGCATGAATCAATGCACTAACAGGCGTAGGACCTTCCATTGCATCTGGAAGCCATGTATGCAGAGGAAACTGTGCAGATTTCCCTGCAGCTCCCGCAAATAATCCCAGAGCAACCCAAGTAAAGATACCTTGAGTAACAAGACCAGCCGCCAAGAATTTAGGAAATTCACCTGCAAATGCGTTTAGATGAACGATATCTAGGGGATTAAACTTTTTCACTCCTTCAAGGCCTTCTGCAGCAACTGCTTGAACAAGAGTATCACCCTGCGACGCCAAATAAAGGATCCCAATTAAAAAGCCAACGTCTCCTAATCGAGTAATAAGAAAGGCTTTTTTCGCGGCTGCTGCTGCAGACGGTTTAAAAAACCAGAATCCTATAAGCAAGTAGGAACTCAAGCCTACTAGTTCCCAAAATACGAACATTTGTACAATATTTCGTGCCAATACCAGACCTAACATTGCTGAGGTAAAAAGTGCCATGAAGGAAAAATATCTGGAAAAACCTTGATCATCTTTCATATATTCGTAGGAATATAATTGAACGAGCAGACTTACTCCAGTAACCACTATCAACATAACGGATGTCAGCGGATCAAGCAGAATACCAATAGTTAAATTGAAGGATCCTAAAGTTATCCAAGAAAAAACATCCCAATCAAGATAAGAAGAATCCTCGATAGTAGTCATTATCCAAACAGACAGTACGAAGGAAATCAGTAATGCAGATATCGTTATAGCACCACTGGCTTTCCGGGCACTTGGAAATCTCGGCTCCACAAATGGCCGGATTACTAAAGATATAATTAGGAATGCACTCAGAGGCAAAAAGAATATTGCCCAGGCTAGTATCTGCGATATCATCTATAATTTCCTCATTATTTCGTCCGCTACATGCTCTCTTCCTCTAGGGACCATGACTCGGAAAGGCGCAGTCTCGGACCACTCCGATATATCACCTTGAGGCAATAGACGAGTGGGCAAACCTTCCCCTTCAAGGATTTCTTTCCACATCTCTGCAATTATTAAGTTAGGAGCTTCTTTATATTCAACCCACATAACACACTCAACTATTAACACTGTAAATTTAACGCCGTATGTAACCAGCTCGCTATCAATGTTTCAAAGAAACCAGATCCGTCGCGTCAACAGATTGTCTCCTCCTATAAATCATCATTACAATCCCGAGGCCAAGTGCCACTTCCGCTGCTGCCACAGTAATAACAAAAAGTGCAAAGATTTGTCCGGAAAGAGCAACATCTGGCATAACAGTTTCTACAGACTGCATTCTCAATAAAGCAGGATTAATAAAATTGCTTATTGAGACCAAGGCGATATTAATACCGTTAAACATAATTTCAATAGACATGAAAATAGCAACCAAGTTTCTCCGAGTAAGTACTCCGTAAATACCTAGAGCAAATACAGCTCCGGACAATATTAAATAATGTTCAAACGTAATCATCTGAATTTCAATCCCTCACTACCGCTAATGCCCCAATAATCGCTGCTAATAGCACTACTGATACTAGCTCAAAAGGCAGCATGAACTGATTCAGCAATAATCCCCCGATAATCTGGGGAGAATCATTAGCGAGCTTCTGAAAGTGAAGCACGCTTTCCGAAGGAATTAATTCCCAAGTGGTGTTGACAGCTGTAATTGCAATCAGGAGTCCGACTGCTGTGCCTACAAAAGCACCAAAGAACGTATTGCCACTAGGGAGATTGCCTTGCTCACTATCACGAGTCATGACAATTCCAAAGATAATCAAGATGGCGATTGCGCCCACATAGACTAATATCTGAATTACCCCTAGAAATTCCGCCCGGAGCATAACAAATAGAACAGCTACACCGAGAAAAGAAGCCACCAGCATTAATGCAGCTCTGAATATATTCCTTGTGTGTATTACCAAAAAAGAACATATAAGCACGAAAGACCCGAAACCCCAAAATGTCAGTTCCTGTATCATTATTCCTTCACCTGATCCTCTTGGTTTGGGTTCCCTGACTGGGCTGGTCTTTTGGGATGCCATTTGTATGCCTCCCTACCCACTGTTTCCCAGTCTGCCTCACTCTTCCATGGATCAAATTTCTGGCTCTCCAATTGCGGGCGGAACCAAGTGCTAGGCCTTTTTGACGCTGCTTTGAGTTCCTCAATAGGGATGACAAGCTCGGAACGTTGGTACCTGCCTCTTTCAAAACCAGTGCCCATAAATAAGGCGTCATATGGACATGCCTCTACACAAATACCACAAAACATGCAACGCCCTATGTCGATATCAAACGTGTCCACAAAGTAACTTTGTCCTTCTTGTAAATATTCACCACTCTCGTGTGTTTCTATTCGAATAATTCCTAAAGGACAGTACTTGGCGCAGCTTGCACATCCAGTGCATCGGTCCTCATACCATGTAAACTCTTCACCTCTAAAACGAGGATTTTGCTCGACATAAACAGGGACTCTCACTAACCCCAGTAACGACTTAACAGATTCACGGGGACTTTCTAACAAGAACCTGATAACTGATATATTTGCCTTTTTAGCTAAATAAAATATCCCTACTCTTCTATCAGGATATTGAACCGTTACCACAGGTCGGAAAAAGTTCCTAAGAGTTACCAGCATTCCTTTGAACAGTCCTAATCCATAAGTCATGTGAGAACCTCTCTTCCAGCTGGATCAAACTCCGATACCAAAATTTCCCTACTCCGTCCCCCCGATGCCTTAGTTTTCATGAAAAACCCTGCTAGCACAAGACAGGCAATAAGAGACAGTAAATTAATAGCGCCTACTAGCAACAGATCGACGCTGTCCAAAACCCTAACTCCATTTTCCATGTCTCCTAAAATAAACACCGACGCACCAGTGACAAATATGTTGACTAAACTCAGTGGCAACAAAAACTTCCAGGCAAATCCCATGACTTGATCAACTCGAAGTCTCGGAAGAGTAGCACGAACCCATATCATCAAAAAAACAAACCCATAAACCTTAATCAAAAACCAAATAGGTCCAGGCAGAAACGGGCCTTCCCAACCTTTGAGAAATAATGTGGCTACTACCGCTCCACTGACTAGAATACTTCCCATTTCAGCTGCTTGAAACAGTGCAAATTTAATACCGCTGTACTCAGTATGATAGCCTGCTATTATCTCAGACTCTGCTTCAACGATATCAAAAGGAGTTCTATTTAATTCAGCAGATGTGCCAATCAGAAAAATTACGAACGCCATTGGTTGAACCAAAATAAACGGGATGTCTTGAGCGTTGACAACATCAATCAGGGATAGTGAACCAGTTAAAATAAGAATACCTACCATAGAGAACACCATAGGTAATTCGTAACTTATTAATTGAGCAACGCCACGCATACTACCAAAAAGAGCATACCTATTATTACAACTCCATCCTGCCATAAAAATTGCGATAGTTATCATACCTGACACAGCTACGATATATAACAATCCCACATTCAAGTCAGTCAAGAAATAGCCGCTGCCAAATGGGATAACTGCAGTAACAAGAATTGCCGGAGCCAGCATAACAATCGGGGCAAGCGTGTGGACAGGTTTATCCGCGCCATTTGGGACAATATCCTCTTTCATCAAAAGCTTTAATATATCAGCTATAGGTTGAAGTAAGCCAAAAGGACCTACACGATTCGGCCCAGTACGCAATTGAAACTTTCCTAGCAATCTCCTCTCGGAATAGACAAAAACAGCAGCACCAAGCATAAACGCGTTCGCTAGAATAAACATGATAGCAAACCCAGCTATAAAGAAACCAATCCAGTCATATCCAACTGGTAAAAGCCCTTGCGCAGAGCAACTTTCACCAGCGTACTTACTACCCGCTAAAACACAGTAGATTTCTTGGAAAATCACATTAGATTCCAGAAAGCTTCCAGACATTACCTATCCACCTCACCCATATTGATATCAATACTTCCAAGAGTCACGATCATGTCTGACAATTTCGATCCTATCAGTAAATCCTTGATCATAGTCAAATTAATCAAGGATGGGGATCGAATTTTGCATCGATAAGGAGCTATTCCACCGTCACTAACCAAATAGAACCCTAATTCTCCCTTTGGTGCTTCCACTTTTCCATAGGCATCACCAGTTTTTGGATAAAACAGCAATTCATTAGTAGAACGTACTGGACCCGCTTCAATCTGTTCATAACATTGATCAATTATTGAAATGCTCTGCCTGATTTCTGCCAGCCGTATTACAAAACGATCATAATTGTCTCCGTTGGTCCCTATTGGTATGTCGAATTTAATCCGTGGATAGAGTTCATATGGATCAACTTTACGTAAATCCCAAGCAACACCCGTCGATCGCAAAACTGGCCCAGTCACCGAACAATTAATAGCTTCACTAGCTTCTAGGACGCCAATATCCTTGGTACGAGCAAGCAAAATCTCATTACCCCTGAGCAAAGAGTCAAACTCGTCCAAAAAGCCAGGCATACCATCCAGAAAACTCCTTAATGAACCCCAAAATTCTTCTGGAGCATCCTGGAAAACCCCTCCTATCCTCATATATGTATTCGTAATCCTTGCTCCGCAAAGCATTTCAAACATATCCAATATACGTTCACGCTCTCTAAAACCGTACATCAAAGGAGTTGCCATTGCGCCTAAATCTTGCAAAAGGAATCCTGTAGCCACAAAATGACTAGCTATACGCTGTAATTCAGCTGCTATCATCCTGAGGTATTGACCTCTCTCCGGAACTTCTATATCCATCAGGTTTTCACAAGCTAAAACATATGCCTGATTGTTAGTCATTGATGCAACATAGTCCAGACGATCAGTCAAAGTAATAACTTGGGTATAGGTACGTTCTTCTGCTAATTTTTCAGAGCCTCTATGAAGGTAACCAAACACAGCCTCAACATCTTGGATGACTTCTCCATCAAAGGTGACTCGCAGCCTAAATACTCCGTGCGTACTAGGATGCTGGGGCCCAATATTTACAGTTATTGCTTCAGTCTTCATACAAAAAACCTTTAACCGCCTTGAGGCCAATTATAGGGAAGAGGGGGTTCCAAGTAATCCTTTCTGAGAGGATGTCCGTCAAACCCTTCCCACAACAAAAGTCTTTTCAGATTAGGATGGTCTTTGAACTGTATCCCCATCAAGTCATAGATCTCCCTTTCTTGGTAATCCGCTCCTCGCCAAATATCAATCACTGACGGAGCAGTCGGGTTTGAACGATCAAAAATATCAACCTTAATAACCGCGCAATGATTGTGTGTTAATGAGGTCAAATGATAAACCAGCTGAAAGAATTCAATGTAATCGACCGCAGTAATGGAATTGAGCAACTTAAAATCCAAGGATTCTTCTTTTTGTAAGAATCCCAGTACGTCTCTCAGTTTTTCGAGCTCCACACTTAGATCACCTGTTGACTCCCGGCAGACACTTCCCTTAATACCGTTCCTGACAATATTTGCAAGCTTAGTATGGTCTAAAACCTCGGTCATCTATGCTCCAGCCCGTCTATTGTTAATACTGTACTTCTTGATCTTCTCATGCAGCTCCATTATTCCGTACAGAAGAGCATCCGGCCTCGGGGGACAACCTGGAACGTAAACATCAACAGGAACTATATGGTTAACCCCAGGCACCACGCTGTAGCTTTGATAATAGGGACCCCCGCTAGTGGCACATACACCCATAGAAATGACCCATTTTGGTTCCGCCATTTGATCATAAATTCGTTTAATAGCGGGTGCCATTTTCCAAGTCACTGTTCCTGCAACAATCATCAAATCTGCCTGACGAGGAGTTGCCCGAAAAGCCTCCATACCGAAGCGCGAGAGATCAAATCTTGACATCGCACTTGCCATCATTTCAAAAGCACAACATGCCAAACCGAATGCTACGGGCCATACGGCTGACCGACGACCCCAATTTAATAGTGTATCAATTGAACTAACAGCTATACTCGAACGTATATCTTCAGGGATTTCAATTACCGGATCGGGAATGGCGTGCTGACTAGACCATTTCATTTCTTCGACTGTAGCACCTTCGGCAAGATCCAGATTCCATGTCCTTCTCTGAAGTAATGATTCATCAGATCCATCAAGTTCAACTATATCGTTGCTCAATCCCATTGCAATGCTCCTTTTCTCCAGGCGTAAACATACCCAAGCAGCAAGATCAACATGAAAATCGTCATTTCAATAAAACCAAATAATCCTAACTGATTGAACTTTAAGGCCCACGGAAACAAAAAAATAGTCACTACGTCAAGAACTACGAACAACAAAGCAAAAGTATAGTACCTGAAGTTAAATTGCCCCCAGCGTTTACCAATCTGCTGAACTCCGCACTCGTAAGGCTCAAATTTAACATCATTAAATTTAGAGGGTCTTACTCTTACTAAGCCAAGCAACCGAGAGAGAATTAACATACTCATGGGTACGAATATAGCTAAACAAACGAATATAGCTACTAGACCGTATTGGCTGAAATAATCGTCCACTAATTACCTATCCCGAAAGCTAACTAATAGATTGCGGTCATAATTATGGCACACCAGTGTAACCTTGGCAAGGTAAATTACCCTTAAAAAGTACTAAACACTATGCTCACTCACACAGCACATGCTATCCAGTGGTTCTTTGAGACGTAATCCCAGCACCAAAAATAATATTAAGACCTACAAGTGGATCAAATCTTCCAGTTTTTACAGATAAATCAAAATCCCTAAGCTTCCCATAAAAAGCGACCAAGTCAGATTCACGGTAACCTTGCGCTTGTTTTAGGGTTTTTTTTAGAACAAAATCATTATTTATACCTAAATGGGAACGAGTTTCCCCTAACCCCATGGACAAACTCGAGGCTTCTTTTGCCAACAACAATAGTCTTACCTGTCTCGATATCATGGATAAAACATAGCTATAGTTGGATCCTGTACCAAGCATTTCGTTTAACAGCCTAATTGCTTTGAGGTAGTCAGTTGCAAAAAACGCATCTAGTATAGTGAAAATATTGACATCCCGGGTAAATACCACTGCTTCCTTTATGGACACTGCATCAATAATTTCATTTTCACGGAGTAGGATTAACTTATCTAGTTCATTTGACAGTCTCCATAAATCAACTCCCACCATACTCGCAAGTACTGCCGCAGCATCATGTGCAATCCTCCCACCTCTCTGGTTCACATAGCCAACCACCCAACGTTGTAAATCGGATTCAGTTAGTCTAGGAAAGTGCTTAATACTAGCAAGTGCAGTGAATTCTTCAAAAAGGGGATTTTTCAATTGACTGACTGGAGACTCAATAATAACAGTTGTGAATTCAGGTTTTGATGTGAGGAGTTGCTTTACCTGATGAGCGAAATTCAGATTTACATCAGTTTTCTGTGTTTTATTGGTTGTTTTGGATCCCACCCTCGGGCTAAACTTTTCGAAAAAGTTCCTTAGGATAATTAACCTATTACCTCCGAAAAACGGTACTGTGGCAACTGCATTTTGGAGATGTTCAAAGCTTTCTTCTTTTAAATCCAATCGGATAACATCTCCTTCTCCGGAGAAACCAGCTCCAAACTTCTGTTCAACGGAAGCAGTCTCCTTAAATAAACTATAAGTATCTTCACCGTGGAATATGTATATCACTTCAGGCCAGAATCCTAATCATTAATTTTATTTAATCTGTACTCTATTCGATTTTTGTTTCGGGAGAACAGTAGACAAATCATATTGATCTCAAGTTCACGGTATCATAAGATGCCCCGTAAAACATCCGTCTATCATTATATAACCAGAGACATCCTAACAGAACTCAATAATTGATGAATACATCCCCTATTTCCCTATACATTCATATACCATTTTGTGCAAAAAAATGCCCTTATTGTGACTTCAATACATACGCACGAATTGAACATTTATTTTCTCCGTATATCAGTGCCTTGAACCTAGAAATCAAACAATGGGGACAACTGTTGGGACATCCTCCCGTAAAAACAGTATTTCTTGGTGGAGGAACTCCCTCTTACTTGCCCGTAAAACTTATCCTCTCCATTATCGACACAGTTTTTCATGCGTTTGATGTAGACACCAATGCGGAAATCACGCTTGAAAGCAATCCAAGGGATTTCACGCCACAACATGCTAAACACCTATCAACCTCAAGCATAAACAGACTCAGCTTTGGGGCACAAAGCCTGAACGATAATATATTGTCCATACTGGGTAGAGATCATGATCGAGCTACGTTAATAGACGCATACGAAAATGCTAAAACAGCAGGGTTTAACAATATTAATCTAGATCTAATCTACGGCGTCCCTGATTTGACATCTGAAATCTGGGCTCAAACACTCAGTGAAGCCATAGCATTACATCCTCAGCACTTCTCTTTATACTGCCTTACATTAGAAAAAGAGACACCCATGTATTTAGCCTTGGAAACAGGCAAGTTGCCACGGCCTGATGAGGATCTTGCAGCGGATCAATACATTCATGCTGAATCTGCCCTTGCAAAGAATGATTACATCCAGTACGAACTGTCAAACTGGTCAAAGGAGGATTATTCTTGTACACACAATCTTCAGTATTGGAATAACTTGCCATATCTGGGTCTTGGCCCTGGCGCCCATTCCTTTTACTCAAATACTAGATTTTCAAATTTAAAGTCTCCGACTCAATATATAAAATTAATACACCAGTGGATTTTAGAAAGTAACGATAAGCCATTCCTGCATCACCTCAAAAATAATCCTTTAATAGCTGACTTTGAAGTAATCCCAAAGAACATATCGATGGCAGAATACATGTTCCTAAAACTACGACTCAATAAAGGCATCACTAATGATGAATTTCATTCCATTTACCATGATCGTTTCACTAATGTTTTTGCAAAAGAACTCCCTTCACTCTTTGAACAAAATCTTATTTTCTGGAACAAAAATAACCTTTGCTTAACAAAAAAAGGAAGGCTTCTTGCCAATGAAGTATTCACGTCATTTATAGGATCCTATTTGCAAGATACATCTAACTGACAGGGCTTATAATATATAGGATAATGCGACTGATATGTATCCGCTTCTTTCCACATAACGATTATGTTTACATTAGGAACAGCTGGTCATGTTGACCATGGAAAATCTACCCTAGTTCAAGCCTTAACAGGGATGGATCCTGATAGGCTTCGAGAGGAAAAGGCACGCGGTCTAACAATCGTTCCTGGCTACACCTGGTTAACTCTACCAAGTGGGAGAGAAGTAAGTATAGTAGATGTCCCAGGTCACGCTAAATTCATCAAGAACATGCTGACTGGAGTCGCTTCAATCGACTTAGCCATTCTAGTTGTGGCAGCAAACGAATCAATCATGCCACAAACGACTGAGCATCTATCTATTCTAGAACTCCTTAATATCAAGGCATGTATCCCAGTAATCACTAAAGCTGATTTAGTAGACCCAGATCTGCTAGAACTAGTAGAGGCAGAATTTGGAGACCTCCTAGGTACTAGTTCTGTCGACTACTCTCACATCGTACGAGTATCCAGCGTAACGGGGGCCGGAATCCAAGGGTTAATAAACCAGATCGACACATTGCTAGGCACTTGTAGCCCAAAGCAGGATCTCAATGCCCCAAGACTAGTAGTAGACCGCAGTTTTAGTGCCTCAGGATACGGAACAATAGTAACTGGAACCCTAATTGAAGGGAAACTAAGCATAGGACAGTCTGTTGAGCTCCCTATCGCCAAAGAAAATGCAAGAATAAGATCGATCCAGAGTCATCAAAAGGCGGTGACGACAGTTTATCCAGGACAACGAGTCGCCCTTAATCTATCAGGTGTTTCATGGCAATCAATTAAGCGGGGAGAAATCATTACCACTCCAGATCTATTTTCCCCAACAAATGCTGTCGACGCCATATGCCAGCTGTTAGAATCCACTGCTCGACCACTTTATCATAATTCAAAAGCTACCTTTTTTGCGGGTGCGGCGACTACTCCATGCCTAATCAGACTATTAGATACCGATAAAATGATTGCCGGATCCAAAGCAAAGACCCAAATTGTCCTTGAAAGTAAATTGGTGTTAGCAAGAGGTGATAACTTTGTACTTAGAAGAAATGATATTACCATCGGTGGTGGAATTATATTGGATTCTCATGCACGTAGGCACAAAAGACATGACCAGACCACTATTCGGCGGCTAAACACCATTTTGGACCCGACAGATATAGAAACTTTTTTTCAGTTTTTGAGACAAATTGTACCAATAACCGTATCAAAACTTAGTAAACAACTAGGTCTACCGTTTGCTGATCTCGTTAAAGCTATTTCTAGCATACACTCCTCATCCTTTGCTAGTGAAATTTATATATTGCATCCAAATAACCAACATGATGCCATCAATGCCGACACTATCCTTGTGGATCAACCTTCATGGAACCGTGCCAAAACTACCATTATTGAAACTGTGACCCAATTTCACAAAGCAAATCCTTCCAGGAGAGGTATCGACACAGAATCTCTCTATAAAAAAATAGCGATACAGAGAGATCTGGCAATTGCCGCCCTTAAAGATCTGATATCCAATAAATGCCTAGTACTTGAACAATCATCGATAAGTGTTCCCAATTACTACCCATCTTTAGATCCATTAAAAAGCGCCTCCGCTGAATCACTGATCCAGCACTTGATCAAAGAACCTTTCTCTCCACCAAGTCTTGATACCATTGAGGAAGACGTAGTAACCTTCCTAATTGAAAGTAATAAGGTCGAGCGTGTCGGTGGAGCCATACTATTTGAATCGAATACTCACAAATCTATTGTTTCAAAAATACTGGAAGAAATAACGATTAGAGGAAGCATTACAGTTGGTGAAGTTCGGGATTTGTTCTCAACAAGTAGGAAATTTGCGCTGGCCATACTGGAAGATCTTGACCAAAGAGGTTTGACGCAACGTGTCGGAGATGCAAGAAAACTTAGATGACGCCCCTCTTGATTATTTGCAATCATCAGAAACAATTGATCAAGACCCACTCATACTAGCGCTACCGGCCCAAAATATACCGGTTTCCGGGCTTTCAAGTATCCTGCGGTCGATTCAGGCTACTGTTCGAACAGTCATAGATGACCAAAAATCCAATATACCACTCCGACTCATTATTAAGGATACCCAAGTACAGGAAAAACTTGAGTTTCACTTAGCTTTTATTCCCTTAACAAAAACAGATGACGCAGGATATGCTGCTGAAGTAGTCTTTGAGAACTTTTTCGAGTCCTTAATCATTGAGGCTAGAAAAAGCAGTCAGAGAACGCTATTTGGAGAGAAAGTAATGCGCTCCAATAGACTAGCAACTGATGTTTCATCTATCCAATTCGAAAGAATACATGAAATGATAAACGAGTTATCTCGATTCAAGAACATCACCCTGTCATATAGAAGCAAATCACTCTCATTCAACCATGGCATGGTTGAAATCTTAGAATAACAATTTGGAGAATTAAATCCATAATGTCACTTGATTTAGTACAAGCACTCGCCAAGTTGCAAGAAAAGACGGCACATATAATGAACCGACATTCAGAAGGCTCCGTTCAAGCAATAAAGGCAATCAAGCTATTAAGCAGTCTGAGCCATGAAGAGATAATGCAAAAAGCTCAATCTGGTAAATTCACCTGGATGGCAGCAGAAATTCATACAAGTCTTGCTGGCAAGTACACAAAGCCCGCTAAACCTAATAACTACAAGGTCATGGCAGTAGATGGTTCCCAGATCGACGTAAGCAGACATGCACCTTTGATGTATCACCTAATTAACATAGGAAAGGTAATCCTTACTTATGGCGAATCTTCCTCGGCTGTTCTTGAAAGTAAACCTGAGATAGCTGTCAGTGAGAACGAATTATATATAGAGGATCAGGATAGTACCCGTTCAGTTCCTATTGAGGGAGCAGTTTTGGGGATCAAGAGATCCCTTCGAGAATTAGAAACGCTTAGTGAAACTATAGCCACTGATGTGGATGAAATCCCTACATTAGCACTACTAGATGGAACGCTAATTTTTTGGACAATCACAGCTAATTCTCTACCAACAAGCGTTACAGACTATCTAATCAATACGTATTTGATACCCTCACTGGACCGAATTAAGGAGAAGTCAATTAAGAGCCCGACCAGCCTTGCCTCATACATTAGTTCACCCAAATCAACAGATGTTGTTAACACATTAAGATTAGCCATCTGTCCATATTCTCCTATCAACTGTGATCGTCACTGTGGCACATTAAATGCAGGAACAAGACCTTGTGACTCTGTTAACAGCATCACCGATCAGGATATTTTTTCGATTTTCTTAGGCACTGGTCAACGGTCGGAAATATTCTTTTCAACATCTCAAGTCATACAAAAGTATTATTTGGGCCATGAGATCGGGTTTTTCTATCTCAACACTGGTAAGGAGATAGCCCGAATTGAAATTCCTATCTGGGTAGCCTCTGACCATGCTCTCGTAGACCTAACACACAGCCTTATTCTAGACCAGGTAGACAAAGGACTGGGTTATCCAATAAGTTTAGCTGAAGCACATGAACAAGCAGTAGTAACTCCTCAAAATCGAAATGCATTTAACGCTATAATTGAAACCATGCTTACTAATCAAGATGTGTCTATTGGCGGATCTCAAAAATCGTCGAGCAAACAAGTCCGATGGATTTAAAATCGAACCAGCACATCAAGCCTAAGACAACTTTACTGAGAAAATTTCTATGAATATGAGTATACAGAATCGATTAGGCGAAATAGTGGAGTCCAATTCTAACGGATTCGTTGCTCAATGCTATGACCTTTATCAAGCACCTGTTATCGGCACACTGGTTAGGGTGGGCACAGACAACCCAACTTTCGGAATTGTTTCATATGTAAGCACTGAAGGTCTCAATTCTGACCGAAAAGCAATCGCTAGAGGAAAAGACGAAACATCTATAACTGAACTATATGCAAACAACCCGCAAATTGCACAGCTCCTGGTCACAAGTTTTGAAGTAGTCTCAATGGGATATTTGAAAGACAATCACATATCCTACGGTTTGCCTGCGCGACCTCCTGAGATACACGCGTTCGTATTTAGTTGTTCCCAAAGTGAACTTGATCACTTTTTCACAGAATTAGATTTCTTATCCCTACTAGCGGCGAGAAGTATCTCCGCCGTAGGACAAGCGGATGAATTACTGATTTCGACACTAAGGTTTATGTTAGATCTGTACCCAGCTCACGTTACCTTTACACAAAAACTCGTAAAAGAACTCGCCCAACTCTTCCATTCTGATCTCAATAGGCTCAAACTCATTATCAGAAGGTTAAAACTATGATCAACCAAGACAATTCTCGTGTCTTTCTTGGTCACGTTATCAATGGATCACTCGAACAGGGACTACTGGTCAAGATAGGTTCAGGGACTAATATTGAAGATATCCAAGTTGGTACACCTGTTACAATCGACGGCCAAAGTAAACGATTTTTCGGATACATAACAGATATGCGTTTGGAATGGGCTAATCAGGAGCTGCAAGACATTACAACCGTAGCACAAACTCCAGAAGTAACCCGAACTATCGTGGAAACGTCAGCGTTTTCAGTGATTAAAGTCAGACCCGTTGTTATCATAGCCGGAGATGCTGCTAGTCTTCTCGATGGGCCGGAAATAGCTAAGACTATACCACCACACCTATCAATGGTATATCAAGCTTCTGCTGAAGATGTTTCCTACGTATTTGGAAATGAGGATGATCGACATATATGGATAGGTAGCCCCCTAGCTTTGGAGTCTGCCCAGGTATGCCTGAATCTGGAACAGTTTGTTAAACGATCAAACGGTATTTTTGGCAAAAGTGGCACTGGGAAAAGTTTCCTTACCAGAATTCTGTTAGCGGGCATCGTCCAGAAAGATATCGCTGTTAACTTAGTTTTTGATATGCACAACGAATATGGGTGGCAAGGTTCTAGTGAACAAGGCCATCCAGTTAAGGGATTAAAGCAACTATTCAATTCTCAAGTCGCAGTCTTCTCACTGGATCCCGAATTCTCCCGAATGAGAAAAAAAGCTCCTGATTTTGATCTAACAATAAGACATCAAGATATAGAACCTGAAGATATCGAATCATTAGCAGGAATATTGAACCTGACTGAAAATGCCAGGCAAGCATCCTATAAACTTCCGAGGGAACTCGGTTCTAGCTGGTTCCATGAGTTCCTGAAAATGAGTGGCGAGGATATCAAGGATCTATCAGCAAGGCTTTCTGAACACGAATCTACAATGCTGTCTTTAAAACGAAGGTTAGATCAATTTAATAGGCTTGCATTTATAGTTGACGACGCCCAAGGAGATTCTATCCAGCATATAATTAGAACCCTAGAACAAGGTATTCATGTCGTACTTGAATTTGGACGCTACGAAGAGAACCTAGCTGCTTATATCTTGGTGGCCAATTTACTAACCAGACGAATTCGCCGGCAATATGTTACCCAAACCGAACAAGCTATGGCTACTAATTCTGAAACCCCAAAACCTTTAGTAATTACAATTGAAGAAGCACACAAGTTTTTGACGACTTCCGTATCCCAATATACGATCTTCAGCACTATAGCAAGAGAAATGAGAAAATATGGCGTAACACTTTTAATTGTAGATCAAAGGCCAGGGGTCATAGAGGAGGAAGTACTAAGCCAAATAGGTACAAAACTCACTTGTCAACTGGACAACGAGAGAGACGTTGATGCTCTTCTTACAGGGACCAGTGGAGGACGAGAATTGAAACAGGTCCTATCTCGACTTGAATCCAAACAGCAAGCTCTTATTTTTGGCCACTCGGTACCAGTTCCAGTAGTTGTTCGTACTCGGGAGTATGGGTCTCCTGAATCTTACAAGCTTTTCCAAAACAGTATAGTTAATCCAACCACGTTAGACTTAGAGCTTGACTCAAAGGATTTATTCTCATAGAAAACCCTTGATCCATAAACCAATCTAGTAAGGACAACCCTACTGTTCTAGGCTTATGCTATAATTCCACAAATCACATCTCAAGTGATCGCCAAAACAGGAGCTAGTAAAATGCAAATATTTGACTATATGGAGCACTCTGGCTACGAACAACTTTCCATGTATACGGATAACAGTTGCGGGTTGCGAGCACTTATTGCCATACACGATACCACATTGGGTCCTGCCCTTGGAGGATGTAGAATATGGCCACATGCCACCGAAGGCGAAGCTCTTGAGGATGTCCTGAGACTCGCCAAGGCTATGTCTTATAAGTCGGCAGCAGCAGGTCTTCCTTTCGGAGGAGGCAAAGCCTTAATAATTGCCGACCCACAAAAAGACAAAACCGAAGGGCTGTTCAGAGCATTTGGTCGATTCGTTGATACGCTAGGCGGACGGTATCTTACCACTGAGGACGTTGGAACCACCCTCAGAGATATGGAATGGACTGCCCTTGAAACCAAACATGTCACAGGCCTACCGGAATCATATGGCAGCAGCGGAGATCCATCAAAAGTAACAGGATTTGGCGTATTCAGAGGTATGCAAGCCTGTGCTCAGGAAATATGGGGGACAGAGTCTCTCGCAAATAAAACTATTGCTATCCAAGGATATGGAAAAGTTGCGCAAGCCCTGTCGGTTCATTTACTCAAAGAAGAAACAGTGCAGCTTATTGTAACCGATCTCTTTTCATCCGCTTTGGATAATATAAAGGATCATCCTCAAGTTACTATCGTTGACCCTGACGATATTTACAGTGTGTCCTGTGATATTTTCTCACCATGTGCCCTAGGAGGTATCCTGAGTAAAACAACGATTCCCAAGCTCAAGTGCCAAATTGTCTGTGGAGGGGCTAATAACCAACTTGAGACTATAGAAGAAGGGGAACTTATACAGAAACAGGGGATTTTATATGCCCCAGACTACATAGTAAATGCGGGTGGGGTCATCAACATATCCTGCGAGATCGGTACGGAATATAGTCTTGACAGAGCGATGAACAAAGCCAATGATATCTTCGAGACTATGAACCAAGTCATCCAAACTTCAAAACAGGAAAACATAAACACAGCATTAGCAGCCGATAATTTTGCTGTAGGTAGAATCAATGCGGTGAAAAAACTACGAAGGATAAATACAGGCTTATGAAAAATATAAAAAATATAGTTGTGCCCATCTCACTAGGGCTATTATTATGTTTTTCGGTAGCCTGCCAGAGTACAGATGAAGATACAACTACAGAAGCAGAAATTGAACAAGAGGGTACAAGTGAAGATACAACTACAGAAGCAGAGATTGAACAAGAAAGAAAGGGACCTTACGAAATGAATATTTCTACGAATAAATCATATTCCGCGACGTTCACGATCGAAAATAAGGGCAAAATCGAAATAGAACTATTTGCGAAAGAAGCCCCTATAACGGTTAATAACTTTGTTAACCTCGCTAGGGACGGATATTATGACGGAACAACATTTCATAGAGTCATTCCCGGATTTATGGCTCAAGGTGGCGATCCTTCAGGTACAGGCAGTGGCGGCCCAGGCTGGACTATTCCTGATGAGATAGAGAATAGAACCAATCAAACCCATACTAAGGGAGCCTTATCTATGGCCAATGCAGGACCCAATACTGGTGGCAGTCAATTCTTCATAACCTTTGAGCCCCAGCCTCATCTTGACAGTGCTCACACAGTTTTCGGTAAGGTAACGGACGACGAGCAATCAATGGATGTAGTTTTGAGTCTTGCAACTCGTGATCCATCCACTGCGGTAGAGCCGGGCGACAAGCTTGTTTCTGTAACAATAACAGAATCCTAAACTTGCAACTGAGTACTCCGTAAAACGTTTTAACTGCCAGGCATATCCTGGAGGATTCTTTAATATCTTAATTAAAGGCAGCTTCTCTAAACCCTTTTAGAATATCAATATTCTGCTGGTCAGGTCCTTTTCGATCCTGTCCAGGAACCTCCAATATTAATGGAATATCTTTTAAAGCTTCGTGAGTCACTAAATTCTCGAAAGTGGACAAGCCAAGATAACCCTCTCCTAAATTCTCATGTCTGTCGACTCCTGATCCAAGTGGTTTCTTAGAGTCGTTGACGTGAATTGCAGCCAGTTTGTCGAAACCTATATGATCCTCAAATTCCTGCAATGTTTGGTTAAGCCCTTCTCTGCTGGTTATATCATAACCTGAAGCATAAGAATGCTGCGTATCAATACAAACTTTGCATCGATTATTATTGACACTTCTGATTAATGTGCCGATTTCGGAAAAATTGGATCCAATGGAATTCCCCATACCAGCAGAATTCTCAATGATGAGCTCAGCAGAACCTAAGGATGAGGATAAAACTTTCGAAATAGCCTGGGCGCATCTATCTAGAACCTTATCAAAGCCTAGTCCTGCGTGGTTTCCTGGGTGAAAAATCACCCCTTTAATCCCAGTCTGAGAAGCTACTTCCATATAATTAACCAAACTTTGAATAGTCTTGTTCCACCTATCCTCATCACTGACTCCAATATTCAACAAGTAAATCCCATGTAAAAAATTGGGACCGATATTATGCTCAAAAGCCTGTTGTTTGAAAGAAAGCAACTGGTCTATGGGTAAATGCTTAAAAGCCCAACTTTGAGGCGAGGAACAAAAGATCTGACACAGCTCAGCACCAATAGAGCGAGTTCTATCAATAACCTTATCTAATCCTCCAGAGGAGGACACATGAGCTCCAATTCGCATAACTACCCTATTGCCCTAGTATCTGCATGCGCTACAAGCATCTCGGTACAAAAAATCCTACGTTCTTAAAGAGTGGATCGTCTTTTCCCAAGAAATGGAATACGACTTAAAAGACCGGCTAATTCTCTTTTTTCCCAAGCTATCAATAAATGACTTGCAACAAAAATAGAGCTATAGGTTCCCGATATAATTCCTACTATTAAGACAACCACTAACTCTCTAATAGTGGTGCCACCAAATAGTAATAAGGCAAAACCAACCACCAATGTAGTTATAGAAGTGTTTAAAGATCGGCCAATACTTTCTAATATACTTACGTTTACCGATTCTTCAAAGGACCTAGCAGAATCAATCAATAAATTCTCTCTCAGCCTATCAAAAACAACAATCGTATCGTTAACGCTATAGCCTATTACTGTCAATATTCCCACGATGAACATCGCGTTTACTTCTAGCCCTGTAATCTTGCCGAGTACCGAGAAGACACCGAGGATGATTACCACATCATGGATCAACGCAATAATAGCCGAGACTCCATATCTAAAAGGATGCGACACTGCCCGAAATACCCATGTGATGTACAGCAAAATCCCTATAGCAGCCACGACCACCGCAATAGTCGCATTCCTCACAGTTTCAATGGCTATTATAGGAGAAACCGAATCAAAGTTAGAGGAATCTATCATGGCAATTTCCTGAAGAGCATCCAACATCAATCCTCTATCAAGTGTCTGACCGCTTTCCTGAGATTTCAGTCGTATGAAAAATTCATTCTGCCCCATGCTCTGAATCATTGCATTTTGGTGTCCGAGGGAGGCTAGTTTATCTCTAATAGAATCTTCGTTCACTTGTTTTGTGAAACGAACCTCCAAAGTAGAGCCACTGGAAAAATCTATTCCTGGATTCAATGCAGGCGGCATTATCAATGAAACAACTGATACTAGCAAAAGCACTGCTGAAAGAGCAAAAAAGATTCGTCGAGTCTTGATGATACTCATAGGGTTTCACCTTGTTTCGCAGAATCTATCGTAGAAATCTTACCTGTTAAATGGAAACCCTCAGGGGTAAACAACCCTTTTAGTCGACCTAACGGGCTAATAATAGTAATCAATAACAGTGTTCGTGTTACTACAGTTGCACTAATCATACTCACGGCAACTCCAATAAACAGAGTCAAAGCGAAACCCTGGATCACACTAGTACCTAAACGCTGTCCAAACCAGAAAAGAATTGCACAGGTTATCATGGTGGAGACATTGCCATCTCGGATAGCAGACCATGCTCTATTAAAACCAACTTGCACAGCTGACATTAAAGTTCGGCCTAGGCGCAATTCCTCTTTTGTTCTTTCAAAAACCAGAATGTTGGCATCAACTGCTAGCCCAATAGAAAGTATGAAGGCTGCCACACCAGATAAAGTTAAGGTGACAGGAATGAGTTTAAATATCGCGATGACCACTATGATATACCAGCTCAAAGCCAGACAACCTACTATGCCTGCCAAGCGATATGTCAAAGTCATGAAGAGAAAAACAAGTCCTAATCCTATTAAACCTGCAATTAAACTATTTTCGAGCGATTCTTTCCCCAAAATTGCATCCACATCTCGCTCTTGGATCAAGTCAATAGATACGGGTAAAATACCTGATTCGAGTTGAATGGCCAACGTCCTAGCTTCATCCGGAGAGAAAGGTGACAATTGGGAACCTTCTATAAATCCCGATCCTGTGAGAATACTTTGCCTAACTACTGGTGCTATCAACTCATCCCCATCCAAGAATATGGCTATAGCATCGTTTGTCTTAGAAAGACGAGTCGTTAATTCTGCAAAAACCCTAGCTGGATCAGATTTAAACTCAAATGATACAACTGGTGCTCCAGTAGTAGGATTTTGACTTGCATATGATCTCTGCAGGGCGTCGCCTGTAAGTCCGGTTTCTTTATCTATATAATTCCCAATAATATTACATGGCTGGGCCACACATTCCCGTTCCTTGAATTCTAATCTAGCAGTCCTACCAATCAGGCTCTTTGCTTGTTCTAAATCGCTTATGCCAGGCAACTGGATCAGAATACGGTCTGTTCCAAGAAGTTGAATAACTGGTTCAGTAACCCCGAATGCGTCTATTCTTCTCCTAATAGTAGATATCACACCCTCTATTTGATCTTCAGTTGGTTCGTCACCTTGCGCTTCCCAGTAAAATAATCCGCCTTCAGCCCAAGAAGGAATCAAAGCTTCATTGAGTTGAATTCCACCTATGACGCTCAAGACATCTGCCGGTGCTACTAATGTATCCTGCTCAGGAATATTTACTAGTATATTGCGTTTACCCATAGGTGTTACTAGAAAATCCTGGTAGTTATTTTCCTCTAAGGCAGTTCGAACTTGGCCGACATATTCCGTAACCACACTTCTGCTCCCAGTGGAAGCCAAAACCTCATAAATTAAAGTGGTACCTAATTCTAGCTGTGCTGTTAGTTTTAATTCACGGCCTTCACTGTCGTCTAAACCCTCTAAAACACTGTCTACATCTTTCTGCCATGCCAGTAGTAACATACCATCACTACCTACCCTTTCAACTGCCCGGGCCTTATCTAAAATTGATCCAGAGGTCTCGTCCAAAGCATCATAGGCGGCGTCTACTTGACGTTGAGTCGGGGCTGTTCTTTTAGCCTGATAAACCAAATGGCTTCCACCTTGAAGATCTAAGCCAAGCTGCAAACCAACCACTGTATCTTGAGTTCCGCGTTTAAAATCAGTCCCACCAAGTGGTATGTTTATCTGCTCTACAAGCAATGAACTGATGCCGATAGCGAAAACTGCAAGCGTAAATATTAACTTTGGATAACTTATCCGACGCAAAGGAACGCTTCCTTAAAAAAAATATATCCATTCTAAAGCCTCAAATAAACTTTGAAGCATACGTTTTATAGCATAAACCGTAAGCACATTGTAGCACGTTCAACCTACGGTTTAAAACGATTTACAAAAATAATTTCACTTATATTGAAAGTTTTACCCGAGCCTGTCATAGCTCGGAGCCATGAATAGGTTACTGTTGCTCTGCAGTTTTGGACTTCAGTAATCCTACTAATCTTCCATTTCTTCTGAAGCAGAGACAGGAATTAATTCTCCAGGCTCAACAAGATGATCAATAAACAAAACTCCATTCAAATGATCGATTTCATGTTCAAGAGCCTGTGATAAAAGACCTTCAGCAGTAATACGAAACGGCACTCCATCTGCATCTAATGCCTTAACTTTAGTCTTTATAGATCGATTCACAATCCCACTATAGCCCGGCACGCTAAGGCAACCTTCTTCAACCTCTCTACGGCCCACTCTTCGCGTGACTTCAGGGTTGACCAATACCAATGGAGGCTCTTCTGGTATCTCAATAACTGCTATTCGTAAAAGTTCACCGACTTGATTTGCTGCCAATCCGACACCACCAGCTTCCCTCATGGTATCGAACATGTCGTTGATCAACGTACCAATAACCTGGTCGACTTTAGCGACCGGCCGAGCTTTCTTACGCAATATAGGATCAGGTAAATATTTTAAAGATAAAACTGCCATCACTTCCCAACCAGAAAATTATATCAAACACTCATAATACTTAAAACACTGATACAGGATCCACATCGACAATCCAGTTTGACGACAGATTATACTTGTGAAGGAATCCATTTGGGTTTTGTCCTACCAGTAAGAGATCCCACTTATATCGCCCTTTGAAACGGTGAGGGTGACTTGGCACTGGACCCACTATAGACGATATATCTCGACTCCTACCTAGATTCTCTCGAAGTCTGCGGGACAATGCCATAATTTCTTCACGAGCTAAATATGAATCAGTAGCCACTCGACTGACTTTGACTATCTTAGTGAATGGAGGGAGTTGAAATTTCTGTCTATCACTGATTTCTCGGTTATAAAAAGATTCGTAGTCTTTTCTTAGCCCACCCAATATAGCGTAGTGACTGGGTTGGTATGTCTGGATGATCAAAGATATGTTTGTTCCGATATCTTTTAGTTGCCGTGGAATATTACCTAACAGTTGGAACGTTTTTTCCGTAGATCGAAAATCAGTAGACTGAAGACCGATATCAGCACTTATCACTCCGATCAAACTAACTGAAGAGACATCCAGTCCTTTGAGGATCATTTGGGTACCGACTACCACATCTATTTTCTGGCGCTGGAATTCCTGAGCAATTGTCCTCTGAGTCTTGATACCTGGCGCACTATCCTTGTCCCATTTCATGACGGTTATCTCTGGGAAGAGACTCATCACTTCCTGCTTTAGTTTTTCCGTTCCTGTCCCTAAGTCAACTATATTCTGGCTCGAACATGACAAGCACCTATCTTGATAAGTTTCACGTGAGCGACAGTTATTACAATATAACTGGAAACCACTTTGCCGAATTAATACATAATCACAAGTAACGCATCTAAAAATATAGCCACATGCTCTGCAGTAAACCATAGCTGCCGTTCCGCGCCGGTTCAGCAACAGTGCAGCCTGTCCACCATTCTGTAAACACTCTCGTAGTGCATTTCTGAGTCGAGCACTGATTATTGTAGATATCCTATCTGCACCTTCCAATCGCATATCTATAATTTCTGCCCTATTAGAACCAAAAAGCTTGGATTCATTTTCCATAGAAGGTGGGGGATAAATCCTACCTTGTGTCTCGTAGTAAGTCTCCACTGTGGGAGTCACACTGCTCATAACGTAAAGAGCCTTGTTAAGCTCAGCCAATTTGGCTGCGGTCTTTTTTGCATTATAACTAGGAAGAACGTCATCATATTCATATAACCAATCATGTTCAGCATCACAAACAATCAATCCAAGATTCTTAATAGGTAAAAATAGTGCGCTTCTGGAACCAACAACTACGGTATATTTGTTTTTCTGTATCTCTTCCCATTGATCATACTGTTGACCTTGTGATAAACCACTGTGAAATACCGCTACTTGTCCAATAAATCTAGTTGCGCAATCACAAAATACTTGGTCCACAGACAAAGTATCAGGTAAAAGAATAAGAGCTTTCTTTCCAGTGGCAATACAGTTAGCAATAAGTGCTAAATAAATCTCTCTATTTTCACCAGGTGATCCTCCCTTAATTAACATAGGCAGGAATTTATTCCCATGTTTAGAAAACACCATTTCCGTTTTTTCCCATGTGGCTGATGACGCTTTCGTAGGCAACACTTGCATTGAACAGGTATCGTTTTGGATCGCAGGCACTCTGTTTTGTCTTAATTTTTGAGTCAAAAGATAACCCTTTGCTTCAAGGACTTTAAGTATGTCAGATCTGTAACGCACTTTTAATTCACTTTTAGGCATAGGGAAGCCTACAAGTGCTAATTCTTGCACTAACTGAAATCGTCGAGGTGTTCGGAATTTATCAATCAAGCCTTTTTTAAATGCTTCTTTACCTAGCTGAGTCAAAGAAAGGTGATCATCAAACTTAGGAGTAACTGTTATATCGACTATTTGGTCTACTGTGTCGACCAATCCCATTGCCTTAAGTTGGCTTAAATCACTTAAAAGACTAGCTCCTTCAGGATTACTACCGGTCAACTTAACGACAGGGATCCATTTCGTCTTGGGAATTGAATCTAGTAAAGCACTCTGGTGTTTGGTTAGAGTGGGATCTGTAATTCCAAAAGATCTCACATATTTCCCCTTACGAAATACATAACCGGGCGGGAGGAATTGAATAAGTGTTCGAAAAAGACTAATCCGATAATATCTACTCATCCAAAATGCTAATTGTAACTGTATTGGAGAAAGAAGAGGTGCTTTTAAAGCAAGCCTCAATATTGCCCTTGGGTTGGCCACTGCACTACATGGGCTTAATGCAACCACTATACCTATAACCACCCTAGTTCTAAATGGTACAAATACCAAGTGACCAAGACGAACAAATCTACTCGCTACATCTGGAATGGTGTATGTAAAGGAGGCACCTATGGATGGCGGGACATCCAATGCAATCTCAGCATACTTCATAATCACTAAGGTAGGCTAAATGACCGATACACCAGGTTCTAGTTTCGCTTCTTTAGTTTTGCCCTAACCTGACGTTGAGGCAAATCTCGTGTGTAATACAATTTAGACTGCCTAGCTCGTCGCCCCTTCTCCACTATTTCCACTTTTTCAAGCAGAGGCGAAGCAACCAAAAAGGTCCTCTCAACTCCAATGCCATGAGAACCAATCTTCCTAAGGGTAAATGACTTAGCTAAACCGGAACCGCTAATAGCCAAAACCCACCCCTGGAAAACCTGAGATCTCTCTCGGTTCCCCTCTTTAATACGTACCGTCGCTTGTACGGTATCACCTGGCGAGAAAGAAGCTATTCTTTCATCATCCACCTGCATAGATAGAAATCCAGCCATTCAATAATCTCCAGTTTTCAACGTAATGAACTTTTTTAAACCAAGGTTAATTTTATTAGTATGCTATGAGAAAAGCAAGCTAGATCAATAGGCCTAGCCTTTTTCCAGCGAGTCCATTATCTTGGATTCGCAGCAATCTTAATTCTCTTCCTTGCTGATTCGATTTACTATTTTAGCAATCTCAGGAGATAATAAGTCCTCTTTGATTAAATCAGGTCGCTTACTAAGAGTCATACGCAGTGATTCAAGAAGGCGCCATTCATTAATTGCCTTATGATTCCCTGATAATAATATTTCTGGGACTTTCTTTCCTCTATACGCCTCTGGCCGAGTATAATGAGGATGTTGCAAAAACCCAGTAGTATGGGAGTCATTCAATCCCCCTAACACATTCCCAAGAGCGCCAGGAAGAAGTCGGATGAGTGAGTCTATTAAAACCATCGCAGCAAATTCACCGCCGGAAAGAACGAAATCCCCTATACTCAATTCATCGGTAACCACGAGCTCCGTAATTCGATAGTCAATTCCTTCATAGTGCCCACAAATTAAAATGATCTCTTCGTATTTGGATAGGGTTTCAGCCTTCCGTTGGTTGTACACTTCTCCTTGAGGAGATAATAAAATCACTGGCATGCTCTTATCCCCTTTTATAGATTCCACAGCCTTTACGATAGGATCAAGCATCAAAATCATACCTGGTCCTCCACCATACGGAGCATCATCTACGGTCTTGTGCCGATCTGATGAGAATGACCTGATATCGTGAACTTCAATCTCAACGAGTTCTTTATTCAAGGCCCTACCATTTATACTGCAATCAAAAGGCCCATTGAACATGGATGGGAAAATTGTTAGCACATGGATCTTTAGCATTTATAAATAGAATTAGTCTCCATAGAGTAGTTTGTAGAGTAGATCACCAACGAGCCATAGATTAACCGCCTGACTCTACCCGTGGAACTTATAATGTTTTAAGAGTTCGAAGGATGCTGGTGGACATCATTTTGTATCATTTCGATAGCGTGTTGCAAAACACTCAATACTGCTCCCAAATTCTCTTTTACTGCGTTTGGACTCCCTGGTAAATTCAAGATCAGCGTAGAGCCCCTAATTCCTGCGACCCCTCGACTTAGCATAGCCATAGGAGTGAATTTCATACCTTCAATTCTCATAGCTTCTGCAATACCAGGAATTTGCTTGTCTAATACAGCAGTTGTAGCCTCTGGCATGATATCTCTGACAGTCAAACTTGTGGCTCCTGTAGTGACAATGAGATCCAATTTATCAATATCAGCCCATTTTTTCAGCACATTGCTTATAATGTCCGCCTCATCCGGGACTATTTCATACTGCACCACGTTGTAACCATGATCCCTCATTAGTTCAATGATGAGATTACCACTTACATCCTCCATATTTCCGTGTGACCGGGAATCACTACTGGTTAAAACGCCCAATGTATTCATAGGACAGCAATCATATCATATCTCCTGAAAAGTATTGTGCCTATTCAATATTACTAAATACGAAATATGCCTTTAGCTTAATCTAAACCAGATATGCCTTTAGATTAAGCTAAACTAGCCACAAAATCCAAGAAAATCACCTAGCTAAATAACAAGAGTCTTATTTCCGCGGGGTTGACAGGCTATTGGAGTAGTAGTATCTTTCTGGGGATTATTGGTGTCAATTAGGGAAATTAGGGGAATTATAATAATGGATTACCAAAGTCTCACAGGAGAATATAGGCATAAAATGGATGCTCAAGGAAGATTAGCGGTTCCATCTCGGTTTCGGGACTCTTTCCGACACGGCATAGTTGCCTCAAGAGGAATCGATCAATGCATCGATATTTATTCGGAATCCAATTGGGCTGTTGTTGAAAAAGCCCTGACTTCCACACCAAAATTCGGACAGAAGTACAGACGGACCAAGAGATTGATAATGTCTGGTGCCTTTACCTTAGAAACTGACAAACAAGGAAGAGTGTTACTACCTTCAAGTCTACGTGAGCACGCTGATTTGGATGAAGACGTAACTGTAGTAGGGGTTGGTGATCATCTAGAGGTATGGAGTAGCCAGAATTGGAACATTGAAATGCAAAGCGTGATAGCAGATAGACAAGATCTTGCTGAAAGTATCGATGACAATATTCGTGAAAGATAGGGTTTCCTGATGCAAAAGGCTTGTTCAACACATATACCAGTACTGCTTAATGAGGTCCTAGAAGCTCTCAATGTCCAGCCAGGTGGCCGGTACATAGACGCCACTACGGGAGGTGGAGGACATTCAATAGGAATCCTCGAACGTTCGGATCCAAATGGAAGGGTTCTAGGAATCGATGCGGATCCAACGGCATTAGAATTGGCGGAGAAAAGAATGGGGAGCAGAAGAAACAGATTTCAACCTGTACATGGTAACTTCTCCACGATTTCTGATCTAAGCAACACGTTTCAATTTAGCCCTGTCGAAGGAATTTTAATGGACCTAGGCCTTTCATCGCTTCAGCTAGAAGCAAGTAATCGAGGATTTAGTTTCCTTAGGGATGAACCTTTAGATATGAGGTTTGATCCCACTACAGAAAGGACCGCTGAATCACTAATCAACGAGACTTCATTGTCTGAATTGGCCTCAATTGTGAGGGATTTTGGTGAGGAGCCCAGAGCAAATCGAATCGCCAGCAGTATAGTCCAATCAAGGCCAGTCAACACATCAGCTCAACTCGCATACATTATTAAAAGAACATCTAGAACTCGCTATTCAAAACTTCACCCAGCCACAAAAGTATTTCAAGCATTGCGCATAGCGGTCAATGAGGAATTAATAAACTTGAAAAAGGGGTTGGAATCAGCCGCTTCTATATTAACTGAGGGGGGTAGATTAGTAGTGATCGCTTATCACTCACTCGAAGACAGGATAGTAAAAGAGTTCTTTAATTCACGAAACGGGAATGGATTTACCCCGTTGTCAAGAAAAGTAATTAAACCTTCTCGTGAAGAGGTTTTGTCTAATCGCAGGAGCAGGAGTGCTCGTTTGAGATGTGCTGAATTCAGCCTTCTCGTTAACTAATGATCCGAATTTGGGTTTGCAGCCTTGGAGATATAAATAGGCATAATTCAAAAATAACAAATAACAAATGTAAGGAGAAAACACATTTTATCGGTCGAACATCGAGGGCTGCAAACCCCGGATAACAAAGATAATCAACATTAAGCAAAAATTATAAGGAGTCTGCCTTGAAACGAAATGAAGCCATCTATACGGCAATTGACATAGGAAGTAGCAAGATAACTACATTAATGGCACACTTCAACCTTAATGGCAATCTGGAAATTATAGGTGTTGGAACTGTTAACTCGTCCGGCATGCATAAGGGAATCGTCAAAGATGAAACAAAGCTATCAGAAGACATTAGAGTATCTCTAGACGCAGCAAGTATCTCTAGTGGAGTGAAGCCAACTCCGGCGTTCATTGGCCTTACCGGAGGCAAACTCAGCAGTTACAACATCACATCTGCTACATCCAGGATAACTCAAGCAGACCAGCGTGTGTCCCATGCAGAACTATCATCGATCATCCATGACACTGTCCCCCTAATCCCAGATAGCACTGAAGATAGCTTGGTCCAAGTTATATCCCGAGGATATACGATAGATGGAGTAAGAACACATCAAAGTCCTATTGGAAGAAAAGCAAATGAACTTTCCGTAGATTCACATGTAATACTCGCCAAAAAGGCTACCTTGGAAACAATCATGCAATGTGTCCAAGAGGGAGGAGCATCCATTCATGGCATGACCTTAGAATCTATAGCTAGTTCATATTCTGTACTATCAGCTGACGAGAAGGAATTAGGAGTTGTTCTAGTGGATATCGGAGGGGGCACAACTGATATCGCAATTTTCCAGGAAGGCTCTATCCTCCATAGTTCGTCAATACCAGTAGGAGGCTATCATCTCACAAATGATATAGCTATTTCGTGTAGAACTACTATAGAAGCTGCTGAAGAAGCAAAAATCCTTTTTGGAAACGTTGGATCAGCTGTAATGGAAAGTGAAAAAATCAACATGCCTTCCAGGAGTGGTTCTGATGTGCTAACTATTGAATCATCAGAAATACGTGAACTTGTACGAGACAGAATGTCTGAAACATTAGTTCTAGTAATGGGGAAAATCAAAAAGGCAGGACTACATCGACCTCCCGCCGCAGGCATTGTTTTTACCGGAGGCACGGCAAAACTTCCTGGATTAATGGAACTAGCAGAGGAAATATCTCACTCCCCTACTAGAATTGGTGTCCCTAAATATATCACCCAAATGCCGGAATACATATCAGATCCATCGTATGCCACAAGTACTGGTCTTCTTTTGTGGGGTGTGCACAGTTCAGGTAATGACAAGACTTCAGGCGTAAAAGAAGAAGGCCGCAAATCCGTAGCAAATATTATAAGGAAGAATTTTACCCATATACCCTTTCTAAAAAAATTGACCGTATCAAACGAAACCCAATAAGGAGGATAGCTATGCAAGACGCAATTATAGATAAGGATATTCAACCAGTCGGAGTCGCACAAATAAAGGTACTTGGAGTAGGAGGCGGCGGATGCAATGCAGTCTCAAGGATGTACAAAGAACGTATCCAAGGTGTGGATTATGTCGTAGTCAACACTGATGCCCAGCATTTAATTCGATCAGAAATTCCAACAAAAATACGGATTGGTGACCAGTTGACAAGAGGTTTAGGAGTAGGCGGTAATCCGGAAGTTGGCAAAAATGCTGCTGAAGAATCTCGCGAAGAACTATTTGAAGCCTTACGCGGATCAGACATGGTATTTGTAGCTGCCGGTATGGGTGGTGGCACTGGCACTGGAGCAGCTCCAGTCGTAGCAGAAATTGCTAAAGAAACAGGCGCACTGACCATAGGTGTAGTCACAAGACCTTTCATGTTCGAGGGAACAAGAAGGGAACAAAATGCAATGGATGGAATAAGGCGATTAAAAGACAATGTAGATACGTTAATCGTGATACCCAATGACAAACTAATGGAGGCTGGCGGTGGAGCTGCACAGATATCAGTCGACGGTGCGTTCAAGATGGCTGATGATGTGTTACGCCAAGGAGTACAGGCAGTTGCTGAGCTAGTCACAGTGCCTGGAGAGATCAATTTGGACTTTGCAGATGTAAAGCAAATAATGAGTGGTGCTGGCCCAGCTTGGATGGCCATTGGATACGGTAAAGGTGAAGATAGAGCGATCGAAGCAGCACAAAATGCGATCTCTAGTCCTCTTCTTGAGGTCTCTATCGATGGAGCCAAGGGAATTCTATTCAATATAACAGGAGGACCCGATGTAACGCTGGCTGAAGTCCATAAAGCATCGGAGGCAATCAGCAAAATAGTCGACCCTGAAGCGAATATCATATTTGGAATGACAACAGACCTCAAAATGGAAGATGAGATCCGACTTACTATCATAGCCACAGGATTCCCTCACGGGGAAGGATCTCCTTATCAAGACGAGCATGTATCGCAACTACTCCTGGATGCATTCGGAGATGAGGAAGGTGAAGCATTAGACTTACCTCCATTTCTTCGGAGACACTCAGCCACAAGAAAACAACATGCTAAAGGATATTAAGAGTAAAAGTTAAAAAGACTTAATAGACCGCATTCTCGGGGGAAGCCAAGATAAACGAAGAAGATTAGAAGCAAAACTCCACCACCGAGAACTCAAAATAAGAGGGCTAGCTGAAAAGTGCTAGCCCTCTTATTTTTTATACGTACAAAAACTGATTAATCTCCCTAAGCCCGAAGGGTACCATATATAGTAGTTGAGGCAACAAATGACGCAATATAAGGGGATTTTAGGGTTGACAATGATCATCCTTCCATGTAACAATCACCCCAATTTTTCGGCCGATATTTGGAGTTTACCAAATACCGATTAAGGGTGAATTTTAAAATGCAATGTCCTTATTGTAACTACTGTGATACTAAAGTAACAGACTCTCGGGAAACCACCGATGGTATCAGAAGGCGTAGAGAGTGCTTACGTTGTAGTCTCCGCTTTACTACAATCGAAAAGCTCCATGCTGCAGTACTCATGGTGGTTAAACGTGATCAGAGACGAGAGGAATTCGCAAGAGAAAAAGTCATGCGAAGCCTTCAAATAGCGTGTACTAAAAGACCACTTCCCGCTGGAACTCTGGAGAAAATAGCTGATGAGATAGACTTCGAATTACACAGCTCAGGAAAGGCAGAAATATCAAGTGCGTTAATTGGCGAAAAAATTATGGCCAAATTAGAAAACCTTGATAGGGTTGCTTACATCCGTTACTCCAGTGTCTATAAGGACTTTGGGGATATAGATCAATTCCAGCAGGCCATCGAGCAATTACAAACTGATACAGGGGCATCAAGCCAAGAAAATCAACCCACCCTGTTTTCTGTGGAAGAGTTGACTAGACGTTCGATACCGCATAAGCGGAATCCGTAGCTAGAACAAAATACATGATATAGTACGCCCCTACTATATCAAAACAAAGATTTTGATATTTAAAAATTGAAAGAAGAGGAGGCTCAAAATGATTATTAAGAAGCCGGTCTCAACAATTAGATTTAAATGCCCAGATTGCAAACAGTATTTTAATATAGGTCAAGCCCAATTGGACAATCTTTCAATGGTTCAATGTCGTCATTGTCAGGCTGTACTACGACTTCAAGGTAAAAATAAATGTATTATTGAAGCTCCATCCTCGACATTGGTATAGAAGAAATCAATACCAATACGTTAGGCAATTCAAGACCGGTATCTACAATGCTGGTCTTAACTCAGAATAAGGATCAGGTATCAAATTGTGTCGATTAATTTAACAGAAAATGCTCTTACCGTACTAAAAACCAGGTATCTTCTCGAAGGTGAAGAACCAGAAGATTTATTTCGAAGGGTAGCCGTAGCTGTAGCTAGTGCTGAAAAAACCAAATCTGACCAATCTGTTTGGTCAGAGAAATTCTATGCAATGATGGAAGAGGGCAAATTCATGCCCAACTCTCCAACCTTGTTCAACGCGGGCACAGGGCAAGGCACTTTATCTGCGTGCTTTGTTATCCCCGTCAACGACACCATGGAATCAATCATGCAAGCTGCGACTACTTCTGCAATGATCCAAAAATACGGGGGCGGTATAGGGTACTCTTTTTCAAAACTACGCAGCCGGGGCAGAGGAATCTCAACCACCCACGGAAAAGCGTGTGGTTCAGTTTCTGTCCTGAAGATGCTGTCTTCGTTATCTGACATGATAACTCAGGGAGGCAAGCGACACGGAGCCAACATGGGAATCCTCCATATCGAACATCCTGAGATTATGGATTTTATCCATATGAAAGATGATAACGCTACAGCTCAGAACTTTAATGTCTCTGTGGCGCTTACCGACAAGTTTATGCAAGCATTGGAAGGTGATCAAAACTGGGACTTAATTGACCCGCACACCCAAGAAGTCATGCATACATTGCCTGCCCGTACCGTATGGGAAGAAATCATAGACTCAGCTTGGAAAACTGGTGACCCAGGACTGTACTTCATCGATGAGGCTAATAGATCAAATCCCACACCTCACCTTGGTAACCTTGACAGTACAAACCCTTGTGGAGAAGTTCCGTTATTAGCCCATGAAGCCTGTAACCTTGGGTCAATTAACTTAGGTAAACTAGTGAAAAGTACAGGGACGTTCGACTTTGACCAACTTACCGAGCTCACCGCAATATGCACTAGATTCCTTGATGATGTTGTTACCATTAATCAGTTCCCGAGAGAGGAAGTAGCAAAGGCAGTTGCAGCAACCCGCAAGATTGGTCTGGGAATAATGGGATGGCATGACGCTCTTATACAAATGGGAGTTCCCTACGATTCACCCCAAGCATTAGAACTGGCAGATACTGTCATGGGAACAATCAACAAAGTATCGAGGCAAATATCAGTGGAATTAGCCGAAGAAAGGGGTCCCTACCCTGCATGCAAAGAAGATACTCCAATCCGTAATGCCACTCGAACTTGTATAGCGCCTACCGGAAGCATAAGTGCCATTGCTACATGCTCTAGTGGTATTGAACCACTATTTGCATTGGCCTTTGTTAAGAATGTACTCGACGGCAAACAACTAAAGGAAATTAACCCCTACTTCATAGAAGTAGCGCAAGCACGAGGATTTTACTCTGAAGATCTAATGGATCAGATCTGTGAAACAGGTTCATGTCAAGATATAGACGAGGTACCTGACGATGTAAAAGCTCTTTTCAAAACTGCAATGGAAATACCTTGTGATGTCCATGTCAGTATGCAGGCGGTATTCCAGAAACACACTGACTTAGCAGTTAGTAAAACAATCAATCTACCTAACGAAGCTTCGCGAGATGATATCGAATCTGCTTATAAGCAAGCATACAACAACAAATGCAAAGGTATAACTGTCTATAGAGATGGATGTAAACCTACTCAGGTACTAGAAACAGGGAAACAAAAAGAGAAAATATCTGAGGAAAGCATTACTGATGCTAGTCATTCAGCACCGAGAGAGAGGCCTCGCACTATTGAAGGCAGAACGGAAAGAGTTCGAACCGGTCATGGGAACCTTTATGTAACAATAAATTATGATGAAACAGGGGATCCTTTTGAGCTATTCACTACTCTCGGCAAATCAGGGGGATGCGATGCTGCAAATTTAGAAGCGATTTCAAGATTAATATCTTTGGCTTTGCGATCAGGCATTGAGCCCGTGCAAATATCTGACCAGCTAAAGAATATTACCTGTCATCCTGCATGGGATCAAGGAGTCTTAGTTCATTCTGCACCAGATGCAGTCTCTAAAATCTTGGAACGGCATATGACAGGAGAGCCTTCAAATAGTCGATCTGATACGAAAAAGACATACGGTGCTCAAATGGGTTTATGGACCGCACCAAAAACGAATGGACAATCAAAAGTAGGTGGATCATCATCATCAAAAGCCACTAGCACAATGCTGGACTATAGCCCTAAGTGTCCAGAATGTGAATCGCCGGCCATAATGCAAGAGGGATGTATATCATGTACCTCCTGTGGCTGGAATAAGTGTGGCTAAACCTTTCTGACTCGGCACATATCTTAATAAAAGGGGAGCATGTTTGTTATGGAGGCAAAGTGGTTACTGGACATTGGTTTTCCGAGAATAAAATCCCAAATATTAGATGCAGTTTATGCTGCTGATATAAATAGATCCCCAGGCCCTGTAGGTCTAAAGAAGGCTGCAGAATTAAACCGAACCCTCATAACAAAAGATTATAACTTCCGCGGTAGTTGGAATATTGAAATCTCACATCCTGGTATTGTGATCATGGAGAATCGAGTCCTAACAGCAGAATCTTTAATTAGAAATCTCCGCCATCTCGAATTATGTCTCAAGAACAACGAACTACAACTTACAGGTCAGAGATTCTTTATTCAAATTGATAAGTCTATCATACACATTGATAACGCTGGGACCGAACACGATCTAGAAAAATGGAAATCACCCAGAGTTACACAAAACAACGGTATCAACGCACCCCGCTTTACCGAGGTGCAAAGGTGAGCATTAGCTCAGACTTGATCGGCTTAGGTTTTTATGAGTTGGTGCCACTGGATACAGAGGGGAGTTAACTAAGACGAAGTCGTTCCTCCAAACGGCCAATCTTATCCTCTCATTAAAGGTTGTTCCTTCGCGCTGGGAGCAATCAAAAGCCTGTAACGAGGCTCCTACCCTCCCTGGAGTCTCGTTACAGCACGGCGTACACTATACTACTAAAACATGCCTATGACCAAATCTTCCACATCTTCCTTCTTAAACAAGAAAGATGTAGTATCGTATTAAATACCCAAACCAACGGAGTAATCAATGAAAGCATCCTCGAGTAACGAATCAACGAGAACTGAAAAAGATTCCATGGGCCTAATGGAAGTCCCAGAGACAGCCTATTACGGGGCCTCCACTATGCGAGCAGTACTAAACTTCCCTATCAGTAACCTGCGGTTCCAACGTAGCATAATTAAGTCGATCGGCATGATAAAACAGTCATGTGCTAAGGCTAATTTAGAACTTGGTCTTTTAGAGGAATCTATATCAAAAGCCATAGTTCAAGCCAGCCAAGAAGTCATCGATGGTACACTAGATGATCACTTCGTTGTTGATGTTTTTCAGACTGGATCAGGCACATCAACAAATATGAACGCTAACGAAGTCATCGCCAACCGAGCGACTGAACTCCTCGGCAAACCTATGGGGACAAAACTTGTTCATCCAAATGATCATGTAAATCTGGGACAATCTTCCAATGATGTAATCCCTTCTGCTATTCATATAGCAGCACTACAGGCACTCGTTCATGATCTTTCTCCTGCCTTGGATAGATTATCCAAATCCCTAGAATCCAAATCTGAAGAATTTTGGCCGGTAATTAAGACAGGAAGAACTCATCTTCAAGATGCCACGCCCATTAGACTAGGACAGGAATTTCTCGGGTTTTACCAACAAGTGATCCTATCACAACTCCGCCTGAAACACGCCTCTCTGGAACTAGGCTATATTGCGCTTGGAGGCACAGCGGTGGGAACCGGTATTAATACTCATCCTAGTTTTGCCACACATACTTGTGCCTATTTGTCAAAAGCTGCAGGAATAGAAATCTCTGAGACCCCATATCATTTTCAAGCTCAAAATACACTGGATTCAATTCTGGAAGCAAGCGGAACACTCCGCACAATAGCAGTAAGTCTCCATAAAATAGCCAATGACATTCGTTGGATGGGATCAGGACCTAGAGCTGGACTCGGAGAATTGTCCTTACCTGAGGTACAACCTGGATCTTCTATAATGCCGGGGAAAGTTAATCCTGTCATCGCAGAATCCTTAATCCAAGTAGTTGCACATACCATCGGTAACGATAACGCTATCCTGCAAAGTGCCCTTGGCGGTTACTTTGAACTCAACACAATGATGCCGGTGGCAGGCTACAATCTACTGCAAACCATTGCACTCCTAACCAGCAGCTCTGACAATTTTGCAAAGAACTGTATTGAAGGGCTGAGTGCAACAGAACATGGTCCAAGCATGGTTCACCGGGGTCTGGCTATCGGTACGGCCCTCGCTCCCAAGATTGGCTACGACAAGGCGGCCGAAATAGCAAAAGAAGCAGCTAAATCAGGGAAAAGCATATTTGAGATAGCGAAGTTAAAGACAGATATGACTGAAGACGAGTTAACTAAAACCTTAAACCCTGAAAAAATGGTTGATCCAAGCCCATAGGAAAGGAATTCTGAAAAAACCATCTTTCCTAATGGCCGTGATGATTCCCATGACGAACTTGCGTGGTAACTCCTCTTAGAGGAACTAATGCCATCACTACCCCAGCTAAGAAAAACAGGGCTGCTATATACATAAAGACCGCATCTACTCCCGTCGAGTCATACAGGTACCCAGCAATTATCGGGGAGAAGGCTGCGAAAAGATATCGGACTGTAAAAAGAAATCCTAGGCTTGTTGCGGCTGTTTGTTGTCCTATAATATCCAATGCTGAGGCCATTATTAGTGGCTGTGTCGCAAAAATAAACAGACCCAACAACCCTATAATAAATGACAACTGGATTCCAGGTGACTGAATGATAAGTAGCGCTATTAATAAAGACTCAATAAGAAAGGAAGGTACTAAGACTGTTTTTCTAGTAAACATATCCGAGAGTAGTCCTAAAATCGGAGCGGAAAACATACCTAGAAAAGTGATTAACATCACATGAAATCCCACACCAAGACTGTCCATTCCTGCTTCTTCTGCCAGGTATATGGTAATGAAGGTAACAAACCCTATGTGTCCCGCCCCTCGTAATCCTGCCACAAATGTCAGCATTAGAAGACTAATATTGCGCCCCAGCTGAAGGGTTAATTTAATCTGAGATTTGAAAGAGACTGCAGCGTTATCAAACTGATCACCCAAAGGTTTAAAAGCCCACCAAACCAGTACTGCTATGAAAATTGCTGGGATACCATAAATAATGAAGACGTTTCCCCAAAACACAAAACCAAGAAGAAAGCCTGTCAGGAGTGGGCCCACTACATCACCCAAACTTCCCCCAACGTTATGAAAGCCAAGAGCCAAACCTCTTTTCCTGGAAAATCTTTTGGAAAGGGAGGCCATAGCTGGAAGGTGCCATATAGAAGGAGGAATTGCTATCACAGCCATCATGATCATCAAAACGGTATAGGAAGGAAAAGCTCCAATAATGATATACGAGATCCCCAACAAAGCCATACATCCAGCCATAATTAGTGCCCACGACTTATTGAATAAGTCAGTTAGAAGACCACCAGGAATGTTAACAATACCGGAAACAAATTCTCTGATTGCAATCATGTTTCCAAGTTGAAGATTCGTCAGGGCTAAGTCCGCTTTAATTGACGGTAAAGCAACAGTAAAGCTCTGAAGATACCAATGGAAAATACCATGGCCACCACTGAGTCCACCTAAAATAAATGCTCTAGTACCCCTAATATCTTGAGACGCGGGGGTATTTTTAATCTTACCGTCTTCGGATTCATTACGCGAAGTACCCATAAATCAACCAACTCCTTAATGTTTGATACGGTGAATAGTAATTTAATCACCGTTGCTTTATTAATCACCTATTCACATAGTCGATAAAGCTCCATCACATTATTCAAAAGACATAAGTGGAAAAAAGTAACGGACGGACTATATAATTGATTATACTACATGTCCTCGTAAATCTTAACTTATTCGTCCGCTAACCATGGTTATCAAAGCAAGATACCTAATCTACAAATACAAACACATTCTAAAAATCGAGGAATTACTATGGCCAAAGAAAAGCCTACCCTTTTAGTGACCATGGGGGATCCCTGTGGAATAGGACCCGAAATATTAGCATTATCAGCAGCTTGTACCCAATCTGTAAGTGACAGCAATAGGATATTTATTGGCAATACAGATGTCCTAAAAGCAGCGATTGCTCTCAGGAACCTCCAGATGAATGTCCGCCCCATTCAGTCAGTCGAACAAGCATCCTTTACCGAAGGCACAGTTAATATCCTAGACCCAGGTAACCTTGATGCCACCACGTTAGAGGCAGGAGTGCTGTCTGGGTTAGCTGGCAAGGCCAGCGTTGAATGGATTGAATTAGCAGGAAAACTCCTGCTGGCTAAAAAAGCCCAAGCGATGGTAACGGCTCCTATCAATAAGGAAGCCGTACAACTGGCCAACATCAAAACAATTGGACATATGGAAATTCTCCAAAAGTTATCAGGAGCCAAGAATGTTGCAACAATGCTGATTTCTGGAAATCTTTTTGTTGTTCACCTATCCACACATGTTGCTCTAAAAAACGCGCATGAAGCTGTTACTATTCAGAATATAATGAGTAAATTAAGCCTAACTAACCATTTTTTTCGTCAGTACTTCAATGTAAAACCCTCAATAGGGGTAGCATCTTTCAATCCCCACAACGGGGATGGCGGCTTAATGGGGAATGAAGAATCAATGCACATTATACCCGCCATTGAACAGGCTCGATCACTAGGAATAGACGCACACGGACCCATTCCTGCTGATACTATTTTCACCTTGGCAATCAGAGGACAGTACAACGCGGTACTGGCTATGTACCATGACCAAGGACATATCCCAATAAAAGTTCACGGATGGGAACAAAGTGTAAGCGTTACCATAGGTCTTCCTTTCCTCAGAACATCGGTAGATCATGGAACAGCTTTTGATATAGCTGGCAAAGGGATCGCTGATCCAGCAAGCATGATCGAATCTATACATTTAGCTGAAACTTTACTCAAAGAGATACAGGGTTAAGAATACTACATGGTACACATAACTAATTAATCGCTAATGCCTAGACTCTTTCTCTCCTTAACATGGTTCTGCTCCGAAATGTTATAATAACAATTGATTCACAGCTATGAGGAGCTGATAATTATGATATTAGGTTTTGTAGGTGGAGGACTTATGGCCGAGGCAATTATTAAAGGATGCCTCGACAAACAAGTATTGTCTCCTCAGGAAATTCGAGTCGTTGATCCATCGGAGGATCGGCGGATGCACTTGTCAAAAACTTTCGATATCCAGGTCTATGAGGAAGTAGCTGATGCTATCAATCATGCAGATATAATCATTATAGCCACGAAGCCACAACATCTGGAGGAAGTTTCATCTCAACTCAAAGGAATTATAGAATCCAACCAAGTTGTGCTCTCCATACTAGCAGGGATCAAAATCGACACCCTAACACAGGCATTCAATCATGAAGCTGTAATTCGAGTGATGCCTAATACCCCTGCCCAAGTTGGAATGGGTATGTCTGTCTGGACAACTACAAATAAGGTTAGTTCCAGTATAAAAGATGCTACGGAAACAATTTTGGAATCACTTGGAGAACAGGTTTATGTTGCCCAAGAAACCTATCTAGATATGGCCACAGCTGTTAGCGCCAGTGGTCCAGCATATGTCTTCCTATTCATTGAAGCGATGATAGATGCTGGAGTATATCTGGGACTACCGAGAGACACAGCTAAGAAACTAGTGTTACAGACCGTACAAGGTAGTTGTCAACTAGCATTATCGTCTGCTCAACACCCTGCCCAACTGAAAGACGCTGTAACCTCTCCTGGAGGAACGACTGCCGCTGCTCTTTTGGTATTGGAGCAGCGTGAATTCAAAGCTGCTGTAATGCAAGCAATCATTGCTGCATACGATAAATCAAACAAGCTCGGAGCGAGGTAAGTAAGTTTTCATGATTGTTTTCCTTATCTCATTAATCCAAATCTTAATTTACGCAATTATTCTGAAGGCAATTCTTTCATGGGTTTTCGCTGCGGGCATGAGAAATTCCTTCCTATTTTCAGTTGACCGATTTCTGAGCTCTGTAACCTCTCCCGTCATGAAGCCCCTACAAAGATACCTTCCCAATACAGGCGGTATTGATTTCAGCCCGATGATCGCAGTAATCCTGTTAGCTTTATTCTCTAGGCTTCTCCTTAGGCTACTTACATAATAGATTACATCTTGTTTTGACCATCTGAAATGGCAGATTTTAGTAAAGTTAGTTAAAGGTAAAGATAGTGAAATCAAATCACCCCGTGGCAATTGTTACCGATAGTAGCATCTCGCTTCCTCATGACTTAATAGAAAATCATCAGGTATTTGTAGCCCCAGTTCAGTTAATTCTTAATGACATAACATACCAAGATGGAGTAGATATCTGGCCCAGTGAATTTTACCAACTTCTCCGCACCTCATCTGCTGCTCCTACCACTGCAGGCGTATCACCTTTAAGTTTCCAAAATGCATTCATTGGCGCGAATAAAGTAGCAAGTACCATTATTTGTATCACCATGGCCAAGGAACTGAGTTCTACATATCAGGCTGCTATTATGGCAGTAAAACAAACGAAAAACATACTAAAAGAAACGCCAATCCATATTGTAGACTCTAGAACAGCAGGCATAGCACAGGGACTTATAGTGCTGGAAACCGCTGAAGCTATTAAAAATGGAACTTCTGTCGAACATATCAGACAAATAGTAGCTAATACTTCATCTAAGGTGAAATTTATCGGATTCCTAAACACGCTTGAATACTTGCGCAGAAGTGGGCGAGTCAGTGCATCGCAGTGGTTCTTTGCGTCCTTGATTAGAACAAAGCCAATCTTAGAATTATCGAGCGGTATCGTCTTACCAGTTGGTAGACCCCGTACAACAAAGCACGCAATACGCAGTATGATAGAACGAATGAAACGACAACTCGGAGATTCAAAATGCCGTATAGCCATTGCACACGCAGATAATTTCAGTGATGCATCTGATCTTTACCAAGCGATTGACAGTAATTTAAATCATGAAAACATGTTTATAACAGACTTCACACCGGTCATAGGTGCTCACACTGGCCCAGGCCTCGTCGGATGTGCTTTTTTTAAGTATCTGCAGAGTACTTAGTGAAGAGATTAGCAAATTCAATAGTGCTCTGTATAATAAGTCGTACTCAATAATTGGAGGAGAAATGGAAGTATCCGTATTTGAAACAGACATCACGCATATCGATACCCCTGTACTGATCGTAAATCTATTCAAAGGTGTCACAAATCCCGGAGGGGCTACTGGTGCAGTAGATGAACTGCTAGAAAAGTCTATTACCTCGCTGATAGCAGACAAGGAAATTACCGGTACTAAAGGGGAATTAACACTCATACATACTCTTGGCAAAATGAAAGCCAAACGAATTCTTATAGTGGGTCTTGGTGAACAAGAATCCTTCAACCAAAACACTGTTCGCTTTGTGATAGCCGAAGCGTGCCGTTTTCTTAAAGGTAAGGGTATTACAACAGCAAGCACAATTCTTCACGGAAGTGGAATTGGACAAATTCCACCAGAAGCAGCTGCTAGGTCTATAACAGAGGGGAGCCTACTAGGTTTATATACATTCAACAAATACAAAAAAGAAGACAAAAACAGCGCCGAAAGTTTACATTTAACCATCGTAGACAATGACCCTGCAAAAATCCCTTTGATTACAGCTGGCATAAATACAGGAAAATCAATCTCTGAAGGAGTGGCTTTAGCAAGAGACTTAGTAAATGAACCAGCCAATATCTTAACTCCAGAAGAGATGGCTAACCAAGCTACAAATATAGCAAATCGATTGAACATGGGTGTAACAGTTCTTGATAAAAAACAATTGCAGCACAATAAAATGAACGCTTTGCTAGCAGTTGGGTCCGGTAGCACTCAGGAACCAAGGCTTATTATTCTCAAGTATGAGGGAGATCCCACTAATCCAAATAATCACATAGCTATCGTTGGCAAGGGAATCACTTTTGATAGCGGTGGTATCTCACTTAAACCAGCCGCAGGAATGTGGGAAATGAAAGGAGATATGGGAGGAGGAGCAGCTGTACTAGGAGCTATGCAAGCAATTGGCTCCTTAAAACCCAAGATTAATGTAATAGGGGTTGTTGCCGCAGCAGAAAACATGCCTAGCGGTTCTGCCGTGCATCCTGGTGACATTATTACGGCAATGAGCGGCACGACCATCGAAGTAGATAACACCGATGCAGAAGGTAGGATGGCTCTGGCAGATGCTGTTTATTACACCGAGAAAGTTTTAGGCATTACAAAAATCATTGACATGGCAACCTTAACAGGAGCTATGATCACTGCGTTAGGTACTGTAGGTACAGGAATCCTTGGATCAAACCAAGATTTCGTAACCAGCATCATCAGTGCAGGAGACAACGTTGACGAAAAACTTTGGCAACTGCCTTTATGGGAAGAATATAAGGAACAAAATAAGAGTACATGGGCTGACATAAAGAATACGGGAGGACGTGGCGGAGGCGCTATTACTGCAGCGTTCTTTATAAAAGCCTTTATTGATAAAGCCAGTTGGGCTCACTTGGATATTGCTGGTACATTTATGGCCAAAGAAACTAAGGGTCATGTAATTAAAGGAGCGACAGGTACCCCCGTACGAACACTGGTAGAACTGATCACCAATTTGGCAGCTAACTAGTACTATCCTATACAAACGATTTTGTTTGACCGCCTAAATCCCAAATGCTAGAATCCTCGGGATGGTGGGCGTGGCCAAGTGGTTAAGGCGCCAGGTTGTGGCCCTGGAGATCGAGGGTTCAAATCCCTTCGCCCACCCCATGTTCTATTTCAGAACAATGTCTCCAGAATATTTGGCTCATATCTACAGATGGAATACCGCAAAATATTCATTCTGCGCCCGTAGCTCAGCGGATCAGAGCACCGGTCTTCGGAACCGGGGGTCGTCGGTTCGAATCCGACCGGGCGTGCCAATAACGGGGTCTATTAATTCCTTCGTAGAGAGTGTTGACCGGTATTATTACAGGATCCGTACATCTCAAAAGAATGTTCCTGTATATCTATCTGGTGAGTTTCTCCAATTTTCGATATCAATTTTTCTATCATTCCTTCTAGCTCCTCACCAAGGCTAACATCAAAAACTTTTTCGCAAGACTCGCAATACAAATGATGGTGATGCTCTCTTTCTTCATCCAATAATTCCACCAATAATTTCTGGTTGGGAGAAGAAAAAGTAGTGACAATCTTGGCATGAGAAAGATCCGCAAGCACTCTATATAAGGTCGACAATGCTATAGTATGCTTCGATTTTTCCATGATATCGTTTATTGACATAGGAGTATCAAACTTTCTAAGTAAAGACAGTACAAATACCCTCGGTTCAGTTATCGTTAAACCATGCTGTTTCAGTAAAGTTCTTGCATAATCCGTGTTCATAGCCATATTTTACCTAAACCACAGTATTTGACAAATTCTATGTTCACGAAAGCTTGACAGGAGCGTTCCAAGTACTTAAAATTGCATTAAATGAGAATGATTCCCATTCTTAAATCTTACCAAGGCAGTGCAATGAAACAAATTTCTTTAATTATAGCAACACTCATGATGAGTGCTCTCATATTTTCTGGATGTTCAAACACCTCTGAAGATACCAGTGATGCCACTGACTCAATCTCTGTAGCAACTACAATATTTCCTCTTTATACTATCGCAAAACAAATTACCGGCGATAAAATAAATGTTGAATTAATGATCCTGCCGGGTGAATCCCCTCATTCCTTCACTCCTACACCTAGGACAAAAAAAGCAGTTGATTCCTCTCAAAGAATATTTGCAATAGGACACAAGCTGGATGACTGGCTTCTTGAGCTCGTAGATGACCCTTCATTAATTGTTAGAACAGATAAAGGTATAACTTTGCGAAAATATCGTGATGACGAACACGACGAGCATGACGAACATGACGAACATGACGAACATGATGAACACGACGAACATGATGAACATGACGAACACGACGAGCATGACGAACATGATGAACATGAAGGGCATGAGCACGGTGAATACGATCCGCACTACTGGCTTGATCCTAGAAACGCAAAAATAATTGCTGATACTATTACCAGTGAATTGGTTGCCATAGATCCAGCAAACCAAAGCTATTACACCGAGCAACTTAAATCATTTAAAGAAGAAATGGACACCCTTTATACCGAACAACTGAACTTAATGAAACCCATTAAGGACATCCCTTTCTTGACGATGCATGATGCATGGGAGTACTACGCTGCAGCTTTCGAACTGAATCTTATTGGTTCATTTAATCCAATAGGAGCAGAGGATCCAACACCGAAATACTTAAAATACCTTCAAGATTTAATAGATACAACTGGAAGTAAGGCAATCTTTAATGAACCTCAACTCCCTGTCTCAGGATTGTTGCCGTTCCTAGCAGATAACAAACTATCCCTTGGGATTTTGGATCCGCTTGCAGGAATGCATGGTATTGAAGTTTATTCCCATATAATTGAGAATAATTCCAAGGAACTAATAGCAACTCTTAAAAGTACCCGACTTGATTAACAATCAAGCCTCAAAGGACAGATGACTTTATCATGGTTTCTATAGTAGAGCATTACGATAGTAAGAATACCGATATCATTGAATGCAATGATTGTTCCATTTGTCTTCAGTCTAAACCTATTTTGGAAAACTCGTCTCTTACAATTCCACGAAATGCCCTCACGTTCATTGTAGGTGAAAACGGTTCGGGTAAAACAACATTAATCAAAGGTATCCTTGGGCTTATACCAATCGAAAACGGAACCATGACCATTAATTCGTTATCGAAGTCAAAGCTCGTCATGGGGTATGTCCCTCAAAACCTAGAATTCCCGAAGCAATTTCAAATGACAGTACAGGAATATTTTAAGTATAGTGCCCAGGTACCTACCCATTTAATTGAGGGAGTGGCCAGAAAAGCTAATTTCCCTGAAACACATCTCAAAGCACCAATAACCGAACTTTCCGGAGGACAAATCCAAAAACTTCTTCTGGCCGCAGAACTTTTCCGCAAACCGGATATCCTGTTTCTAGACGAACCTCTAGCCAATGTCGATCATCAAGGAGAAAAACACATTCTTGACGTCATTCTTGGAATAAAGACAGAGGGAGTAACGATCGTCATTATCACCCATGATTGGCAAATGGTTTCAGCATATGCTGACCATGTTATTTGCCTAAACAAAAACTTTATTTGCAATACTGGACTTAATTGTATCTGCAAAAATTCCCTGTCAAAAGTCAATATAAAAAATATCCAAAAGGTTACTCCGGACCCAGGCTTCAGTCATGAAGGGTACTGTTACATAGAAAACATATAGAAGCAGAAGTATTCATGGAACTTTTAGAGATTCTCACCATCCCATTCATGCAGCGGGCAATCATAAGTGGAATTCTGCTTGCGATTCTCTTAGGGATCTTTGGCATTTTCATCATTCCAAGAAAAATGGGATTTATAGCTGACGGGGTAGCGCACGGATCATTGTTAGGAGTCGCTGTTGGTTTATTCCTAGGAGTTTATCCCATCATCTTCGCTATGATACTTGCTGCTGTTTACGGTGCTCTGCTTGCCAAAGTATCAAATAACAGTCGCCTGACACATGACGGACTCATAGGCCTTTTTCTAACTGGAGGAATGAGTGCTGCAATCATCTTATTGAGTTTTATACCAGGGTATAAACCAGAACTATTCAGTTATCTTTTCGGCAATATACTCGCAGTCGGCTGGTCAGACTTATATGTGTTAATAGCAGCTTTCTCGATAACTCTAATAGTACTTATAAAACAGTGGCGCCCACTAATAATGACCACCATTCACAACGATCTGTCGAAAATAATTCGCATTCACGTAACTACTAGTCGTTATTTCCTTTTCGTAGGAACTTCCATTGCATTAGTTGCAGGAGTCAAGCTGCTAGGAGTAATTCTTGTTTCCGCCTTGCTGATCGTCCCTGTTCTGATAGCTAATCAACTCGGATCTTCCTTTAAATCAACAGTTATAATATCTCAGCTTGTAGGTACTCTAAGCACTTTCGGCGGTATTATTATTTCCTACGTCGTTGATATACCAACAGGCCCAACAGTGGCATTAACCCTTGTAATAGTTTTCTCGCTCAGTTCAGGTTATTCTCTTATTCGATCCAATTTAATCAAAAAGCGGACTTCTCATAAGCACTATTAGACATCAAATCTTTATTTAAACCTGGTTTAAGGCTGAAAGACACATAGGCATTTCATTGCTCGGGAAAAGATCCATCTAAGTAACATAAAGGATCTTTTCTTTTCCTTACTTTGTCATTACAATTCACCCAAATACAGGCAAGCCTGTGAAAGGTGCAATATGAGCAAGAACGGCTTCAAGATCATTGATGCAGAGATGCATATTATGGAACCTACTGACCTATGGGACAACTATATCGACCCTGCTTACAAGGAGAACGCTCCCCGCAGAATAGCAGAACGCGAATGGGATGTAAGAACTATAATAGACGGCGAGATTCTAACTACCATGAAAAACAGCAATGAGGCACCTGGAAGCACCAAGGTCGAAGAAGAAACAATGGCAAACAGATACCGTGAATCCATTAATCGGAATTTTGACCCTCAGTCACAGAAAATAGCAATGGAAACGGAAGGCCTTGACCTAGCAGTCCTATATCCGACAGCCGGACTATGCCTGACCGCAAAAAACGGCATGGATCCTAAGCTCGTAGCCGCCTCCTGTACTGCCTATAATTCCTGGCTCTATGATTATATCCAAGCAGCAGACCCGAACATCATGTTTGGTGCTGCCGTCATCTCACCATTTGATATAGATCTTGCACTTCAGGAGATAACAAGATGTACAAAAGAGCTCGGGTTCAAAGCAGTCATGCTACGTCCCAATATCCACAACAGCACTCCATGGCACGATCCATACTATGATCCACTCTGGTCTTTGACTCAGGAATTGAATGTAGCAATTGGCTTCCATGAGGCAGTAGGATCCAGACTCCCAACTGCAGGAGCTGATAGATTTGACCACCACGGTATTGTGCACATATCTTCCCACCCGCTTGAACAAATGCTGGCGATGATGGATGTCATTATGGGTGCTGTTTTAGATAGATTCCCCAAACTGCGTTTCGCATTTCTAGAAGGCAACTGTGGCTGGCTTCCTTTCTGGCTGAACAGAATGGACGAACACTATGAGTGGAGAAAACCATATGGAGAAATGGATCATTTAAGTGCTATGCCTTCTGAGTATTTCATGCGACAGGGTTTCTGTGCAGTAGAATGTGACGAAGTCTTCGTGTCGCATGTTGTGGACGCGATTGGCGACGATCATCTCGTAACAACGAGTGACTACCCTCATGGGGATGCCAAGTATCCGCATTCCATGGATACATTTATGCAGCTTCCCCTAGCAGATATAGCCAAAAGAAAAATCCTATGGGACAACACTGTACGGCTCTACGATCTATAGGCCTTTAATTAAAACGAACCGAGCAAGTTTCCTTGACTATCAATATCTAATTCTCTCGGTGAGGCAGGCAAACCTGGCATAGTCAAAATATTACCAGCAGTAGGATAAATAAACCCTGCTCCGATAGATGCTCTTAAGTCAGATATGTGAAAGTCATATCCTGAAGGAGCACCCTTCCGATCAGCTTTATCAGATATCGAAAGATGTGTTTTAGCCATACAGATGGGCAGGTTCGCCCAGCCAAGGTCGGTGAACATATCCATTTTTTTTCGCGCTATCTTGCTCCACACAATATTTTTTGCACCATAAACCTGACTCGATAGGAGGGAAACTTTATCTTCTATAGAAGCGTCAATAGGGTATAGGTAGTCCACCTTACCTAATGAAGCCTTAGTTATCTCAACAACTGCTTCTGCAAGTTCAATGCCACCTTTACCACCATCGGCAAAAACTGTGCTCTCAGCTATTCCTTCAGCACCAGAAGTAAGAAGCAAATCCCGTAGTTGCTTTACCTCCTCTTTGGTATCAGATGGATGCCTATTAATCGCAACAACCACCGGCAATCCAAATGATTTAATAACCTTAATAAGATGTGCTGGATTAGCGAATCCGTTGGTAAGTGCCTCCGAATTAGGTTTTGTAAAATCTGCAGGCTTAACACCCCCGTGGGCTTTTACCGCTCGAACTGTTGTTACAAGTACGACTGCTGCAGGCATCACTCCACTTGCCCTTGTTTTAATATGCATAAACTTTTCAAAACCTAAATCAGCCCCAAATCCAGCTTCGGTAATCACATAATCTGCATAACCCGATGCTAAATTATCGGCTATAATCGAACTACAGCCATGAGCTATATTCCCAAAAGGTCCGGCATGCACAACTGCGGGCTGTCCCTCAGTAGTTTGAACAAGATTCGGATGAATAGTATGGCGAAGAAGAGTCATCATAGGACCCACAGCATTGAGATCAAACGCTGTAACAGGTTTCCCATTAGTTAAAAAGCCAACCACAAGCCTAGATAAACGTTGGCGAAGATCTCCTAGATCTGTGCTTAATGCTAAAATAGCCATGATCTCTGAAGCTGCAATGATATCAAATCCAGTTTCTCTTAATGGTCCGTTGGTTGCCCCTCCAATACCAGTAACAATAGTTCTCAGACTTCTCTCCTGCATATCTGACACCCGACGCCAAGTTACTCCTGATGCAGAAAAACCGTTGATAGTGTTGTGATAAACTGCACTATCAACGATAGCCGCTAATAAATTATGGGCTGAAGATACAGCATGGGCATCCCCAGTGAAGTGAATGTTGATCTCATCTTCAGGCTCAAGCTTTGAAAAGCCTCCTCCTGTTCCACCACCCTTAATACCAAATATAGGCCCCAGTGATGGTTCGCGAAGATTTGCAATCGCTTTTTTGCCAATATTTGCAAGGCCCTGGGTTAGCCCAATCGATGTAGTTGTTTTCCCTTCACCCGCAGCTGTCGGAGTCATGCCTGTAACAAGAATTAATTTAGCATTCCTCTCAGCAATATCCTTAGTAGCGTCTATATGAACCTTTGCCTTGTATTTACCATAGGGAATGAAATATTGAGCATCAATATCCAATGATTCAAAAACTTCGATTATATGTTTCATGCCTTATCCTTCAAACAGTGGTTTAAACACTGTTACTTAAAATTGTACTTTTTATGTCGCTGGAATAACACCAAGCTTTCCTTTACGGTAGTCATCAAAAGCATTCTTTAATTCGCTATCGCTATTCATTACAAACGGGCCATACCATGCAATTGGCTCCTGTATCGGTTCTCCTCCGAGTAATAAAACCTCCAACTTGGGCGATCTGCTCTCCTGTTTGTCTTTGGCTGTAATAGTCAAAACCTCACCGTGACCAAATAAACAGGTCTGACTTGGAAATATTTCGACCATATCATGACCCGCAAATCCCGTTCCAGACAGAACATATGCGATAGCATTATAGTTTGAAGGCCAATTGAGTTCGAGACGGCTAGATGGAGCTACGGTTACGTGAAAGAGGTTAATAGGAGAATAGGTAACTCCCGGCCCTTTTAAAGAGACGTCAACATTGCCGGCAATTATCCGAATCAATGCCCCGCTATCCTGGGATCGAGCAAGTTTCAGTTTATTTGCCCTGATATCCTGATATCGAGGTGCCACCCATTTTAATCGACTGGACAAATTAACCCATAACTGAATTCCATGGAATAAACCTCCTGACACTACTAATTCCTCAGGCGGTTTTTCGATATGCAAAAGTCCGCTCCCAGCAGTCATCCACTGTGTGTCTCCATCTTTAATCACCCCTCCTCCACCGTGAGAATCCTGATGATTGAAAATACCATCGATCAGGTAAGTAACGGTTTCAAAACCGCGATGAGGATGCCAAGGAGTACCTCTGGGTTCACCAGGTGCATACTCAACAGCTCCCATTTCATCCATCATAATAAACGGATCTGTTTCAGCAGTACTTAGTCGCGCAAATGCTCTATTAACAGGAAAACCCTCCCCTTCGAAGCCAGAAACGGCATCAACCTTCTTTACAACACATCGCGAGACAGCATGAGGGTTCACCGAAGATACATAAGGAAGTACCTTTATATTATCAATATCTACTGTAGGCATAACACGATCAAAATTTAGAGCCTTTTATTCTATCGCCAGCCAATATTTAATACAATATATTTAGCGGGGAAAAAGACGATTTAGTAGCCGATATAGCTGTGATAGAATAGCCATAGAGAGATAATATAAGGGTCATACAACAACTAAGTATCTACATGATACAAAACAAAGTCATTTGGCATATCTAATCGGACATAGGAGGAAACATGCAATTTATTCCACGCCCAGGAACACCTGTCACTGATATAGATACTCCAAGCCTTGTGCTGGAATTAGATCACTTAGAACATAACATAGAAGTGATGCACAGCTTCTTTCAAAATAGACCGCAAAAAGTCCGTTCTGTTACCAAAAGCCACAAATCCCCGGATATAGCAAACTTACAATGGACACAAGACGGGGCAGTGCCGTATGGAATCACCTGCGCCAAAATCAGTGAGGCGGAAGTCATGGTTGCCGGAGGAGCCAAACAGGTTCGAATGATAGAACAAGTCGTTGGTTCACCAAAAATCGAACGACTCATGAGTTTGGCAAAGCGAGCTGAAGTCTTAGCATTGGTAGATCATCCAGAAAACATTAAAGCCCTTTCAGAAGCAGCTCAAGCCTTTAACGTAAAGTTGGGCATTCTAGCAGAGATAGAAATAGGGATTAACCGTTGCGGTGTTCAACCTGGGCAAGAAGCTCTCGATCTTGTAAATATCATTAATAAATCAAAGAACTTGGAATTCAAAGGCTTATCTGCTCATGAAGGAAGTCTGTTTATCGCAGACTTTGAGCAACGAAGTATAGTAGCCAAGGAAAGAGTTCAAAAGATCTTGGATACAAGAGAACTACTCGAACAAAATGATATCCCCGTAGAAATCTGTGGGGCTGGTTCCACCTCCTGCTGGAACATTGTTGGAACTATGGATGGCATAACAGAAATCGATCCCGGCAGTTATGCACTTTATGAAGCACAATATACCCGTCTCATACCTGACAATGGGTTCATTCCAGCTCTAAGAGTCCTAACAACTGTCATAAGCAAGCCAACAACTGATAGACTCGTAACAGATGTCGGATTTAAGTCATGCAGCATTGACAAAGGACTGCCGGAAGTTGACTGGCCATCGGGATTGAAAGTAAATAGACTGAATTCTGAACACGGTGTCATTGATATCATCGGGTCTGAAGGAAAACAGCTACGTCTTGGGGATAAAATCATGCTAACTCCTCAGTACCAGGGAACCACAGTGGTAGCCCACGAACGTTACATTGGCATCAGGAACAATAAAGTTGAAGCTATCTTTCCTATTCTGGCTCGGGGAGCACATTATTAACCCTGGCTAGTGGTATAAGAAGCAGTTGGAAAAACTCCTGATTGTGGAGATTACTGAACAGCTCTTTCCTTAATGCATACTTAGTTCACTTCTCAGATCTCCCGAATGTGAGTATAAACAAATACCATGCGGCAATCTCAAAACACAACAGCAAAATCAATCCAAATAGAATTAGTACGCAACAATCTCGAAAGCATCGCAGACGGAATGGCTGTAACCCTATGGAGGACATCGAGATCAGCAGTGGTTCGAACTGGCTGGGATTTCTCAACAGCTATCCTTACCCCAGATGGAGAGCTTGCAGGGCAGGGCATGTGTCACCCTATACACTTAGGGGGAATGATGCCAGCGTTAAGGGGATGCATCGATCAATATCCTGATCAAATGTCCCCAGGAGACATACTCATTGTTAATGATCCTTATTCCGGAGGATCTCATCTGCCTGATATTTATCTCTTTAAGCCTATTTTCATCGGAGATACACTGATCGCATATCTGGCAAGTATCGCTCATCACGCTGATATTGGAGGCAGAGTACCAGGCGGACAAGGATTTGATAACACTGAAATTTTCCAAGAGGGACTCTGTATTCCTCCTATGAAACTCTTCAGCAAAGACATAGCGAATGAAAGCCTTTTTCGTATCATTGAAAAAGCAGTCAGAGTCCCCGAACAAGTTTTAGGTGATCTACAATCACAAATCTCAGCACTCCACCACGGAGAGAAACAGATACGAACATTTCTTGCAGAATTTGACCCCGAAACCTATCGAACAATTGTAGAGGACCTCTTGGACTACAGCGAAGTGTTAACACGACAAACTATTCGGGCCTTACCAGAAGGATCATGGTCATTCACAGATTATGTTGATAATGATGGGATCACCAACAAACCAATTAAGGTCACTGTACGACTGGAAAAGAAGATAGATGAAATGGTAGTAGATTTTGAGGGGACTTCTCCTCAATGCAAGGGATCTATCCAACCTTTAATGCCAAACACAAGGGCTATGGTCTATGCAGTACTCCGATCAATATTAGGTAATCACGTACCAAACAACTCAGGAGTATTCCGACCGATCACTGTAGTTGCCCCCAAAGGGAGCTTTGTGAATCCGCACTATCCCGCTGGAGTTGCAGCACGCCAGTTAGGATGCAGGCGAGCTAACCAAGCGGTATGGGGAGCAATCGCCCAAATTATTCCTGAAAACGTGTTCGCTTGCCCTGGTGGTGCCGATGCGAGCATAGCCACCTCGGGATATGACAAAAATCATACTCCATGGAGAAGTTTTGTACTGACAGAAGGATTTAATGAAACATCAGGAGGAGCCAGGCCGGATAAGGATGGTCTAGAAGGACAAGGAGCTAATATAACCAATCAAGCAAACACCCCTGTGGAAATTCTAGAACTCGAATACCCAATTCGCATTCTAGAATACAGTTTAGTTCCCAACACAGAAGGAGCAGGCAGATTCAGAGGGGGCCTCGCTCAAAAGCGCGTCTATCAGTATCAGCAGGAAGGCACCGAGGTCCGAGTTCGATCTGACAGAAGAATTCAGGCACCTTGGGGGCTAAAAGGAGGCCAGAATGCATCCCCTCCAAAGATTATGCTGAAAAATAGGACTAATGAGAAAGCTATGCCTGGTAAATTCAAGCTGCAAGTCAATCCCTCTGACGAACTAACTGTACAATGGTGTGGTGGTGGTGGTTATGGTAATCCTCTTGACAGGGATCCCACACTTGTCCAATGGGATGTTTTAGAAGAGAAAGTGACTCGAGAGCGAGCCTTCAACATCTATGGAGTGGAGTTAGATAAAAAGAACCGAATAAATCGCCTTGCCACTAAGGAAAGAAGAACCTTCTTAGGCAATTTATGACAAATACCCATTGCTAATACTACGTTGTATCAAACACATGTAATAGCAAGCAGGTTAGTCTTTAGTAGCTAGATCTATAGCTTTTTGACAGAAATCACACACTATTGACATTGAGTAATTGATACGTTAGTGTGGCGGTCAAAAGTAGGAACTGTAGGTTTCTGAAGCTTATTTTGTAAAGTTTTAGGCATAAAGTAACCAAATTCCTGCTTTCTAATAAGGAGGTGGCATCTAATGCTAAATCGGATAAGTCTTGGACTAGGACTATTGATGGCAGGACTCATTTCTGCAGCTTGTGCTGGAGAAACTGAAACCATCGTAGTAGAGAAGGAAGTTCTTGTTGAAGTTCCTGTCGAGAAAGTGGTAGAGAAACCTGTCATTATCGAGAAAGAAGTCGTGAAAGAAGTTGCGGTCGAAAAGATCATTGAAGTCGAGAAACCTGTTATTAAAGAGGTAATTAAAGAGGTTATCGTCGAGAAAGAAATAGAAAAAGCAGCTTCCAGCTTTAAAGATGGTGACAAAGTCTACAACTTTGCCATGTCCGGCCAGTCCACAGGTACCCTTTTACAGTGGAAAAATGTTGAAGTACCGTGGTTCATGGGCGATGACTCCAAGATCACCACTAACAGTAATGGCAAAGTGAAGGTGAAGATCAATACACAGCCAGAACTTGGAGTTGGACAGTTTGACACACTAAGGTTCTTGAGTTCCGGAGTTCTGGATCTCGCCATGTTCACTATTACTAGCGTATCTGGAGATGCCCCTCTAATTGAAGGATCCGACCTGTCAGGTCAATATCCTGAAATGGACGGGAAAAAAGCACGCGAAGGAACTGATGCGTTTGTACCTGAAATGGACAAAGTTTTAACGGATACCCTAGGGATCAAGATGATTGGTCACCTAAACTTCCCAGCTCAGGTCCCATATTGTAAGTTCCCAATAACTGGTGCAAAAGACTTAGAGGACAAGAGAGTTCGTACTTTCGGTTCAACGCTTGGGGACTTTGTTGAGCACTTCGGTGGTATTAACGTTACTATCGCATTCGTAGACGTTTACAGCGCAATGCAAACCGGTATCGCAGACTGTGCCATAACAGGTACAGGTTCAGGTAACTCCCAGAAATGGTATGAAGTCACCACTCATCTGTATACCCTTCCTGTAGGATGGGCCCTCACCGGATACGGAGCAAACACAGCAATGTGGAACGCACTACCAACGGATGTCCAAAATTACATGCAGGCTAGTTTCACTGCAGTTACGGACGAGCAATGGGCTCTGGGTAATCAGTTAACCCAGGACGGTATCGACTGTAACACGGGTGTTGCGTCTGGTTGTACACTAGGCAATCTTGATAGCGACTCCCCAATGACAGAAGTCAAACCTGGAGCAGCCGATTTCGAACTGCTGGCAGAAGCAGCTTCTCAAACTGTACTACCTCGTTGGGTAGAACGTTGTGGTCTTGATTGTAAGATTATTTACAATAGATCAATAGCAACAGTAACAGGGAACCCGATTCCATAGACAACCCCTGTTAAAAAAGGAAAGTAGTAAGAAAGCCTTTCAGGATCGATGTTCTGGAAGGCTTTCTTCTTTATAAGAGTTCTCTATACCAGCATGAAATTATCATTGGTATAATGGAGACTAATAGCAACAACATGTAAATCCTAAACGTATTGCCACCTCTACACTAAAAACTCATACATTTGTAATCTGTAGTCTGGAGCAAGCACTATGAAACGTGGAGTTATAGGAAGTCTCATAACAATTAGTGTTCTAGTTTTCCTTTACATGATCGTGTCTTGGGTTGTGGTAGACCAATCCCTGGTCGCTAAATCCAAAGAAATAACAGAATACCCTTCAGATTACAGTCTTGAGTATGAATCAGTATCTTTTTCACCAGCTGACGATCCATCAATCACACTAAGAGGATGGTGGATTCCGCAACAAAACAGCAAAGGTACTATTATCTGGATACACGGTCTCGATTCAGCACGAGACGGCAATCTAGAATTTCTCTCATCTGTTCATAAAGAAGGTTATTCCCTATTGGCATTTGACCTACGTGGACACGGTGAATCAGATAAAGTTGCTATGGGTGCTGGTCAACATGAACAGCAGGATGTACTGGGTGCCATTCGGTGGGCAAAACAACAATCACCATCTAGCAATCTTGGGCTTATTGGAGTAAGTCTTGGAGCGGCAATCGTTATTCTTTCCGGTGATAGTCCAGATATCACAGCAATTGTCGCTGACAGTTCTTTTGCAAGTATTCCTGAACTCATAGAGGAGGAAGTTGCAGCAAGAACATCAATGCCTACCTGGGGTGCGGCCATTCTAAAACCAGGCATCATAACAGCCGCCAAATGGTTCCGTGACGTTGACATTCTTGCTGTGAATCCAGCGGAACGAATCAGTGAAATCACATATCCAGTAGCTCTTATTCACTGTAGGGAATCAGACAGAGTGCCTTTCACTCATGCAGAACGGATTCTTGCTAATGCACCCGAGGGTAGCCCCACATTATTCCTAGATGACTGTGACCACGCAGAAGGTTGGGAAAAACACCGAGAACAATACGCTGTATTTGTCTTCAGCTACTTGAACCAACGACTAAATCACTAGAACGTACTTTCTTCAGGTTCTAACCCTAAAAAGTACTGTCCCGCTGTTCGATAATGAACTAGACGGCCTTGGATTTGCTGGACTATCGCATGAATGTCCTGAAAACGTCGGTGAACAGGACTACTTTCAAATACAGCTTGAGATCCAGCCATGGCATACGCAGTATCAACAATATCAGCCGAAACCCGTATAGCATGCGTACTTGCTAAGCGAACCTGAATCCGAAGATCTTTCGGGTATTCAGATTTCCCGTCGTTCTGAAGCAGCTGATCCACACTGTTCAGGAGATAAGAGCGACAAGATTGCCATAATGCTTCCATTCTGCCAGCCTGATACTGGACCATTTCCTGTTCTTTTAAAAATACCTGATCCTGGGGAGCCTTTGTAAGCGCTATAGTACGTGCATCATCAATGCTTCCACGAGCTATTCCAAGAGCTACTGTAGCGAAACCTGCCGCAAACAGCAGGTCCCTGGGGATTCTATAGAAAGACTTGTCTTCTGATTTGGGAGGTTCATCGTAAAAAATTCTGTGTTCAGGAACAAACAAATCTCGAGTCTTGAAGCTATTGCTTCCTGTTCCTCGCAATCCAGCAACATTCCAGTCGTCAATTCTCTCTACATTCTTTTTTGGTAAAACGGCATAGGGTTTTCGAAAAATCATACAGCCTTTATCTTCATGTTGTTCCCGAGGCAAAGCAGCTAGTAACCAGTCCGCATGTGCGAATCCAGAACTTAATCTCCATTCTCCTGTCAAAACTAATCCCCTATTCTGTTTCTCGACGGAAACAGTCACAGGAGGTCCATTGGCTAATATCGAAGTTTTTGTCGCCCACACTTCCTGAGCAAGAGATCGAGGCATTACTGCTGCAAATGTAGCCAACACGTTATTTTGGTTCAGGCACCAACCAGTACTGCCATCAGCATTGGCAGCACTCTCGATTAACGCAAGGTATTCAAGGAAATTGGTTTCCTGACCATCGAACTCTGCAGGAAGAAGCAAAGTAAACATACCATGGTTTATAAGGTCATGTAACAGAGATTCAGGTAATTGCTTGTTGCGAGCGATAGCATCTCCACTGGAAGCAATTAATGGAATGAGCTTCTGGATGGTCGTAGTAATCAGTCTTCTCCAGAAAGAGCCCTTCGAGGATTTTCCACAGTAATTTGATGGAACACCTCATCAGAGAACCCTAGTAATTGCAGCTCTTCCCGTAGCTTCGTTAAAACAAAAGCGTAGCCACATCCATTATATCGAGTATAGTCGGTCCTATGACAAACGTCCTGGGAAAAAAGAAGGTGTTTGGTCAATCCATCATCAATCAGTTGCTTTATACATTGCATCGTCACTCCATGCTCATAAGGAGGCGACGTGCCCAAACGGTCAAACTGAACAAATCCTCCACGCCGGGCAATTTCAGCATGGTAATCATAATACGGCCAACTCTGACAATGCCCAACTATAATACGCCGAGGATCGACACCTTCCTCTTGTAGTAAGTCCATTTGATCGAGTCCTACTGGCCAGTCAAGAGCATGTGTAGTTACCGTCAATCCTGTTTTTTTCTGAGCCCTCGCCACTGCACGAAAAATGCGCTCTTCCCATGGAGAAATCCAGGTGAAATGAGCACCGATCTCACCGATAATCCCTGCTTTCACATCTGTCCCTTTAAATCCCTCTGTGATATCTCGTACCAATTCTTCTGCAATTTCATCCGTCTTCATACGATATAACCGATGGTCATAATAGGTTTCACGATACCAACCTGCCCCTAAAATAATGTTCAATCCTGTTTTCTCGGCAATTTGACGGATAGCTATAGGATGGGGGACTGGCAACAAATCGTGGTCATTTCCTTTTAGCCCCCCTGTGGTCACATCAACCAGAGAATGCCCCCCTGCATCTTTGTATAATTTAAGTTCTTGATAGGCTAGTTCAGGATCATTTAACAGTTGATTTCTGTTCATAACATCACGTGTTAGATCAACATAGATATGCTCATGCATCAAGGTGTTTCCCAGTTCACTGGCTTCTATAGGACCAGTTACAGTCATAATCTTCGCCATCGTCACTCCTCCATTAGCAGAGTTATATAGGTTTAATGTTTACCATTCCTGAGTTTTTCAGTCTTTTTCCAGTCTATACCGGCATCATCCTCAGTCAGTGCAACACAGTACACATTAACCGCTCTCTCAGGGGTTACTTTTTCCTCGATGACGTCTTGGAGTACCATCTGAGGATCTCTTGTCTTAGGATCACCCCAACCGCCTCCACCAGGCCAAACCACTCTGATACTATCCCCTTTTCCTACGTCCATTAGGAACTTAGATGGCATAGTCTTTGTCTCACCATCTTGTGTTACCGTAATTGAACCTGTACTAGAGGACTCTCCACCGTGAAGGCCATAAGGTGCATATTTTTGACGGTCGCTACGGACCTGAAGTACTGTATCAGCCATTGTATATTCATAGGCCCTAACCATACCCATAGATCCACGATGCAGGCCAGCGCCCTCTGTATCAGCAACAAAGTTATACTCCAATACCTTAACTGGATGTTCAGCCTCAATAGTTTCTGCAGGAACATTAGCTTGATTTGTAATACCTGCAGACACACCATCATGTCCATCTCTAGCAGCCATTCCACCGCGACCTGGCTCGTTATGGAACTCGAGAAGAACCCATGGTTTCCAAGGTGTTTTGCTCTTATCATAACCCCCCATTCCGACTCCTAATTCTGAACCTGCACATGCGGCATAAACCACATCGGGAAGCATTTGGGCAAAAGCACCAAATACCGCATTAGCAATTCGCAAATTCCCCAATGCCCTTGCTGCAACTGGGGCTGGAAGCATGGGATATGCAATCGTACCCTCAGGTGCAGTAATAGTTAAGGGACGAAAATACCCAGATGTATTTGGGATCTCATTATCAAGCACGGTCTTTAACGCCGCATACACCACAGCTTTTGTTGTTGCAAATACAGGTTGAATTGCTCCCTTACACTGGGGAGAAGTCCCTGTAAAATCAACCAATATTTCATCATCTTTTTTCGTGACAGTAGCGGTGATAATAATGGGACCAGGATCAAATCCATCATCATCGATGTAATCAGTAAACGTCCACGACCCATCAGGCATTTTTCGAATAGCAGCTCGTGTCAACTCTTCCGTATAGTCTAATAGCTCTTCCGTATACTGCTGCAAGTTTTCTACTCCATACCGTTCACCTATTTTTAGAAATTCTTCTTCTCCGTAGTGAATAGCAGCTACTTGGGCAGCGAGATCCCCCATTACTATGTCAGGCACTCGAACAGCCTTTTCTAAGATCCGAAAGACTGTCTCATTAGGAACGCCTTCATCAAATAGTTTCACTGGTGGAATTCGCAAACCTTCCTGAAAAATCTCAGTGGAATCACAAGCGTTCCCACCTGCAACTCTCCCACCAATATCAGTATGATGCGCCATTGCGCAAACGTACGAAATAATCGTCGTATTATGAAAAACAGGCTTGAAGACAAAAATATCAGGCAAATGGCTACCTCCTTCATAAGGGTCATTCAGTACGTACATGTCACCGGGAAGCATTTGACCTTCATAGCGCTCCTTTACTGCCTCTAATGCGGGTACCATGCCTCCCATATGCGGAGGTAAACAAAATCCCTGCCCAATAAGATCACCTTTCTCGCTTAAAATCGCAGTGGAAAAGTCAGTTGATTGGCGAACAACTGATGATCTTGCAGTACGCATAACAGTCATAGCCATCCCATCAGCTATACCTTCTAAGGCATTTTTTAGAACTTCGAGTCTACCAGCGTCTGTTACTAACGCCATATCTATCACCTTCCTTGTATAGTAATCTCAGGAAACCAATCAAAGTCATTATATACAAAAACACTGATTAAACAGAACTCCCAAAAATCTAGATTCTCTTCACTATGTCTTATTGGAAAAAAATTTGTTCTGTCCATCCAATAAAAGTTATGCCTTCCACCCCTTTTCAATCTTTATAAAACGCAGTAAAGTTAGTCAGGAGCATAATGCCTCATCGTCCGATAAAACGCCTTCATCTTAATTCGCAAATGCCCAGCACATTTGGGGCCTTCCATGTCATGGCCTTTCGGCTGATATGGCCCTCAAACTTCTTTTCCTACGTGGCGCGCTGGATGCAAGTAACAGTCATCAGCTGGTTTGTTCTAGAACTCACAGATTCCCCTTTTAATGTAGCTTTGGTTGGGTTTTTCCATATGGCTCCTCTCCTTATTTGCGGAGTGCTAGGAGGAGTCCTTGCTGACAAGCTCAATAAGAGGAAAATTCTTATTTCAACACAGGCATCCAATCTCTTTTTCAGCCTAGGTTTCCTGATGCTACTCGTAACTAATAACGCTACAGTATGGCACGGCTATCTAGTGGTTTGCACCATTGGATTTGGCTGGGCACTGGATATGCCATCTAGAAGATCCATTATTTTCGATGTAACTGGAGAAAAAGGCCTGACCAATGCCCTCGCTCTAGATTCCATTGGCATGCACGGTAGTCGCATGCTTGGCCCAACCATTGCAGGAACCCTCATAACTTTAATAGGTACCTCAGCAGGTTATGGTATCGCTTCCCTGTTCTATGCCATCTCCATGCTTCTGATCATCTTAGTGCGGGTTCCATCACCGCAAACTTTAGTGAGCACAGGAACTAATATCCTCTCTAATATTGTCCAAGGATTCCAGTATGCACTAAGCAATAGAATTATTCTATCCGTTATCGTCATAACAGTTATCATGAACCTTATGTGCTTCTCTTATCTCCAAATGGTACCAGTAATTGCTAGAGATAAACTCGGAGTCGGACCTGGTTTAATGGGTCTTCTTATGGGTGGTGATGGTCTTGGGTCCATCATTGGAGCTACAGCCATTGCGTCAGCAAGTAGCCTCAGAAGACTTGGCCGCGTCTTCCTTATCGGATCAATACTGGGCTTTATTATGACATTTTGTTTTTCCCTGACCACTTCTTTTGCACTAGCTTACCCATTCCTGCTCCTTCTCGGTATATGCGTAGCAGGATTCGGAACACTGCAATCAATTATCGTAATCTCATCAAGCTCTCCAGACATGCGTGGACGTGCATTGGGAATTGTGACTCTTGCAATAGGGTTCGGGCCTCTCGGAGCACTCGCAATTGGTGTTCTCGCAACAGCAACCACACCTTCATATGCTATTATGATCTTTTCGAGCATCGGGATCACTCTCGTCTTGATAGTAACTGCTTTTTCACGAGGGCTTCGTTCTCAAACAACTGCCCTTTCCTAGTTTGATTTTCTTTTAGTCTTAACCCAGAACTATTTCTCCAAACACGCTATCACTGTATACTTACATCATTCCATTCTAGAGGTTCACCGTGAGTACAGTGACCAATCATATCGCATCGCTCCTGGATCAACGGTCTAATCTAGTAATCCTCACCGTAGTACTTTGCACAGGGCTTTTTGCTCTTCCCATTCTTACTACCGAATCTATAGAGCAAGCTTCACCCGAACCATCAGGAACTGTTTTTGACCAGTTAGCTGACCTTAACGAACGATTCCCACCAGTTATCCATGCCCCCGCCTACATCATTGAATCCCATGGTGATGACCTCCTGACAGCCCCTGCACTTCTTGAACTACTCCAAAATTCGGACAACCTCCAAAGAACTGACTCGAAGGGGCAATTGGCACCCGATGGCTTACCCAAGCAATCTTACCTGTACCAATACTATAACCAGAGTTCAGGGCAAAAAGAGACAGGTATTGTCACCATTGCAAATCTGGTAGATCGGATGCTGCGTGCAAATTCCCAAGAGCAAACAAACCTTGGCAATGCATCAAATGATCAGGTGAAGATGGTGCTCCACCAATTGTTTTCAGACTCTTCTAATAATCCAATTCTAGAAACACTATCATCGAATGCTTCGAGCGAACGAAAAGTCATTGGTGGTCAAGAGATCGACTACTGGACTACTACAGCTCTGGTCTTTACTGTCCTTACAGACAATAACAAGCTGGGTGGAGGACCTCTAATGGTTAACATTGGTGGAGGTGAGCGTGCAATTAATAAAGAACATTTGAACCGCACTATTGGGGATATCATAGCCGGTGATGAGACTCACTATAGCCTCTGGGGTATCGCAATTGACCCAAATCTAGAAAGTATAGAACAAGGTGAAATAGCAGGTGTCTTCATCATGTTTACTATCATCGCAGCTGTATTAGTAGTAGGGCTTATTCTGCGTTCCTACTGGGCTACTGCTCTGATCGGTATCGGACTTGGCATTCTAATGATCTGGCTCAAAGGAATTTCTATTCTTCTCGGAATTAAAGGCGGATTGGTTATTGATCTGATTGTCCCTATAAGCATGGTCGCTCTCGGCGTTGACTTCGCTGCTCATGCAATTCGCAGATATCAAGATGAAACCCGAGTAGGTAATCCACTAAAAAAGGCATTCCAAATAGGAATGGGAGGTGTCTTTATAGCATTGCTTCTTGCGATGTTGACAGACAGTATCGCCTTCCTTTCAGCGGTCTCTTCAGAGATTGAGGCTGTTGTTCATTTCGGTATCTCTGCAACCATTGCAATAGTCTCTTCCTTTCTGATTCTTGGACTTGTCGTTCCCACCGTACTATTACGCTTAGAAAATCATATGGGGTTAATAGCATTTGGAAGACGCAGTACTTTGTTGGGACGAACAATAGGAAGTCTCCTTGTGGCAATAACATCAGGGACCGGAGTGATCCTTCTCGTGGCAGTTAATAAACCAGCGGGTGTTGCAATCATAGGAGCGGTGATCCTGATCTTTCTGCTTCTTCCTGCAATCCTTCTTACCAAAGGCCCGCTGGTAAATAGATTCAGTGAAACATCTAATAAGGACTCTAAGCTAAAAGAGCAGAGAGATCTACTCTCAACTCTAATGGCATATATTTTAGTGACCGCGGCTAGGTTCAGGTATCCTGTTGTGTTTATAGCTATGATCCTCACCATAGGTTCAGTTGTTTTCGCGCTTCGGCTCGATCCAACCTTTGATACAAAGGATTTTTTTGATGCCAAATCAGATTTTGTAGTGGGGCTAGATAAAATCGATGAACATGTAGGCCCGCGCGGAGGCGAGCCCGCATTGATCTATATTAAAGGAGATTTATCTAGTCCCGAAACGCTTCAAGCAATTCAGACATTTATTGATTCTCTTCCCGAAAGCGACTATGTCGCAAAAAACCGGGAAGGTAATGTCGATCTTGGAGTCACACTTATAAGCACGTTAGAACACTTCATCACCAATCCGTTTACCCGAGCCAGTTTCCAACAAGAAACAGGTATTACTATCACAGATAAAGACAGCGATCAGATACCTGACACTACTGAACAGATCAAATCGGTATTCACCTATATGCTCACCCGCGGAGTCCCACTCAATGCGACCACACTTCTTCTGGAACCGGAAACTGTGCGAGGATTTCTCTATTATGACCGTACAACAGCCAATAATGATGTCACTTATTTGCAAATAGGGCTTCCTGGGACTCGCGAACAAAAAAGAGTCAGACAGGCAGGTAATAGTCTTCGCAATCTCACAACAGTACTGGATGAAAGTCCCTCAATAATTTCTTCAGGAGTAACTGGGTCTCCTTTTACAAGAGAAGGACAGCTTGATGCGACTACAACCACACTGTGGAGATCACTTCCAATCGCTGCAATAGCAACTGTTTTGCTATTACTGTTCGCAATGCGGTCCGTGACCTATGCATTCCTAACGGTTGTTCCCGTCCTCCTTGTAGTAGCCTGGTTGTACGGCCTCATGTATTTACTAGGATTCGGACTAAACTTTGTTACTGCACTGATCGGTTCTGTCTCGGTTGGTATTGGGATTGACTACTCTATACATATGACGCAACGTTTTAGAGAAGAAGCAAGTAAAACAGACTCAAAGGACAAAGCATTTAGAAAAACTGGACAAGGGACAGGATCTGCCTTAATAGCATCTGGTGTTTCCAGTATTGTAGGTTTTACCATTATGGGTTTCGCACCCATGCCCTTGTTTGCCACATACGGCATCCTAACCGCAACGATGATCTTTCTGGCAATGGTTGCCTCTCTCATCGTACTTCCGGCACTACTATCCTTCACATCATTCCCTCACAAACAGTGAGAACTCCAGAATATGTATTCCAAGAACTGTAACCTTAGTTAAAGGCTATACAACCTAACAGGATTATCCCAGAGAATCTTCTTCTTGCTGGAATCTGGCATGGGTAGCGTAAGGAATTTATCCATTGCATATGGAAACTTAGAGTCACCATGAGGATAGTCTGTAGTAGTAAGCAAATTATCATCACCAAACGCATCGACCACGTGACCCACGAACTCCTCATCAGCTTCAACAGCTGCATAACCCTGTCTCCGGAAATACTCACTGGGCTCCATCTTTAAATGATCCATTTCACCGTACGGTTCACGCCATTCGTAGTGCTCATCCATTCGGCCGAGCCAGAATGGTAGCCACCCGCATTGCCCTTCAAGAAAAGCAAATTGCACTGTAGGGAAACGCTCCATAACACCCCCCATGACAATATCCAAACATGCCATCATCTGTTCTACAGAATGTGTGGCAATACGTGCGATACCCATATTAGAAGGGAATCGGTCTGCACCTAAGGCTGGCATTCGAGATCCAGAGGTTTCGTGAAATGTAACTGGTATCTGTAGTCCTTCACATGCCTTCCATAGAGGATCGTAATATTTGTTGTGCCATGGCGTATTATTGTACATATTTGGTCGGAGCATAATGGCTTTAAACCCAAGTTCTTCAACACAACGGTATGTCTCAATTACTGCACTTTCAACATCGTGGGGAGAAACAATCCCTGCACCAAAAGTAATACTAGGATCACCAGCCTGCATATAGTCATAAATCCAGTTGTTATATGCCTCACATGCAGCGGCCGCAAATTTGGGATCCATACCGTTTATTGCAGTCACAAACATTCCTGAGGTAGGAAAGAGAACAGCGAGGTCAAGCCCTTCCTTTCTCATTGCAAGGAGTACTGATTCTGGATCAAAATTCCTGGCTATGTCATCCTTATAGCGCTCACCGAGAACCTGATCCTCTTTGCCATTTCCCCCCTTGGCACTAACCTTTGCAGCTTCTGAAAAAGGACCATTTTCAGGCATGGTCACCATCATTTCACCTTCGACCAAGGTTCTTATATCCCAAAACCCTTCCTGCATTCTACGAGGAGCACGATCTTTGAACTCATCAGCAATATACTTATCCCAAAGATCCACGGGCTCCATCACATGAAGTTCGGAATCTACCATCTTGTAACCATTCTTGGACATTAACTACTCCTCACTGTATAAACGTTTTCAACTTCCATATACTAGGAACTACAAACTATAAAGCCTAACGGGATTATCCCAAAGAATTTTCCTTTTACTTGCATCAGGCATCGACAACCCCAAGAAAGTGTCTGTTGCATGGGGATACTTCGAATCACCATGAGGATAGTCTGTAGTAGTCACAAGTTTGTCGTCACCAAAAGCATCCACTACATGACTCACAAACTCCTCATCAGCTTCAACCGCCGCATAACCCTGTCTCCGGAAATATTCACTGGGATCCATCTTTAAATGGTCCATTTCACCGTACGGTTCACGCCATTCGTAGTGCTCATCCATCCGGCCAAGCCAGAACGGAAGCCACCCGCATTGCCCTTCTAAGAAACCGAACTGTAGCGAAGGGAACCGCTCCATTACACCACCCATTATAATATCCAGGCATGCCATCATCTGTTCCACTGAGTGGGTAGCAATATGAGCTATACCCAACTGATCCGGAAAACGGTCAGCCCCAGCTGCAGGTAGACGAGCTCCTGTGGTTTCATGGAATGTAGCCGCTATACCCAGATCTTCACATTCCTTCCATAGAGGATCGTAATATTTGTTGTGCCATGGCGTGTTATTGTACATATTTGGTCGGAGCATAATAGCTTTAAACCCAAGCTCTGTAGCACAACGACGGGTTTCAATTACAGCACTTTCCACGTCATGGGGTGAAACAATTCCTGCACCGAATGTAATAGTGGGATCACCAGCCTGCATGTAATCATACAGCCAGTTGTTATATGCAACGCATGTTGCTGCAGCAAACCTGGGATCCATCCCATTCATGGCTGTCACATACATTCCTGAAGTGGGAAAGAGGACAGCAAGATCAAGTCCTTCTTTCTTCATCGCAAGCACCACTGACTGGGGGTCAAAGTTTCGCTCAATATCTTCTTTATAGCGATTCCACAACACCTTATCTTCCACAGAACTACCTCGGTTATAGTGGGGATCAATACTGGGGACATAAGCCATCATCTCGCCCTCCACTAAAGTCCTAATATCCCAATGCCCTTCAGCCATACGCCGAGGAGCTCGGTCCTTGAATTCGTCAGCTATATAGTTGTCCCATAGATCAACAGGCTCCATCACATGGAGTTCTGCATCAATCATCTTGTAACCGTTCTTTGCCATACGACACCTCTTTAGCGGAAAATTGTGTAGTAACCGCTGTTCATTTTAGTAAAAATTTCGTAGGATGAACAGTGTGAGTACAGACCACTATAAAACCAATTCAACTACTGATACTAAAGAGAAGAGTTTTTGAAAACACAGAACAGGAGTTAGCCGAGAGCATATGACTAAACCTATATTTTTCCAATTACCTGAAAACGCGTTCCCAACACAATACAATCTAATAATCACGCCTGATATGGAACAAGCAACTTTCCATGTGAAGGAATCTATCAACATAACTGTTCTTACTCCAACCAAAACACTTACATTAAACGCTATTGAATTAGATATCCAATCAGCGAAGATAGAAACTCAAGAAAGTGTGTCCCTTACCACTACAGAAATCACCTACGATTCAGCACGGGAAACTGTCTCTTTTGTATTTAATCAAACGATACCCAGTGGTTCAGCGATTCTCCATATAGAATGTACAGGCATTCTAAACGACCGACTTCATGGGTTTTACCGAAGTAGTTATTTAAATGAACAGAGTCAGGAGATGTTCATGGCGGCGACTCAATTTGAACCTACTGATGCCCGTCGAGCGTTTCCCTGCTGGGATGAACCTAGTATCAAAGCGACCTTTGGAGTGACATTAATCATCCCATCTGTTCTCACGGCCGTTTCAAATACGTTGGTTGATCAAGAAGAACACATAACCGATGACTTAAAAAGCCTGACTTTCAAAATTACTCCCAAAATGTCCACCTATCTTCTAGCGTTTATTGTAGGAGACCTAGAATCCATCGAAACAAAAACAAAAGACGGAACTTTAATCCGTGTTTTTGCCACACGAGGGAAAATAGCACAGGGACAATTTGCTTTGGACGTTTCCAAGAAATTACTGGATTATTTCAACGACTACTTCCAAATACCCTACCCTCTAGAGAAACTAGATCACCTCGCCATCCCTGATTTTGCAGCAGGTGCAATGGAAAACTGGGGGGCTATCACCTATAGGGAAGTAGCCTTGCTCTTCGATAAAGATAAGTCATCACCTGCCACAAAACAACGTATAACTGAAATTGTTGCTCATGAAATGGCCCATATGTGGTTTGGGGACCTCGTTACCATGGAATGGTGGAACGATTTATGGCTAAATGAAAGCTTCGCTTCATGGATGGCAATCAAGGCAATGGATCATCTCTACCCTGAATGGGAAATGTGGACCCAATTCATCGTAATGGATGTTAATGCAGGCATGGGACTGGATGGACTTGAAAATTCACATCCAATAGAGCAGGAAGTAAAGGATCCTACAGAAATTAATCAGTTGTTTGATGCAATCAGTTACAGCAAGGGTGCGTCCATTATCCGTATGTTAGAACAGTTCATTGGAGCAGAAATGTTCCAAAAAGGGCTGTATGACTATCTCAGTGATCACACATATTCCAACGCAAAAGGAGTTGATCTCTGGACTGCAATGGAGCAAGCATCCGGAAAACCGATAGTTTCAATGATGAACAGTTGGATTAAACAGTCAGGCTATCCTGTAGTAGACCTATCACTATCTTGTACGGATAAACAGCAGGACATTCTGCTCAAGCAACATAGATTTCTTTTTTCCGGTTCCCAAAATGACCAAACGTTATGGGAAATACCCGTAACGTATGTAACCAACACCAATGAAGATCACTCAACGATCATGGACACACGTACTGCATCACTGGTAATACCGAATTCAGATGATAAGAATCCAACAACTTGGGTGAAACTCAATCGTAATCATACAGGCTTTTACAGAACAGCTTATACTCCTGATGATTTATTGAGATTCAAAGAACAAATACAGTCAAAAGAGCTTCCTTCTGTAGATCGGTTAGGACTAGTAACAGACGCATATGCCTTATCGCGAGCCCGAATGCTCCCTATTAAGTATTTTCTAGAGCTGACACAAGCCTTCCAGAATGAGTCAGACTACGGGGTCTGGGCTGACATACTTGGCAGCCTAAGATCCATTCAGTCCCTTATAGCTTACAAACCGTATATAGAGGAATATAAGACACTATGTAGGAATTTAGTCTCCACTATCGCTGAAAACTTGGGATGGGATCCAGTACCAGAAGAAAGCCATCTCCAGTCTATGCTGCGAAGTACTGTACTAGATTCGAGTGGAGCTTTTGGCAACAAGTCAGTATTAAACGAAGCGTCAGAACGGTTCAATAGTGCAGTAAATAACCCAGATAGCCTAGCTCCAGAAATCAAAGGGTGTGTATACACACTTGCTGCGAGAAACGGAGACAGTGCCACCTATGACACTATGCATGCAATGGCCCAGAAGCAAGTCTTTCAAGAAGAACGGCTACGGCTCTATTATTCATTGACCCGTTTCCCTCAGATCGAGTCAATACAACAAACACTCAATTTATCATTGTCTGATGAAGTGAGATCACAAGACACGGTTGCCTTGATAGCACAAACATCAGGAAATCCCCAGAAAGGTCTAGATTTAACCTGGCAGTTCATGAAAGAAAACTGGCAAGAGCTTGACAGACGATATGGGCAAGGTGGATTTGCCATGATGAATCTAGTGTCGATCGCTGGAAGATTTACAACCAAAGATGATAAAGATGATGTGGAATCCTTCTTTCAAAAAAATCCGGTACCTTCTGCTACCAGAACTATTCAACAGGTACTGGAACGCATTGATCTGAACATAGCATGGATCAAATACAACGATAAAGCGCTAGAGGATTGGCTTACATCACAATAATCTAATTCAGGTTCCATAGGTCCTAGGGCTGTATTTATCTACCTACGAGGTTCCCACGAAAAGAACCTCACCGTCACAATTATTCCTACGAGTAGCCAGATACCCATTACTAATAAATGATCTAGCTCAAATCCTAGTCCAGTTTCAAAGGGATTAAACCCAGCTTGTAACGCAGCGGAGAAATGATAGACCGGGAAAATCTGCGCGAATATAGTGAGCCAAGAAGGAGCGCTCTGCATAGGAATAAAAACATCAGAAATAAATAAAACGGGCAAGATAGAGGCATTCACAACAGCAGGTGCGGCATCTACATTAGGAACAATAACCGTTATAGCAAATCCTAAGGCACTAAAAGCCGCAGATCCAACTAGTAAGGTAACAATCAGTGCAGGTATAGTGTTAGTTGGAGGATCTACGTTATAAACTAAAATCCCTGCGCTCACCACAATCAAGACCAATAGCATCGATATACCTGTAGAATGTACTATACGCGCGATTACAAATGACACACTAGGAAGCGGTGATCCTTTAATTCTTTTAAGAACCCCTTGGTCTCGCGAAAATGATATCCTCATAGCTACATTCGTATAAGAGGCACTCACCACCGACAATGCAGCTATGCCAGGAACGTAAAAAGTGGATAGGTGAGTAACGCCTTCGGGCAACTCCAATGGATCACTTCCAAACAATACATTAAAGATCACAAGAAAAACCAGCGGGAAAATAAACGTAAAAAAGACAGCAGCTGGATTTCTCCAAAAAGCCTTGTTCTCATACTTGATCTGTCTTATCGTAAGCCGAACAGTACTCACAATTTTGCATCCTTCTCAGTGGATGACCTGACAATATCAAGATATACATCTTCCAAAGTAGGCTTTTCCACACGTAAATCGTCAAGGTTCTGGTCATTGTCTAAAGCCCAAGAGGTGAGGTTATACAGAAGCGGAATTGGAGCATTTGTTCTCATAGTGACTTTATTGCCCTTTATAGTGGCTGCATCCGAGAAGTTTTTCGGCAATACCGTTTTTGCATCTTCCAGCTTAAAACCTAATACAGTCCCTGATTGTCTCGCAATAATTTCTGCAACGGTACCATATGAGAGAATAGAACCTTTAGACATAAGGGCAATGTGATCAGCTAAATGTTCAGCTTCATCCATGTAGTGAGTGGTCAAAACCACTGTTCTCCCCATTAACCTAAGGTTGGATATCATATCCCAAGCATCCCGTCTAGCCGAAGGATCAAAGCCGGTTGTAGGTTCATCCAAAAACAACAATTGGGGATTTCCTGCCAATGCAACACCGACATCCAAACGACGTTGCTGACCACCCGATAGCTGCCTTACTAACTTGTTTCTTTCCGATGTAAGTCCTACTACATCCAAAACCTCTTCAAGCGGAAATGGATCAGGATAGTAGCCTCTGAACATTTCAACGGTTTCACCAACTTTCAGTTGTGGCTCTACCCCTGTACCTTGAAGAACGATCCCTATTTGCTCTCTAAACTGCTTCTCAGCATTAATTGGATCGTATCCAAGGACTTCAACATTTCCTTTATCACGTTTCCTATGTCCCTCTAGAATTTCAACGGTGGTCGTTTTCCCGGCTCCATTAGGTCCTAATAGTGCAAACACCTCACCCCGCCGAACGTCAAAAGTAATATCGTTCACAACTGTTTGTTGTCCGTAGGACTTAGAAAGCCCCTTCACCCGAATAGCAAAATCCGTCATATCACTTTTACTGTGAGTCCTTATCTCATTCAAACTGGGTAAACCCTGTCCGATAAGGTGGTTCTGTCCAACATTCGGAAGAATAACCTCGAATCCTAGCTCTGTCCGGACCATTGTCCCAAGCTTGTGCATGTATCTTATTTTGCCAATAGGTTACAGAGGTAATATGTAGAGAATTATCATCTGCTGTTAAATTATGGCGGTTGATAAAACCCTCATAGTTTTTCATGGCTTCATACATTTCAGTCAAAGCTTGTTGGCCTACTTCTAGCTGCTCTGCAATAACGTAATGGTGTGAAATTACGACATACATGGTCTACTCCTCTCAGCAACTTTAATATGTAATCGGTAATAAGGCATATACACTCGATTACTGAAGCTATCAAGCATAAACTGGCGGCCTGCGATCCCACCAAGGTGCAGCTAGCTCTAGTTGATGAGCAAGCCGAAAGAGCAATCCTTCATTTCCATATCCAGATGTGAAATGAACACCAATAGGAAGATCCTCCGAGTTCCAGTGCAAAGGAACAGTCATTGAAGGTTGACCAGTCACATTAGATATGTAGGTATAAGGAGAAAAAGTAGCTTGTTTTCGTCTTTGAGCAATTGGTCCTGATCCATCGTAGGCAAGGCTTCCTAATACAATAGGAGGTTCTCCCAGAGTGCTTGTCACCCACACATCATATGTCTCATAAAATGCAGCCATTTCTCGGTAAATACTCTGCAAGGTTTGATTGTACATTAAGTACTCTGGTGCAGTAATAGTGTGGCCTCTTTGAATTAAATCCCAAATAAACGGTTCGAATTCGTCTTTATTTAGGGATTTATTCAGTCTTTTACTCCAAGTATCTGCTGCCCATGATACGCCAGCTGCACACATATTTGTATAGTTAGACCAAAGCATCTCTCCATCAAAAGATGGGCTTGCTTCTTCAACTATATGTCCAAGATCTTCGCAAAGATCCATCGCATTCTTTACCGCCGTAATACAATCTTTATGAACAGTTGTTCCTAAAGGGGATTCTACAGAAAATCCGATTCTCAATCGATCAGGTTGCCGACGGGACTCTGCTTCGAATGAATCAACGGACACAGGGCAAGGATAAGGATCTCCTATATCCGAACCTGACGTTGCATCTAAAACACCTGCACTATCACGAACAGATCTAGTAAGTACGTGTTCAGCTACTAAACCATTATTGATATCACCAAAATAAGGACCTAAAGGATTTCTTCCACGAGTCGGTTTCATGCCAAAAAGACCGCACGCTGAGGCAGGAATACGAATTGATCCTCCCCAATCATTACCATGAGCAACCGGAACAATTCCTGAGGCTATAGCTGCAGCTGATCCACCGCTAGAACCACCGCTAGTTCTGTCCAGATTCCACGGATTATGGACTGGGCCAAATAAAACAGGCTCAGTACTAGCACCAATAGCAAATTCCGGAGCAATAGTTTTAGCTACAGTAATAAACCCGGCAGAACGATACCGCTTAACCAGCTCACTATCAACGTCAGGAATAAAATTTCCAACAAACTTACTGCACCAAGTAAGTGGAAAACCAGCATATTCTGCCAAAAAATCTTTCAACAGGAACGGTACTCCCGCAAAAGGTGCACTCATGTCAACGCTACCTGCCAAATTCTTAGCATGCTCGTACATTTTCAAGTTAATTGCGTTCAATACAGGATTCAGTTTCTCTATTCGGTCGATTGTTTCATCAACCAATTCTTCCGGTTTCACCTGATGTTTTTTCACTAATTCTGCCAAGCCAGTGGCATCGTACTTGTCAAGTTCTGGAAAAGCGGTCATTTCTCTCCTTATCTCTATTAAGCCCAGCCACCAAACCAGGCAATAGGACTAGATTCACTACAATAATTGCTCACGAATCTGATCAACTAATTGCTTTTGATCAGGAAATTGTCCCTGTTTAAGTTTTGAGTACATTAATACGCCACCAACAGATACCTCGAATGCACCTCCATCTGCCGGAATCAATGTCACTCCCTTAATATCCCAAGAAAATAACTCCATAATCTTTTCTGCCAAGCCAACTGCTTGGGGAACATAGTCTCAAGGAACGCAATATTCAATAGTTACAAGAGGTCGTGAAGAAACGTCACCTAGCATATAGAACTCCTTAATATAGACCTTCAAAGTCATTATAACAAAGAGTGCTGACTTGAGTCTTTGAGTTGACTTTCTGGAATCAAAAAGATAGTTTTACTAGAACTCCTTGTAGCAAGCATTTTAAAGGACCAATATGACTGCAGAAAAGTTTGCAAGCCAATACGGAGCACCATCAGAAAGAGCAAAAGGGAAAGTAGTCTCTTATCTCAGCCCTTTTGTCCAGCAATTCATTGAAAAAACGCCATTTCTCATAATGGCTACATCAAACGCTAACGGTCGATGCGATGCTTCCCCCAAAGGAGGAGCCCCCGGTTTCGTCAAAATCATCGATGATACCCGTATTTTGATTCCTGACGTAGCTGGAAATAAATTATTCCAGTCATACAACAATCTGGACGAAAACCCAAATGTAGGGTTGATTTTCTTTATTCCTGGAGTAAATGAAACTGTTCGAGTCAATGGACCTGCTCAATTTGTTACCAAAAAAGATATGGACGAGCAAAAAATGGTTCTTCATCTATATGAAACAGATGATAAATCCATTTACTTACAAGGATTATTAGTCACAGTGGAAGAATCATATGCACACTGCCCTCGAGCACTCACTTTTTCTCATCTTTGGGATACCGATATTATATCTATGAACAGCGAACATAGGCCTGTTCCAAGTAAAGGGATGTATGACGCAGAAAGAGGATCAATCATCATCAAGGAGAATCAATGATCACTATTATTAGCAGACATTACTGCAAAGAAGAAAATCTGGAAGTTTCCAAAGCATTGTTGAACACTGCAGGACTCGCCCAAAGTAAATTCAAAGGTTACATTTCAAGAGAAACTCTTCAGTCACAAGAAAACTCTCTTGAGCTTGTGACCTTAACTACCTGGGAATCAATAGCTCATCAACAGGAATGGTTCAAAAGCGAAGAACGGCAACAAGCCACTGCTGCCAGTAAAACAGGTACATTCTGGGCAAAACCTCCTGAACAAGAGTTTCTCGATATCCTAAACTAAACCAGTTACACAGAGTTGGAGGGAAAGTTACATCTCAGCAGCCAATTTTCGCAAAGCAAACTTTTGCACTTTTCCAGTAGAAGTTTTAGGTAAGTCGCAGAACACAACAAATTTGGGTGTCTTATAGTGAGCCATATTGTCTCTACACCATTTGATAATATCTTTATCAGTTATCTCACCGTGATCTTCAATTAATGTCACAAAAGCACACGGAACCTCCCCCCATTGCTCATCAGGTTTTGCTACAACTGCTGCTTCCATAATATCAGGATGTTTATACAAAGCCTCTTCTATTTCAAGGCTAGAAATATTTTCACCCCCTGAAATAATAACATCCTTAGAACGATCTTTAATCTCAATGTATTGATCGGAATGGACTACTGCCAAATCTCCTGAATGAAACCATCCATTCTGAAATGCTGCTTCAGTCGCTTGGTCATTCTTGAGATAACCCTTCATCACCGTATTACCTCGGATCATAATCTCACCCAAGGTAGTACTGTCTGCAGGAACACTTACGTAAGAACTCGGATCTAATACCTGAACATCCTCTACCGTCGCAAACCTTACGCCCTGGCGAGAAAGTTTCAAAGCCTGATCATCCAAAGACAACGAGTCCCAGTCCCTCTGCCAAGCACATGAAGTAGCAGGGCCGTATGACTCAGTTAATCCATATACATGAGTAACCCGAAATCCCAATTGCTCCATTTTTCTAATCACAGAACTTGGAGGAGACGCGCCACCAGTAGCTATATTCACAGGCTTTTCACGTTGCGTTTTATCCGTTTTTCCTGCATGAATCAACATATTCAGTACTACTGGCGCTCCGCACATGTGACTCACGTTATGTTCTTCAATAAGTGAAAATACCGCTGAGGGTTCGAGCTTAGGTAAGCAAACATGCGTACCTCCAACTGCAGTGACAGCCCAAGGATAAGTCCAACCATTACAGTGAAACATAGGCAAGGTCCATAAATAAACCGTATCAGAGTTTAAAGCAAATGATATGACATTACCCAATGCATTCAAGAATGCTCCGCGGTGATGATAAACCACACCTTTAGGATTCCCAGTAGTGCCAGAAGTATAGTTTAGTGAAATGGCATCCCATTCGTCATTAATAGTAGTAGTACAAGTATTGGCATCGCCTTTAGAGAGAAACTCCTCATATGTGATATCCCCTAGTAATCGTGTACCTTCAGAGTCATCATCTATATCAATAACGAGAATATCCCTCTTAACATCTACAAGAGCCTCTGCAATGACTGCTGAAAACTGTTTCGCAGTAAGTAAGACTTCTGTCTCAGCATGATTCAAAATGAAAGCTATAGTTTTAGCATCTAGCCGATAATTTAACGCATTTAAGACACCTCCAGTCATTGGAATCGCATAATGCGCCTCCAACATAGCGTGAATATTGGGTGCCATAATACTGACGGTACTATTTTTCCCTACCCCACTTACTGACAATGCTCCAGCTAATTTTCGGCATCTCGTAGCAAAGTCTCGGTAGGTGAATACAAGATCTCCTTCAATAACAGCAGGTTTGGCAGGGTAGGTAAGTTCAGCCCAAGCTAAAAAAGTAAGGGGTGTTAAAGGTTGATAGTTGGCTGCTCCTTTTTCCAATCCCAAGTCATATTTGTCCTGTGAAACGTTATTCATAATCACTATTACCTCCAGCAAAGGTGCTTGCACCAATCAGTGTACACTTAGGTCCATAAATATTTATACTAATACCGCTGGTGCCAATCGGCAATAAATTCACATCTCCCTTAAGAGTTGCTATAATCCATCGCACCCTGATGTTGAATGATCAGAGTCAACGAAGAGCAATGTACCCTTAAAGGTACAAGAAAGGATACTACAATGCGTACACTCATCTACAATGCCAATGTTGTAACCGGTGATGGATCTACTATCTTAGAAAATCGATCTCTGATTCTTGAAGATAATATAATCGATAGTATCTATACAGTTCCCTATCCAATGTACGATTTTGCTGATTACGCGATTGACGCCAGAGGAGGATTTGTTATTCCCGGGCTAATTAATCGTCATACGCACTGTATTACCATGGGTCCTTATGCTACAGACTATGCCTTGCCAGCCCTGCCAGAAGCCAGAGTGCGCCAGAACTTAAAGCAACACCTCCTTGAAGGTGAAACGACTCTTATAAGCCAAGACGGCTTTGGTACTAACGAGGAACTGGAGAAAGCAAGATCTTTCACTCCTCAGCTACTCCAAACGTACACTATTAACACACCAAAGCATTTCGAAAAGGCAAAAACATTTAGCTGCGGAGGTCTTACTGACACTCATTATGCAACTACAGCAGAGGAACGAATCAAGCAAGGAGCCATAGGAATTGGTGAAGTAGGAGCATTTGGTATCCCTACCCCTTGTTGCGGAAAAGAACCAGATATAAGTTATACAGACTTCATGTACATTCCCTTGATGGTTCGAGTAGAGACAGGCAAGCCAGTATCCTGGGAAGATGCTAGAAAATTCCGTGAAGCAGCAACAACTGCTGAAGGGAAAAAGTCCAAACTTCCCCAGCTCATGGAACAGTTTGGTGTTCTGGATGCAAGAAGTAAATTAGAAGCGCTTGTAGAGAATAGTAGTGAAAATGCATGGCTTAATCTAGAAGCAGGCGAAGAGGCAACTCAATATGCCAAGAAACTAAATGTCCCCATAGATTTCCATAACGCACCACAAACGAGGGAACAAATTCTCACTTATTCCAGTCAACTGAATTCACTCTTTCATGCTGCACATAGTAATCTTTTCTACTCCCCAAGTGAATGCGTAGAGGTTGCAAAGGCTGTTAAGAAAGCAGGCGGGTGGATAGACATGAGTACTGGTGACTTCTTCAGAGCGGGACAAGTAACCCCTAATCACATTTTATCCTTGGCCCTTCTGCAGGAAGGTCTTGCAGATATGATTTCAACCGATACTAGTGGCGGGTACTGGGATTCCATTCTCAAAGTATTAGAGTATTTTATCGAGCAACGAGTCGTAACGTTACCCAAAGCAATTGCTCTGGCCACAAAAAACGTCACTGATGCTATCCCCAACATCGCCCCCAATAGAGGGGAAATCAAAGAGGGTAAAATAGCTGACTTAGTCGTGGTAGATCCCAAATCAATATCGAAGGTCAATGCTGTGATTATCGGGGGCAAGATAGTAGTAGAAAACGGGGTTACCACTTACTAGCTAACTCGGGTATCAAAGATCAAGTCGCAAGAACCACCGCTCGTGCTCTTTTTCTATCCCACCTATATACCGGGAGTAGAGTGGATGATCAAATAGATGAGCTTAGTAAATATTATAACGCCACCTATTAAAGTATCAGGTCTGGATCAGTTGATGAAATTAACCTATACTCTCCATACATACGTTCTTTGATCAGGAGGAAAACTGTGGCCTCACTTACAACAATTCTAAGTAGTCATTTGAATAACTTACAATACGAAGATCTTCCACCAGAAAGCGTGGAAAAAGCAAAAGATCTGCTCTTGGATTATCTTGGTTACACCATTTACGGTAGTGATGAAAACCCTGCAAGAATCCTTCGAAAAACATTCACAGATCTAGGAGGACCAAAAGAGTCAATTGTCCTAGGCCACAATCTACGACTCCCCTCGGTAAATGCTGCTTTCCTAAATGGGTCAGCTGGTCACATGGCGGAATTAGATGATTCCCACAGGGGAACTCAGTCACACGTAGGCGACAGTGTTTTAGCTGCAGCTTTAGCCATAGCAGAAAAACAATCTTCTGATGGAAAAGAACTACTGACAGCTATTACATGCGGATACGAAATGGCTATACGGGTTGGATTAGCAGGAATGCCATCTCACTATACAAAAGGGTGGCACCCCTCAGGAAGTATCAATACTTTTGGTGCAGCGATGGCTGCAGGGAAATTATTGAATCATACTGACGAACAAGCAACTCAGACAGTCGCTATTGCTGGGGGTCAAGTTGCTGGAAATTTTGCCCATTTGGGCGAACGTGCCATGATGAAGGATTTTAACCCAGGACGGGCAGCGTCCAACGGCGTTTTAGCCGCACTTTTGGGAAAGAATAATTTTACCGGTGGTACCAACGCCATAGAAAATCCTAAGGGATTTCTCGCTCTCTATTCCGACACCCATAACATTGAAGAGTTGACTACGGACCTTAATGGGCCTAGGAAAATTCTAGAAGTCGCACACAAGCCATTTCCAGGATGCAGGCACCTACATTCATCCCGTGATGCTCTAATTGACATTCTAAAATCAGAAATTGGAAAATCCAATCTGACACTGGACGATGTAGAGCAGGTTACGGCCCGAATTTACGAAATTGGCGCAGATTACGTTGATGATCCTGAGCCATGGGCTAAAGGCAAGGGGATTTACGGGCCAAGCTTTAGCGCTCAATTTAATTTAGCACTGGTTCTGCAAGAAGGGGAGAAAGGGCTATGGGAACTTTTTAATCCAGAGTATTCCCTTGAGAAAGTCAATGAATCTAAATTACAAGCAATGATGGGCAAAATTAATATCGTTCATGATCAAGAACTCATGCAAGACTTCCCGGATAAAATTGGAGCTGAAGTAACCTTAACCACCAATGAAGGAAGCTTTAAGCGCAGGGTAGATTTACCTAAAGGAGAACCAGAAAATCCTATCACCAAAGACGAACTCCACGGAAAATTTACCGTATTAACAACCGCCAGGGGTTTCAGTAACAAACAGAGTGCGGAAGTGATTCAAGCAATCACGAACCTTGACACATTAGAAAATACAAACGATCTTACTAATATGCTGATTCCAGAACATTAGCAGTATCGCTCTATACAAGTATCTATTACATCTAAAGGAGTGCCATAATCATGACAACTTATTCTTGCACCAACTGTGGAATGGGCGTAGCTGGTCTGACCTGTGCCAGTTGCAACAACGAGCTCGTTTTTGTAGAAATAACGAAAGATGATGGATCTAAAGTAGGCGTATCAGAATGCCCAAACGGCTGTGGGAAAATCAAGTCCCCGATGTGCTGCGGGCATGAAATGCACGCTTCATAGAGGGACATTATCTACCGTTTTCAAGAGTCTTGTACGAGGCTCATTACAATATCATCATACTCAGGGGGTCCACCCTGACTACGTAGTATTTCTTCTCCTTGATCAGATATCAGAATGAAGAAGGGTACGGCTTTCGCATTCCATGTCTGTGCAAGTTCCCTTCCTAGTGGACTTCGAATATTTACTTGAACCACCGAACAAGTACCGTGCAATTTTTTCTCAAGCCTATCAACGATAGGCTTTATGGATAGGCAGCCAAGTCAGAAATCTGAATAGAGTTCCACTAATATAGGTGATTCTCTCTCAAAAATCTGCTGAGCAACTCCCATGTTCTCTTGGTACGGTAAATCTGCCTTGTTAACATAAAAGAATCCTACAAAGAGAAGTACTATTACAGATAGAAGCGGGAACCGCAGCCAAAAGGGAACATACTTCCACAATAGAAAGCCGCCTACTGCAAGCAGTAAGGAAGCGACAATTAAAAATGAATTTTCATTTATAAGACCAAATAAACGCATTTATTTCTTCATTGTGATGGTGTATCAGTGTTCACGTTATACTGCTTCCAATTGCGTTTTCGGTTTAGCTTAAAGCGATAAACGCAGTATACTAATCTTTTGTAAATCTTCATATATTATTGCTTTAATTAGCGAGAACTAATACTCTACATGCAACGGAGGCTGCTATGAAGGTCATGACCGTAAACGGACCTATAGATCCGAGCGAACTTGGCATTACAATGACACATGAACATACTATCTCCGATCTGCGCCATTGGGGCTATGACGGAGTCCTCGACGATATACCTCTCGCCATAGAAGAACTCCTGGCATATAAAAAAGTAGGCGGGGCAAGTATTGTAGATGTTACAAACGCTTGTATGGGCAGGGATGCAAAAAGTCTACGGGAAATCTCCAAAGCTACAGACTTACACATCATAACTGCTACTGGCTACTACACCGAACCGTATTATCCTCTCGAGGTGTACGAACTAGGTACTAACGCTCTTGCAGACGTTATGATAAAGGAACTAACTGTAGGCATTGACAATACTGATATTAAGGCTGGCATCATAGGAGAAATAGGAACAATTCGAGATTACATTAAGCCGGCTGAAGAACGCGTTTTTAGAGCAGCAGCTCGTGCACACCTTCAAACCACCGTTCCAATTACTACACATACATACCTTGATCAGTTAGTTCATGACCAACTTGATATCCTACAAGAGGAAGGCGTTGATCTTACAAAGGTCATAATTGGTCATCTAGGCGATAAAAGAGATATTGAATTCCTACTGTCAGTGGCAAAACGAGGACCATTCGTTCAAATTGACCATGTAGGACTAGAAGATAGACAGCGTGACCACGCTAGGTCTTTACTCGTAAAGCAACTTCTTGAAGCTGGTCATCTTAATCAGGTGCTAATATCCATGGACGTGTGTTTTAAATCTCGTCTTCACTGGTTTGGAGGAACAGGGTATGACCACTTAATCACAAGTTTCCTCCCTCAACTTAAGCAACAAGGAATCAGTGATTCAAATATTCAAACTATGCTCGTGGACAACCCTGCCCAAGCAATCGGATTCTAATTTCTGATATCGCATTACTGTCCAAGCATATGGATGGTGGAGTATGGAATCTAGATACAACATAATCATAATCGGTGCTGGCATTGTTGGATGCAGTGTTGCATATCACTTAGCAAAGAAAGGCGTCCGCAATATCCTAGTCATTGAGCAGGACAAATTTCCTGAACCCGGAGGTTCTACAAGTCATGCATCAAACTTTATTTTTCCTATAGATCACACGGAAATCACCGCCAAATTATCAGATTACGGTACCAAGTTCTATCCTCAATTAATTGCTAACGGCAAGCCTTGTTATATCCAGTCAGGTGGTATTGAAGTTGCTCGTAGCTCTGCACGGATGCTAGAACTCAAACGCAAGGTTGGGGTTGGAAAATCGTGGGGAATACCTGCAGAGATGATATCTCCGAATGAAACCTATGATCTTTTCCCTTTCATTAATCCCAAAACAATAAGAGGAGCTATGTACTCCCCTACCGCAGGTCTAGTTACACGTTCTGTAGATGCGGCTCAAGTAATGATCGAATATGTAACTGAAACTCAAGCAGGTCATATCCTTCCGAATACTGCTGTAGTAGACATTGATGTAGTAAACGGCAAAGTGCAAGGAGTAGAAACATCGGCCGGATATTTTGCATGCAATAGTATAGTCTGCACCGCAGGTGTCTGGGGACCATTAATTGGGGAAATGGCAGGATGCCCCATCCCATTGGCACCACTCGTTCATCAATTAGTCTATACAAGTCCCGTCAAAGAGCTTTCCACCTATAAGGAACGAATAGAATGGCCTCTGTTAAGAGATCAGGATTTGTCCATGTATGTACGGCAAGAAAACGATTTCTGGGAAATAGGCTCCTACCAACACCCTGCTTTATTTACTGCACCTTCAGACATCCCAGATCCATCCGAGGCACAACTAAGCCCAACGATGCGCCCATTTACTCCTGAACATTTTGAAAAGCCATTAGCTGATATTACGGAACTCATGCCAGTACTTGCTAATGCCGGCTTTCGTTTCGGATTCAATGGTCTTCTTTCTGTAACACCAGATGGGATGCAGTTAGCCGGACCTTCCTCTAAAGTTCAAGGATTTTGGGTTGCAGAGGCAGTATGGGTCAAAGATGGCCCAGGTATTGGAAAAATCATGGCAGAGTGGATAGTTGATGGCCATCCAAGTATTGATACCCGATTAATTAATATTAACCGGTTTACCGAACATGAAGTCGTATCCAGTCATGTTCTCGCAAGAGCATCAGAAAGTTTCAATAAAGTCTACGGGATCATTCACCCAAGGGAACAATGGGCTTCTTCACGTAATAAGAGAATAAGTCCTTTCCGAAGCCAACAGGCAAAACTGGGCGGAGTCTTTTATGAGACTGCAGGTTGGGAACGACCGCAATGGTATAAAGCCAACAAAGCACTTCTCTCTACATACACTGTTCCAGATCGCAAAGGATGGGACAAGCGATGGTGGGATCCAATTATAGGAGCTGAGCATCAAGCGGTTCGGCATGCAGCAGGGCTCTTTGATATGACTGGCTTCACAAAGGTAGATGTACGGGGCTCTCAGGCCTTATCATTCCTGGAATATTTATGTGTTCAAAAAATTGATCGGCCGATCGGAAAAATAGTTTATACGGCCCTTCTAAGTCCAAACGGTGGAATAGAAGCAGATCTAACAATTACCCGATTAGGAGAAGATCATTTTCGGATAATAACCGGAGCAGCTTCAGGAGCCCGAGATCTCGCTTGGTTCACCAGTAATCTACCAGACGGCGGAGGAGTGTATCTGGAGGATATTACATCTACTTACTGTGCCGTAGGATTATGGGGACCCCACGCACGGAACATATTAGAAACGGTCTGTTCCGAGGATATTTCAAATGAAGCTTTTCCTTTTGGACAAGCCAAGTCAATTGTCATTGGTAATATCCCTGCCCTAGCCCTGCGGGTTTCGTTTGTTGGAGAGCTTGGATGGGAGATCTACACCAAAACAGAATTCGGCAGTCTTCTATGGGATACCCTATGGCATGCAGGGCAATCTTTTGGACTCACCGCATGTGGTATTAGTGGGTACCTCTCGTCTCTACGCCTTGAGAAAGGATATAGAATGTGGGGTACTGATCTGCACACTGGATTCAACCCGTTCCAAGCTGGACTTCTCCGGGATAATTCACATCCGAAGCCATCCAGAATTAAAGATACCCCATTTATTGGCAGAGAACCCCTTCTTCAAGCACAGGAAAACAGCCAGTCGTCTGTGCTATCATGCCTTCTTATTCAAAACACCACCACACCTATCATGGGGAATGAGCCTATCCTGAAGAACAATATTCTCCTAGGATACGTGACGAGTGGAGATTACGGATATACCGTGGCTGAAAACATCGCCTATGGATACCTCCCAATAGAACATGCAACACCGGGAACACGGGTCAATATCCAGTATCTGGGTACTACTCTAGATGCAATAGTCAGTGAAGAGCCTCTTTTTGATCCAACGATGGAGCGACTGAAATCCTGAGCATCAGTATCAAGATTCATCCTTCTCTTCAACCATATCAACTTCTTTCTCTATAATCTTTCGCTTCTTTGAGCAAGTTCTGCACCACCCGAATGTGTAGGTGCGTTCAGTCAGTAGAGGTATCCACACATGGAATTCCATGTCCCACTCCAGGCAACGCACATCTATCCTTTATACCCACGTGGAATCGCACTTCTTACAATGGAAACTAATCATTTGTTTCTCCTTCGCTGCTGCTGTTTCTCTCTACCTGTCATCCCGTACCTAAGCCTCTATTAGACCCATAATTACCTATAGTCATCAAGCTTGTCAGTAAAAAGAGTTATCCCTTATAGACATAGCACCGTCCATGATTCCTTATCAGTGGTCGAGTATTCTTTCCAGTATTTTTGATAATTCTTTGGCTAAAAGGCTTTTTTATCCTCTTCTGCTTAATCTATTGGAATACTAAACTGAAACCAAAAAAGAATAGGCTCCCTTTTAATGGGGAGCCTATTCTAATTTACCGGCTAATTTTTATGTTCCACGAAGCGAACTATCTAAGGTCGACCTCGTAAAGCATTCTGATTTCGGTAGACCATGGTCGCCATTCAATCTCGTCACTCACACCGTACAGGTCATTAAAGTTAACTAAGAATACCCAAGGTGCAAAATCAACGACATCTTTATTCATCTTGGCAAGTAATGCCTTCGACTCGTCACTACAGCTAGCTAACAGACGGGCCTTATCTAGGTCTTCTTCCCATGAGGCAGGATGTGGTGAAGCAAATGCTCTTCCACGACCGCCATCTTTATTTTCTAGCCACAGCTCATACGGGAACTCAGCTCGACCCAAACCGTTACCATTACCAATCAGGAACGGTCCATCGATATCAGCTTTGTATTCAGTGAAGGAACGCAAGGCCAATGGGAACAATACTGAACGGGACTGTGGATAGTATTCCACATTAAGTCCTGCAGCTTTCCAGTAACCTAACACTGCTTCTCCGGTTTCCTTATCCAGCACGTAACGGTCGTTAGGTGCATACAATTTAATGACATCATCTACAGGTGCGCCCTCAGCTCTGGCCTCATCTATCAAAGACTTGGCTTTTGCAAGGTCATACTGGTACACAGGAGGACCACCGTCATTCTCACAAAGGAACGGATGAGTAACACCGTTCACTGCAGCTGCGCCAAAACCACCAAACAGAGTATCAACTATTTCCTGCTTGTTCACAGCATAGTTCAGGGCTTGTCGGAACTTCTGATTATCAAAAGGTGCCTCATCGACGTCAAGAACAACGTATACGTACCTGGAACTTAGAACTGAAATTGCTCGTGTTCCGTCATTATTATTGACTTCATCAAATGAATCAGGCTCTAGTGCTCGAAGAATATGAGCTCCGCCAGTCATTAATTCTTGTTTCCTGGTGAATGCATCAGGAATAATTTTCCAGACGACCTTCTGGATTGGAGGTGCTCCCCTCCAGTAATCGTCAAAACGTGAACCAGTAATTTTTACGTTCGGCTGCCACTGTTGGAAAACGAACGGTCCAGTACCCATCGGATGACGACTGGTTTGCTCACCAACCACGTCGATATACCCTTTGGCCGTGACAACGGTCCTCATGGCAGCAAGGTGGTTAGGTAGTGATGCAGTTCCATCACCTGAAAGTTTCCAGTCAATAACGTATCCATCATCACCATCAGTTGCTGTTAAAACAGCTTCCTGCATAGAGGCTGGTACGCGTTTCTTGTTGGCAGTTCCTTCACGAACGTCGTGATAGTAGCTAGCAATGACGTCTTTAGCTGTCATTGTGCCATACTCTGCCTCGTGGAATTTCACTCCTTTACGGAGAGTCATGGTCCAGTCAGTTGGAGAATGCATGACCAAGCTTTCTGCCAGCCAAGGAATCAAATTATTATCAGGATCCAGTAACATCAAAGGCTCAGTGAACTGAGTGAAGATGTCCATCTCATCAACACTGGATGCACAGTCTGCTCCCAAGCATACTGGGTTACCAGTCTGAGTAAGGATCAGTTCCGGAATTCGTATTGGGGCAGGAACAGGCGTTGCTACCACAATTTTCTCTACAGGAACTTCCTTGATAACTTCAACTTCTTTAATAACCTCTTCTTTAACAATCTTCTCTACTTCAACTTCCTTAATTACCTCTTTCTCCACGATAACTTCGGTAGCCTCACCGCTGCAGCCCATCATTAACCCAACTAGCAACGACGCAGAAAGTACTGCTAAAGCAGACAAACGAAAACTTCTCATATTGATACTCCCTCTTAAATATTTCAAATATGATCTATCCACGACTCGCTTCCCTAGTGAAAGCGAAGTGACCAAGATTGTATATCATGATCAATTCCCTGTGTCAATACGCATAGTAAGGCTTAAAGACAGTCTTGCAAGGTCACTAATTCCTTATCGTATATCGAAAATCACAGTGGGAAGCTCCATCCATAATTGTCTGTGTCCGGCGTAATTTAATTCTTTTATTGAAGCCTGTTGCCATATTAAAGTCCCTAGCACAGGACAATAATGATCCAAGATCCTCCAAGCCAAGTTTTTTATACATCTCTGCATATCGACAACGAGTCACATTGAACGAATATTCCGTCTCGGATTTGTCAAGCACATCAATTTCGAGTGCACCACCCCGTATCCATGGTTCCTTAAGCGAAGCAAAGCTACCCAGGGTTGGGTTTCCGCTTCTCGAAGCTAACTCAGCACCCTGCTGTTTAGCTATATCGATGATGGTTTCCTGTAACAGCGCCCTAGTCTTTGTTCGACCCAATTGCTGTTCTATCTTTCTCAACAAGGGACCAAGAACCTCTGCTTCTATTTCCCTGCGCTTTAATACTCCTACTTCTTCGTTCAAGCTGCTTGAACTCTGATGTTTGTTATTATTCATAGCCACGATCCATACTTACAGAGGGAGATTCACCAACCAATCATATGTCACTCGATTGCCTGTTTTATAAACACTTTTTACATTATATAGTGCGTCAAGACTGTCAAGTGGGCTGCCATCAATAAGAACAAAGTCTGCTAATTTACCAGCCTCCAGAGTACCGACTTTATCATCGATCCCCATCGCACACGCTGCCTGCTTTGTTGCTGCCCGTAGTGCCTCATCCCTTGTAAAACAGATATCTTCCAGCATCTTCATTTCTTCAACCATATTGCCAAGAGTATCCGTTCCAGTAACTGTTACAACACCAGCTTCGTAAGCCATCTTGACACCCTCTCGATGAGGCGCACATACTTCTGTTTTCAAGAATTCTGAAAATTCTGATTTTGCTGTGTACTCCTCTCTTGCATAAACAGAATAAATACAATGGAGTGTAGGCACATATGAGGTATCAGTATCTTTCATCATGGCTACCGCTTCTTCATCAAGTAGCATACCGTGCTCGATACTATCAACACCTGCTTTGACAGAATTTTTTACAGACTCTGCTGAACCACAATGTGTACACACTTTTTTCCATCGTTTGTGCGCTTCCTCCACTGCCACAGCCATTTCTTCGATGCTATATTCACACCAGCGTGGATCCTCACTCTCTGGCATTCCTCCGAGTCCACCTGAAGCCATTAATTTAATCCAATCAACCCCAGAGCGAAGTTGATTACGAACTTCTTTACGAACAGCATCTACCCCATCTGCTTCAATCGCCGTATAGTCACGATGGGTTCCATGACCTCCAGTCATAGCAATGCCTTCTCCGCACGATAGCATCCAGGGGCCATTGATTTTTCCACTCGATATAGCTTTCCGCAATTCCAAACTCACTTGATGGCGAGATCCCGTATCTCGAAAAACAGTGGTGCCCTCCATAAGTTCGTGCCACGCATTTTTCATAGCAAATAATATCCGTTGAGCTGAATTTTGAGATTCAATTCCTGGCACAACACCTCTAAAAGTCCTATCCAAGGGATAGCGATGGATATGCCTGCGTGAAATATGAACGTGACAGTTAATTAATCCGGGTATTATTACTGCGCCGGAGGCATCAACCACCGTCGTCTCATCATCAGGAGTAGGTAACTTGCTATCAGGCGCTACAGCTTGAATGATTCCGTCCACTACAAAAAGTCCACTACGCTCCACATAATCATCGCTTGTTCCAGTAAAAACTCGCGCATTGTGGACTATAAGTTTAGCCATGGTGTTCTCCTAAGATCTTCAAAGATGAGGAGATCCTAGCATAGTGCCTGATAGAAGTACATTAACCATTGAAAATTTTGGCACAAAAAAAGGGGAGAGTTTTAAGGCTCTCCCCTTTTTATTATTTCCGGTTATTAGAAACTTATTAGGATTATTTCCGTCCTAAGATCTCTAAAGCCTTGTCTAACCACTTGCGTGCGTTAGGACCGGAAGCCTTGGCCCACTCGTCGAAACCAGGAGCTGTCCTTGTTACGAACTCGTTAACCAATTCATCATCCATAACCCAGTGCTGTAGGTTACCATCAAGGGCAACTTTAGCTGGGCCATTTCCGGATGCCTCTGACTCCCACTGAGCCTTGATACCATCAGAAGAAACCTGTCCGGCTTCCTCAATGGCAGCTTGGTAATCAGAAGGTAATGCATTGAGAGCATCAATATTGAAGATAGCATCCATCAAACCACCACCCTGAGGGATAACGGTCAGATAGTTGGTGACTTCACCAAATCCGGCTTTTGTACCAGAACTTGGAGTAGTGATAGCTGCATCAACAACACCACGCTGCAATGCTGTATACACCTCTGCCCACGCAATAATTTGTGGGTCCATTCCAACTCTCCTGATCAAGTCAGCACCAAGAGTTGAATAGTGTCGTACTTTAACACCCTGCAGGTCATCAATATTCTTGATTTCGTCCTTAGTGAACAAACCCTGTGGTGCAAAAGAAAAGTCACCATAGATAGGCAGTCTGGAACCACCGTAAGCTGCATAAACTTCGTCACGCATTCCTACAGTACCATCACTAACCTGATAGATCTGATCCATGTCGAAGGCTAAGCCCATAAGATAGTACAAGTTCATCTCAGGTCTGTCACCAGCAACATAGGCAGGTATGATCTCAAACATAGGATAGACACCGTCTCGGATAAGTGTGAGACCTTCGCCACCCTTAAGACCAATTTCACCAAATTGCTTGTATTCTATTTCCAAGCCACCCTCTGTTGCCTGGTAAACCATGAGGTTTGCTTTCTCCTGGTTTGAACGGCCAAAGTGACCCGGGTTATAGGTTCCAGGGAATACCCAGTTCAAAGTTTCTTTCTCGACAAGAACTTCCTTCTCGACTACGACTTCTTTCGTAACCTCTTTCACTGTCTCAACTTCTACAGGTACTTCCTTAATAACCTCTTTTACAACTTCTTTTTCAACAATAATCGTCTCTGGTTCAGCTGTACTACATGCGAGTAGACCGAACGATCCAAGGACGACCATGACAAGTAAAACTTTTTTCATATTTCACTCCTCTTTAACTTTATAGTATGTACTTTTCGTATTCCGCATCAGGCATGTAGTTACCGACCGAACGTAGACTGCTCAAGTATACGGATCCGCGGAGTCTAATATATTGACACATATAATGTCAAGATAAATCACACTGATTATTTCCATACATTTTTATACACTCGCATAAAGTTTTGTGCCCAAATTTTTGCAACATCATCTGAAGAATATTCGTGCTCAAGTAACATCTTTGTAAGATTAGGTAATTTATCAGGAGTTTCGATAGTTTCAGGCCACTCCCAAGGAGGAGGTGGATAGGTCTCCAAAGTCCACAATCCTGCCTGTATCCAAGAATTATGAATAATCCGTGCTTCTTCTATACTGGCAATGTGTTCTTGTCCATTGAAGTAATCACACCCAACACCGACATGATCAATCCCTACTACATTAACAATATGATCAAAATGAGCAAGCAATTGTTGCTTGCTGGGATGGGAAGTATCCGCGACCATGTATGGATACCCTGCTATCCCAATCACTCCACCCATTGACGCTACCTTTTTAATCTGGTCATCTTGAAGATTCCTGTTTGTATGTTTCACAGCGTTGCAATTAGAGTGTGAAAATATGCATGGATCCTGAGAAATCTCCATAGCTTCCATTGTTGTACGATAGCCTGTATGAGAGAGATCCACTACCATGCCAACTTTATTCATTTCCGCAATAACATTCCGCCCAAAAGTACTCAATCCTCCATCCCCAGGTTCCTCGCAACCGTCACCGACAAAGTCTTTGAGATTATAGGTGAGTTGGATAACCCGAACACCAAGTTGATAATAGGTCTGGATCGTATTGATGTCCCTATCCAAAGGAACTGCCCCTTGCAGATGGAAAATGATACCAAGCTTACCCAGCTCTTTTGCTTCTTCCATTTGATCCACACTTGTCACCAACATCAGTTCATCTGACCGTCTACGAATTCTCTCGTACCACATACTGATAGAGTGCATAGTACTTTCTAGTGTATCCATCCCGCCTATAGTGGCAGCGACGACGTTCAAACCACCATCAATCATGAGGTCAAGATATCGTTCGTCCTGAGCTAGTGGGCTTACTGCATCATAGGTAAGCACATTGCGATGGACATCTAGAAAATCCACAGTATGTTCATTCACAAGAGTATCCTCCATTCGGTGGTATTATTCACTATATAAGCACCCGTACTCGGAGCCTATCGCTACCTTATATCACTGGCTTCAACAAATGAAAAGGGAGGTTTCAAGAGCTGTAATGCCCGAGAAACCCCCCTTACCTTACATCATCACTTGCTTAAATCAGTTGTATCATCCTCCAGGTCCGTCATTAAACTGTTGGTCAAGGCCATCAGCTGAAAAGTCAATTTCTGATTCTTCGTATTGTTTGTCCATCTCTGTTGCTGTATCAAGAACCCCTTGAACGAACTGCAACAGTTCTGTTTCTGCCTCATCAGACAGCATGGATACTTCTTGCTCTGCCTCTCTCATTTGATCAATCAAGAGTTCACGTTCTTCATACAGAGAATCGAGTAAATCATATTTTGCTTCCAGATTCTCCTGCAAAGCTTTGGCTTCTTCTTCAACTTCTGTCATCCTAGTATCTTCAAAAGCACGAATGTCTTGTTGCATCTGCTCAAACTCAGCTTCAAGTCTGTTCCGTTCCCCGTAGGCATAATCATCGAGTGCTTGTCTTCTTTGATCTATATCCCTAAATTTCGCTTCGATAGCAATCATCCAATCAGGGGGCCCATCTCCTCCCCGATTGGCATCCATATCAGCTTGAAATTGTTTTTCCCGCTGTTCCCACTCTGTCTCGAAGGCAATTCGAGCGTCTTCTCTTGCCCGATCCTCTGCCCTTCTGGCCATGGGGTCTTCGTTCATACTCTTCCAAATTGCTTCAATCTGGTCATCCATAGCACGCCCCTGATCTTCTAAGGACCTTTCATTAGCATTGCGATCACTACGAAGTTGTTCGATTTGCGTATTCAGACTTTCAGGGGTAATCAAAGTGCCCCCTGGATTCAAGGTATCAACAGTTGCCTGAGCTTGTACTACTTCTGCACCGATGGTAGCTGCCTGCGAATTCTGTGCCTGAATATCATTCATTATGGCTTGTCTTTGTCCATTAATTACACCATAAGTCTCATTGGGAGTGCCATCTTCCAATTTATCTGGTGTATCCAATAGTTGAGCATCTACATCAGCCAGTTTGACTTTAAGTTCCTCAATAAGTTTGTTCACATTATCGAGCCTGCTCTGTGCTTCCTGTAACTGTTGTGTAGCACCCCGCAATTCAGCAATAGCTGGATTTTGTTCTGCCGCTTGGCGCTGGGCTTCAAGTTGCTGAATCTGGTCTTCACCAGATCTTCTAAGATCTTCTAATTGTTCCCAAATCGCATTCCGTTGCTCTTCTAGAGCCCTTGCCTCCACTTCCTGCATCGCTCGTGCATCTTCCTTGGCGTTTCGGGCATCCCTATCCGCCTGATCAAACGCCTTGAATGATGCTTCCCTTTCGTCTTGGAACTGCCTCCATTTCATCTCTTCATCACTAGGGCCCTGAGGTTGATTCCTCATTTGTTCTTCAAGTTGCTGCCGTTCCAAGTCCACTTGTCTCATTTCCATTTCAAGATCTCGAAACTGCTGCTCTATGGAATCTTGTATTTCACGTGCGGGACTTCCTGGAGACCAGTATTCATCAAGCTGTCGAAACATTGGTTCCAACTCGTTTCTAAATACTGCTTCTACTGCCTGATACGTGTCATCAATACCCCGTTCCAGTTCTTCAATTTCATCTTCGACAGGTTCGATCTGTTCCTGAGTAAATGCCTCAATCTCCGCTCCAAGAGGCCTAATTACTTCCTGTTTAAGCCGCATGATTTCTTGCTTCTTGTCTACGACAGCCTGGGCCTGTTCGGTGTCTACACCGCAGGGACCAGATGCCAAGGTAAACATCGAAACCATGATTGCAGCTACCACTATTAAAGGTGATTTTTTCATTTTCATAGGATGACCTCCTGAATGAACATCAATTACTTCTTTCAATTATTCCACTAATTAGCGATGCCGTATTATACAACACACACTTACTCTTTAAAAACACAAATCAATTAGTAATCTGGCTACTGGAAACCAGTCGTAAAGTCTTCACTAAAGGAGTCCTTCATCTTTTAGTCTTTGGATCCATACTCCCTGAGGAGGTGAATTCGGTGGGTCATTCACCCTCACACCATAATACAGAGGAATATAGGGCCGATACTCTGTGTAAACTCCCCGTAAATCACGAATTGCATGTTGACTATAATCTACTCTCAAATCCATCAAAGGATAGGTCTCTTGATCATAAACGACGAGTGCAGCAGAACGATCAGCAAGATCTCCTTGACCACCAGCATCCCGTCCAGCTTCAAGTGATTGCATGAGCCTATCAGATAATTCAAGATCACCGTTCTCCTCAAATGTACTGAGCATTGCAGTAGCCACTTTTTCAGAATCAAGCACATTTCCCATTGCTAATGAATCATTACCTAGAAAATGGCCAGCCCACTGACGTGCCTTGGGGCCAGTATGAACGTCCATACTGCCATTGGCACTAACTATACCAACCTGCCTATAGGGAAAATAGGAATCGTAGGAAGCAAGCTTTTCATTAACTTTTTCAGGGCTATTACCTTCTCGCAAAAGGTCCAAAGCAATCGGCCCCAATCGCGGATTAGCATATGCTTGTGTGGAGACTGCTCCCACCTTAGGATCGAAATACAAACAGTACCCCCCGACCCCAAGAGAATTAGTCGCTATTGCTATTCCCAGCTGATTTGTTTTAGGGCATCTTCCCATCACGGTATAGGTCATAATTGCTCCTTTGTTTGATTTAGTAGATGTAGAGTAACAACAACCATACATTACTCTATATAAGAATTCATTGTAAAACGTTAATCTTTTGCATGGCAGGCATACCTCTCTTTATTATATGTACAACAAATGAAGTGAACCTGTATCATTCTCACGACATGAAAATTAAATCACTGGAATGTTGTTCTCCTAATAGCGATTGTTCACCCGTAACAGACTATCTTAACCAGTTGTCAGATAGTAGATATCAGCTAGTCTTAGGAACCCCAGTTACGATCACATCAGGTCAATTCGCAGGACTTAAAGGGACACTTTCAAAAAGAATATTTATCAGAAACCTACTTCTTGATAACCAAGCAGGTCACGGAAAACGTCAGGGAGTTCCAGGCTACGCCGTGAGAATAAATGACAACCAAACAGTCACTGCAAAATGGAATGAAGTCTCGTCATACGACCCACTGAGTATAGATCACTCAAAATATGAATCTTAACGCTTGAAGAGTGCCATAAGTGAAGTTTTTGCTATCGTGTTAAAGTGGAGCTGAAATCCTATAACAGCTGCCGATGTCTCTGCATTAACGTCCAGTGCATCCACTCCAACAGCATGAACAGTAAAATAGTAGCGATGCGCATGATCACCTTCGGGAGGACAAGGCCCTCCGTAGCCTGGTTTACCGAAGTCTGTCCTGGTCTGCAAGGCAGAACCCGGTAATGGCTTTTCAAGACCATCAACACCTAAATCTAAGGAATTCGCTAATGAGGGAATATTAACCACCACCCAATGCCAAAACCCACTACCAGTGGGGGCATCAGGATCAAATAACGTGACAGCAAAAGACTTTGTTCCTGCCGGCGGATTAGTCCATTCCAAAACCGGTGAACGGTTTTGCCCTGCACAGCCAAATCCAAAGTCTGCGCTTAAAGCATGTGCCATGGGAATATAATCTCCATCCTTAAAGTCAGGACTAACTAGACTAAATGCAACCATGGCACATCTCCTATTTTATCGTGTTGTTTTCAGGGTTTTCTCTAAATACTATTTAGAAGCTCTCATAAGTGTCACGCCAAGTACGACTGACCATGAAACCCCTACAATGTATGTTAGCATCTGAACAGTCACATTGATAGACTCAGCCGAAGATCCAGCCACTAGGGTATTAATGATACCAACGGTGGAACCTGTAATAATGACCCATCCAAATGCCTGATGAAAGGCCTTACCTTGGATGATTGCCACACCAAGAACCAGTAAAGATAGATAAAACAGCAAGTCTGCAATAATACCGATGCCGATTCCAGCTGTTAACAGGGTTGTAGCTGCCTGTACCGATGGGGCAGAACCAGCAACACCAGCCTCAGCTGCGCCAAGGGCTCCAAGCCCAACTGCTATATTAAGAGAGTGTACGGCCACCATACCGCTGAGCAAAGTTATAGCCATTCTGGCAGAAAATCCTCCTGCTCCGTCGAGCATTGAAACAGCAAGCTTTATCACTGCCACAATCCAGAGAATTAGTCCTGCCCAAATAATAATAAAGTTAATCTGGGTGAGCCCTGCATTAGCAGCAAGTAAAGGAATAATTTTACCAATCTCACTCGGTAATGCACTCTCTAGCACGCTTGTGCTATGAATTGCCCAGACAATTAACGTAACGACTGGAGCCACAATCATCAAAATAGATGTTGCACGCCTTGTATAAAGATCCATGTCAGACCTCCTTTGTTTGAAGACACAACTAAGAATCGTTGCATACTTACAGGATGTTACGTAAACCACCCATAGCCCATTATACCATAGCGAATTACACCACAGAAAGGTGATTTTATTGCGAATTCGGTAAGCTCTTTAGTGCTTGATCAACAATGTCCAAGCCCACTTTTTCACTTAAAGCAGCAAGTATTTGCTTTCCTACGGGACCAGGCTTACCATTACCGATGGGCATGCCATTTAGAGATGCTACCGGCAACATCATGTATGGAGTACTAGTTACAAAAGCTTCCTGGGCATGATAAACATCAAACGGTGTATATTCTTTCTCTTGTACTTTAATTCCTAATCCTTGGGCTACTTCAATCACAGATAACATACTAATTCCACCTAATACTTTATTCGTATTAGGCACACATAAAACATCCCCTGATAGAAACAAAAAATTTCCCCCTGGTGCTTCCGTTATATTCCCTGCATCGTCCAATAAAAGAGCCATTGCCTGAGGATCGATATTAGATGCCTCTCTTTGTGCAACAAAGTGATTCATTTTATTGGAGATTTTAGCTTTTGGAGATAGTGACTGCGGGGGTGTTCGTCTTGTTGACGGAACAACCAATCTTACTCCTTCTATGTACTGATGTGCCCAAGATGATAAGGCAAGTGGCTCGCAGTAACAGACTACCGTAGGAAAACTAACGGCTGTCCGATCAGGAAGTACTTCGCCCCTCGAAACAACCTGCACTACTTCGTAATCACTATCGTCACCAAAGGCCTGGGCATTCAAATCAGATACTTTTTCGACAATATTCACGAAGTCTTGCTTTGATATATTTGGTTCAATACCTGTATAACGCAAGGAGTTAAGAAGCCGAATCACGTGAGCTTCCGTCTCATAAACTTTCCCAGCAAATGTCCGTTCAACTTCATAGACTGCATCACCCCATCGGAAGCCTCTATCAAAGACAGATACTGTGGCCTCATAGGCATTCACATACTCCCCATTAACATAAACGATTCTTTGATCACTCTTATCCATCACATACTCCTCCGATACTTAATTTGACATACCTTTTCACAGAGCCCATATCTGTCCTCATTCTTTTCGATTAAATCCCAGGCATATCTTTTTGGTTCCTCAGTTTGCCTTTACAAATAAAATTTCAAACAGGATTCTAGCTACTAGAATCCGGTGTAAGGCCCAAGCTATCCAACATGGATAAAGGGGTGGTCACAAGCATACCACCATCGACTGGAAGAACAACACCGGTAATCCATTTACTTTCATCGCTTGCCAGAAACACCGCAGCCATAGCCACATCCCAGGCATCTCCTTGTGTTTGTAGAGGTACTGATTTTCGACGTGTCTCCAATTCATCTTGACTTAAGCCTTTTGTGGCCATAGGCGTTCGCAACAGACCAGGTAGAATTGCGTTCACTCTAATACTATCTTTGCCGTGTTGCACTGCCATAGTTGTTGTCAACGAAATCACGGCGCCTTTTGCTACACTATACGGCAAGGGAAGTGACTGACTAGCTGCACGCAATGCCAAAGATGAGGATAAATTGATAATGGAACCTTGTTTCTGTTGTTCCAGTACAGGAATTGCATACTTTGAACAATAAATCATGGACCGAACATTGAGTCGATAGCTTTCTTCCCAGTCATGTTCTGACGCAGTGAGAACATCTCCGTAAAACATAACACCCAAATTATTCACCAGAATATCAAGAGTTCCGAAACAGCTAACAGCGTAATTAATCATCTCTTTAGCTACTATCTCCTGAGTAATGTCACCTGTAAATACCTGCGCGGATCCGCCTTCTGCTTCTATTATTGATAATGTGTTGGCAACTCTCTCTGAATCAATATCTACTAGCAAAACCTTACATCCTTCCCGTGCTAGTGCTATCGAAATCGCTTGACCCGTACCAATGCCGTCAGAAGAAGAGCCAGCACCTGTTATTACAGCAACCTTACGCGATAAACGAGCTTTCATATACAATTCCATACCTTTCAGAAGTCTAATAGGCTTATTTTCAATCGTTTCCTCATCTGTACGAAATTACGTTTACCACATTAATCACCGACAATACTGCCTGACAAGGAACCAAGAAGGCCTAACATACGTACCATATTGCGCAATTCCTTGCAACAAAAGGATGAATACTAAACAATTGGCCCAGCTACCCTATTCTCAATCCTTCGCTGGTAGGTTAGTATCTTGTAATCAATTAAACCTCAAATAAGGAGCAGATCAAGATAATTATGACAAGTACTCAATTTGCATACACAAGGGAAGACAACTGGGCAAAGTTGCCATCCTCCATGAAGTTTGGAATCATGACCGGGGTTACTGCTGACCAAGCTGGTAACGTTTATGTCGGTCAGCAACGTCAAAATCCCCCTATTCTTGTCTTTGATAAGAACGGAGACTATGTAACTGGATGGGGCTCAGAAGTAATCGATGAAGTACATATCCTAACAATAGGAACCGATGGATTCTTATACGCCCCTGACCGAGGAGCTCACATGGTGCATAAGTTTGATCTTGAAGGCAATTTAATATTCAGCATCGGGGAACGAAGGAACCCGTCAGATACAGGGAGTTGGAAAAACTGGGAACTTAAAATGACAGTAGAAAGATCAGCAGGACCTTTCAATATGCCAACAAGAATGTTTCCTTCGCCTACTGGAAGTATTTACGTCTCGGATGGATATCGGAACTGTCGAATCCACGAGTTTGATAGCAAAGGAACACTACTTAATTCTTGGGGCGAACCTGGGAAAACTGATCTAGGTTTATTTCATTTACCTCACAGTTTGTGGATAACTAGCGACGGGACCATGTATGTATGTGATCGCAAAAACAATCGGGTGCAAGTTATGTCTGCTACAGGTGACTTCCTTAGTGAGTGGACTGATTTGGATATGCCAGGAGACATATGCATGGATCCAGAAGGTAATTTTTACCTTCTGGAAGGCGATGTTACCAGAGACCCTAAGATTTCAATTCGAGACAAGAACGGGAACTTACTTCACACAATTGATGCACCTTATGGACACCAGTTATGGGTTACTCCCAACGGGGATGTATATCTGGCAGTCTGTTGGGAGCAACAAATAATTCGCTTTCGCAGGACCTAATCAATATTAAACAATTGATGATAACTGAAAAAAACCAATGGGGGGGCTCCATCCGTATTGAGGTGAAAACCGAGTAAGCCCCTCCGCAATTTAGTTTTCCTCTTGAACATCACTAATTATCGCTGCAATTACGCGCTGAACTGGTTTTATTTGACAACCATTTCCCAACGACCGCTCTCTGTGGACCGGTTCAACGCTTCGAGTATCTTATGTAAACTAAGTCCCTCGGTAAAACTAGGCTGAAACGAGGAACCCTCTTGTATAGCTCCAGCAAAACTCCTCATAGCCTGTGCTAAATGAAATGCATGGCTCTCTTTCTCTAGGGTCTGAACAGTTGTAAAGTGTTCAGGAATTTGCAGTTGTTTTATGGATCCCCCTACATCTGACCAAATCGTTGATGGAGAATACTGAACCATATGTGAGGTTTCTGCTAGCAGCCGCCCTTTTGTACCATTTACTTCTAATCGAAACCCACCCCAGCCCTTGCATACAATACTCGCACTAGCCACTCCAAGTACACCGCCGTCCAGTTGTACTGCAAAACATATCGTATCGATAGCTGAAACTGACTGTTTCTCTTTCGTATCTGTAAATTCGATTTCTTTCAAAACGGTATCAGCAGTGCCAGAAACGGCATAGACATCACCTAGCATCCACCGTACAACATCTAAAGGGTGACCAGTCGTGATAAGTATCGCTCCTCCTCCTTCATCTGTTCGCAATTGCCACCACCTATGAGATGGTGGTGCTACCATAGCACCCAGGTGATGTTGAAAGTTGAAAAACAAGGGATCACCAATAAAACCATCCTTGATTAGCTCACGCATATACTGCAGTCCGGGAGAAAATCGTGACTGGGTGCCTACTGCATGGTAGACACTGGCATCTCTTGCGGCCAGTTCCATTTCTGTAGCCTGCACTGCATTCAACGCTAACGGCCATTCACAAAAAACGTGTTTTTTCGCTGCCAATGCTGCCATGACTATGGGATGGTGAAGTGAAATGCGAACCGAGACTGCAACCGCATCAACCTCGGACGATGATACTAAGTCTCGATAATCAGAAAATGCCAACTTAGATCCGGTTCTTCTTTGGGCGTTTCTCGCTGTGTCTTCATGGGCAGTACCTACAGCTATTAATTCAATTTCATCCAGAGCCATGAGAGCAGGAACATGTGCCCGAGAACCCCATCGATCAGGACTTCCGTTAGCTCCAATAAGACCTACTCGCAATTTTTGTTGCGCCATGATTTCACCAACCGTATTTCGCCCTTAGGATGTCCAATGTTCACTATTAAGCTTTTGCTTCTTGCAGCCAATTAACTATAGGTGCATCATAATTAATCATTGCTAATACCAAGCTAACACCTTTTCCTATATAAGACTTGGCCATCGACCCTGAAGATATCGTACATGGAAACTTACCTGCTTTTACCACAGTAGCAATAGCTTGATCTACTTTCTCTAGCACTTCATCTGACCCAAAAGGAACACCCATATCCAAAGCAAGGTCTCCGGGGCCGATAAATACTCCATCTACCCCATCAACACCAGCGATAGCTTCCAGCTGCTCAATCCCGGCCAGTGTTTCGACTAAGGGCATTAGAAAGGTCTCCTCGTTCAGATCCGCAAGTCTTTTATCTTGCCCAATATAGTCCAAACCAAATTTCATAGCCCGTGCTTTATTGGTCGCACCCCTGTGTCCTTCCGGGGGAAACTTGCATGCATCTATAAGACCGAGAACTTCTTCTGCCGATTCTGTATGGGAAAGGATAATTCCCCCGACACCCATATCCAAGAACTGGTAACACCAGGAAGGGCTAGGATCTCTCAATCGTATGAGCGGTGTCATATTTGCAACCTCTGCTGCCCTTATCATATTCGCCATTGTTTCATCATTGTTGAACACGTGTTCATCGTCAATCATGACCCAATCATAGCCAATATAACCAATTCTTTCGATCAAATCTGCCGATTGAACTGGCAAATTTGTTCCGAATACGTGCTTTCCTTCCTTCAATGACTTCTTAAACTCTTTTCTATGCATAATTACTATCCTTTGTACAGCAAAAATTTTGTAGTAGATCCGTTTTCTATTTGCTAGCTACCGGCTTAACTAAATGTTCACAAAAGGTGGCAGCATCACGTAACTCGTCTACAATCACATATTCATTCACAGTATGCATTGCATTAGTAGCCATACCAACCACTACAGCATTAAATCCTTTGTCTATAAAAATGTTTGCATCTGTACCACCGCCTGATGGACGAGGATTGGGATTCAATCCCATAGTGTTCATAATAGAAGACACCATTTTTACTATCGGATCTTCACTATCCAATTGATACATCTTAAACATCACTTCCGCATCTTGTTCAATTTTAGCGTCTTTATATGTGTCTCGAGCGTGTTCAAGAATAGAAGATACTTGAAGTTTCAGTAACTCAACTGTTTCTGCATTACGACTGCGAAACTCTCCCGCAAACTCCGCCTCAGCAGGTACCGCATTCCGAACTAATCCACCTGAGATTTTCCCTATATTCATAGTTGTTTCAGGATCCAATCTTCCTTGGGGTAGTCTCATGATAATGTCTGCAGCAATCCGAATGGCAGAAAGGCCTTTTTCCGGCTCAACTCCAGCATGAGCAGCCCTACCAACAACCTTGACATCAAAATGTACTGAAGTTGGACTCATGGATGTAATGGTATTCACAGGACCATTGCCGTCGAAAACAACAATGTTCTGGCCATGCAATAAATCAAAGTCCAAATGAGCAGCACCAATCAGACCTATTTCTTCTCCTCGAGTAAAGACTACTTGAAATGGAATATGCTCAGTATTGTCATCACGTAAGGACGCTATTGCCTCTAAGATGCTCGCAACACCTGCCTTGCAATCTCCACCTAAAATGGTGGTCCCGTCAGAGACAATTCTCCCATCTACCACTTTAGGTTTAATACCTCTTCCTGGCTCTACAGTATCCATATGAGCAGATAAAATTAAAGGGTTTACTTCTTTTTGGATGGTGACAAGATTACCAAACTTATCTTCTACAACATCTAGTCCTAAGTCTTTCAAACGATATGTCAAATCTTTAGCAATGGCATCCTCTTCACGAGAAACACTATCAATTTGTACTATCTCACAAAATGTATCCACCAATCTCTGGGTGTTAATCATTACTTCCTGCTCCTTTCACTACAAATGGTTTCCTGATTCTATCGTCACACTATCTTTGAAACAATAGCTATAACGCTATGAAAATACAAACCTTATAGAATTCCTTGAGTCATCTCCAAAACGATCTCCAGAGACAACCTATGGGCAAAGTATCAAGAATGCCTCATTATTTGTTAATAACCCGAGTGCCTGTATTTGAAATCATACAAACGCAAGCTAATCCTATCAGGGTACTTAGAAATAGAGTCCCTACAGCCATAATTTGGCCCTGTGCGAACGTATCCGAGAGAATAGCCCATACAAACGTTCCCACTAAATACGCAAATCTTGCCATCAAAGAGTAGAATCCGAACGATTCCCCTAGGAATCCTTCGGGACTTAAACTTATAAGCAGAGGCCTATCTGCAGTCCATAACCCACCGTATAAGCAACCAACCAAGATACCAAATAACCACCATATCTCTGTCGACCAATTAAAAAGGGGGACCATTATTGCTAACAAAAAAACGATCGCCCAACCAGTCAATACTAACTGGAGACAAAGTTTTGATCCCAATCGATCTACTAAAACTCCCCACAGCATTCCAAACGGCATTGCAAAAATAACACCGACAAGTAGAATCATTTCAATTTGGAAAGAGGTAAGACCTAATGTGTCTAATCCATAAAGCGCCACAAAACTAGATCCTACTCCAATGGCCCACATGTACCAAAAACGAGCAACCATGAATATACGAATCGAGGGTGATCTGAAAATATACCTGACTCCAGCAAAAAACTGTCGTAGAGTAGCTAAGCCAATGGCAGGAAATGCGTGTTTTGAAGATAGCTTCTGTTGATCCTTAAAAAATATACTCATAGGTATACTCACCAATAAAATAAAGCCAGCAATAATCTGAAAAGATAACCCATAGTCGTAACCGTAGTGTTCAACTCCCACTACTCCTATCAACACTGCTACCAAAGCTCCAATATAACCAATGCCTATAGCTATACCACCAATCCTGCCAATATTTTGATTGGTAGATATGAGGGATAAACCTGAGTTGTAAAAAATTTCTGCCATATTCATAAAGATAAATGAAACCCCAAAAAGGACTAGTCCAACCAATAATATTTCGATATTAAATCCTGCCAGAAAGATTGCAAAAACCGCAATCAATGTACAAGCTGAGACTCCATATTTTAAATTACGTACTCGATCGCAAACAGCTCCAACAAAAGGAGCTATGAGTAACACTACAAACATGGAAGCAGACAATGTAAAACCATAGTCAGAATCTGTTCCCTCCATCTCAGTGACGACCCAAAGAGGGAAAAAGAGACCCACAATACCAGTGAAAAATATAGTGTTCCCTACGTCATAAAGAACCCAGGAAAAAAGGGATACACGATTTGATGATTTTGAACTAAGCATACTATTTGAATTTTAGACAAGTAAGATGCCACTAGGATCTAATCTACGATGGCACAATTCTACACCTTTGATTTATATCTGTTTCAGTTGTCATTAATTTGTAACAACATGGTTTTTTATTCCAATAAATATTCTGTTGTTTAAACCAAGTAACCTCATTGTAAAATATCTGATACACTTATCACCATAGTAAGGGCTAAACTAATACTCTCAGGTCTAGTTAAGTTTAGATTCTGTGCGAAAACAGCGAGAAGCTCTATTCAAAGCGAGGTTTCTAATGACATCGATCCTTCTAAAGAATTGTACCCTACTCAATAGTGACTCCCCAGAACTTCAAGAAAACATTCATATCTTAATAACAGAAGATCGGATCACTGAGGTTTCTGAAACCCCAATTAAATCGAGTACTGCTCATGTGATTGACGTCAAAGGCAAAACTGTGATGCCTGGCCTGATTGACGCACACGTTCATCTTATCGCCACAACTGTCGACCTATCTAAGCTCATTAATGAACCAGCAAGTCTAACAGTACTCCGAGCTCACAAAATTGCTGAAGATATGTTAATGCGAGGTTTTACCTCAGTGAGAGATGCTGCAGGTGCAGACTGGGGATTAACGGCAGCTATAGATCAAGGAATCGTAGCAGGACCAAGGGTATTTTTCGCTGGAAAAGCATTGAGCCAAACAGGTGGCCATGGTGACTTCAGGGCTAGCACAGCACACTGGGACCACTGTACCTGTTTTTCAAGCCATTATGACCTGTCAATTGTAGCAGATGGTGTATCTGCAGTGAGGAAGGCAGCCCGCGAGGAATTAAGGAAAGGGGCTAGCCAAATTAAGATAATGGCGTCTGGTGGAGTAGCTTCACCAACCGACCCCATCTGGAACCTTCAATATTCGGAGGAAGAAATTAGGGCAATAGTTTGGGAAGCTCAATCCTGGGACAAATATGTAATGGCACATGCCTACACTTCTGAAGCTGTTACCAGGGCGATTGAATACGGAGTCCGATGTATTGAACATGGAAACCTCATAGATAAAAAAACAGCTCAGTTAATGGTTCGCAAAGATGCGTTTCTTATTCCAACACTAGTAACACTAGATGCAATGCAAAAAGAAGGCACATCGTGGGGTTTGCCTCAGGTAAGCATGGACAAACTACAAATCGTTCGAAAAGCAGGATTGGATATACTAGAAATGACCCATAAAGAAGGGGTGAAAGTTGGTTTCGGAACTGATTTACTTGGGGAACTTCATCACTATCAAAGCCTCGAATTCTCAATTCGAGCTCAAATCCTAACTCCTTTTGAAGTTATCCAAAGTGCGACAGTGATCAATGCGGAACTTGTTAAGAGAACAGGGGAGCTTGGTGTTATTCAGAATGGAGCACTGGCGGATATATTGGTAGTTGATGGCAATCCTCTCGCAGATCTCAACCTACTACAAGAACAAGGTAAGCATCTACCGTTAATCATGAAAGGTGGAAAAGCATACAAGAACACACTAGTTTAGACGTATCAGTTCAGCTGTCCTTTAGCTAGCTAGTCGGTTCGACGGGATCATCATTGTCGGCATTTTTTTCCAAGTCTCTGAGCAACGCGTCGACTGATCCAGGTAACTTCACATCTGGTTCATTTGGCTCACGTGATTGAGCATCGTAGAGTTGCTCAAGTTTCTTAACCATTGACTTTACTGCAGGGTCTGCCTGCACTAAGCCATCTAAATGACTATATTGCTCATCAGCCTTCTTTATAATTTCTGTTAAATCAAATCCAAAATCATAAACTTTATCCAATAATGCCAGTATTTGTTCCTGTCCTCGATAGTCCTCTTCTAGCCTCGCATATGGAGGTAATTGCACCAGTGTATGACTTGTAGAAATCCCTTTATCTCTCAATTTCTCTGTTGCCATACTCATAATACTAGTAGGACCTTCATATGTACTTGCATGAATGTTTAACTCTTCAAAACACTGTTGGATCTTCTCTTCACTTGACCAACCTGTGATCGTTAATGGTCTTGTATGGGGTGTCGCTCCGTACATACTACCAATCTGCCAATACATACTGGCACCATAGTACTCGGCAACTTCTACTATAGAATCCAACACTAGTTCACTATTTGAATGGGGTTCCAAAATTCTCAAAAACAAATAGTCATGACCCATATGGTTTTTGATCCCCCGTAGACTGGAATTGGGTACATCAATATTTCTAACCCCCTCTACTCGATACATTGTAGGCCTGTAACGAGTAAAATCGTAGAACCGTCCTGGATGACTAAGTTTGCCCACAGGATGAGTAGTAAAAAAGGGTTGAATATCAAAAAAGTTGTCGAGATAAGAAAACGCCATCGTGCCTACTGATCCTACATCTATCCATGGGCGAAGAGTAACAATCATTCTGGGATGTTCAAGGTTCAGAACATCATCTTCAATCTCAAAAGCACCTATTTCCATCAACAACAAACCTCATTTCACGACCGAGATTTTTTAGATCTCTTCTCTACAAAGTGTACATACTGTCAAATTATCAAGTCAACTTATGGAAATATATGATGATTCTATCTACAGGAAAGAACCTCACATAATATCCAAGTGCCTGTAGGACAAATCCGTGATGAACATATGGCTTGATGAATGAGTAATCATTAACGAGGGTTTCGCTTTTGCTGCTGCCTGTTGAGGGGTTACACCACATGCCCAAAAGACTGGAACTTCATCTTCCTGCAATGACACTGCCTCTCCGTATTCAGGGTGATCCAAATCAACTATTCCTAAATGTTTTGGATCACCAACATGTACGGGAGATCCATGCGCCAATGGCAATCGCCCCGTAATTTGCACCACCTTAGCTACGTCCTTCCATTTCACAGGCCACATGGAAACAACTAATGGACCGTAGAAAATACCGGCACGTCTTGTAGCAATACTAGTAATATACGTTGGGTCACTTCTTCCTTCTTCCAAATGTCGAATATGTATACCAGCATCCAATAAAGGTCCCTGAAATGTAAATGCACAGCCTATTAAAAAAGTAACTAGATCATCCCGCCAGTAGGATTGAATATCCTCAACCTCACATATTTTTTTGCCATGTTCATAGATTACATACTTGGGTAAATCAGTACGAATATCCGCACGATTCGATACAAAAGAAGGCTGTGATACCCCAGGACGCAACACTTCGATAACTGGGCATGCTTGTGGATTTCTCTGGCAATAGAGCAAGAAGTCAAAAGCATATTCTTCTGGAAGAACTGCTAAGTTAGTTTGCACGTTCTGGGGTGCCATACCTGTAGTCTGACTCGACCATTCGTTCATGCGAATTTTCATTCTTAGGTCATGAATATCAGAGCTATACTTTGTAGTTTTTCCAATGCTCATATTAAATCTCCAAAGGAATCTAATACATTAAGGTTGTATATAGTTTCGACATCTTTGGCTTGACTGAATCAGATCTTCATGGCTAGGACTAAGTCAAGCTTTCCAAGTAAGGAGCAGCCCATGTTAATCCTGGCAATGTTCCCCCAACTGGACGATATTCGCATCCGATCCAGTTCTTGTAGCCAATCTGATCCAGATGATCAAAAAGGAAACTATAATTAATCTCTCCAGTACCAGGTTCATGTCTCCCTGGATGATCCGCAATTTGAATATGCTTTATTTGATCAAGGCATCGTTCCATTGTCCTAGCCAGATCACCTTCCATAATCTGCATATGATACACATCGTATTGCAAAAATACATTGTCACTAGGCACGTCTTTTATGATATCAAGTGCCTGAGCACTGGTCTCTAGGTAAAATCCAGGGATATCAACTTTTGAATTAATCGGCTCAAGTAAAAGACTAATCCCTTTGTCCTGCAATTTGGCTGCTGCATATGACAAATTAGATATCAAAGTTGACCGAATTTCTTCTTCGCTGACATTTACGGGAACCTTACCTGCTAAACAACAAAGTTGAGTACAACCTGTAATACCTGCATATTTAATGGCTAATTCCACACCTTCTTTAAATTCTTCGACACGGTCTGGATGACAAGCATAGCCTCGTTCGCCACCATCCCAGTCACCCACAGGCAAGTCAAATAAAACTTGCTTCAGGTTATATTTATGCAACTGTTCAGCAATCGCCTCTGCCTCAAATGCATAAGGAACCAAATATTCAACTCCTTTAAAACCAACCTGAGAGGCTTGTTGAAAGCGTTCGAGGAATTCAACTTCATTAAACATCATCGTTATGTTCGCTGCAAAATTAGGCATGACTTCCATACTCCCATCATAATAAAATCGTATCCAGAAACACTACTTAAAGGTTTACCATAATGCTTCTAAAGGAATAATACCATACCCTGAGAGGCTTCAAAAAAACAATGTTGGAAAACCCTATCACCAAGCGCCTTTTGTGAATTAAATCTCTCTTGATAACCAGCCTGTTTTCTTGCCCAACAGAACCCTAAATGTTATCCTTCGCCTCGAATTAGCTCTTTCATAATCCAGATGGTCCTATGACTCAAAAACAATTCAAACACTTGTTCACCCCGTTAGAAATCGGCTCCACTGTTCTAAAAAATAGGCTAGGCTTCGCCCCAAACTGTCCAGTTACAAGTGGGAAGCAGGCAGAAGGAACATTTGATGAAGATTCAGTTTCCTATTATGGAGAACGCGCAAAAGGTGGACAGGGATTAATCATTATTGGAAATACAAGAGTTTCGAAAAGCACCACCTACTACCCGTATTTGGATCCTCAGCTCTTCGATGACTCGAATATTCAACCATTGCACAAAATTGCTACCAAGGTCCAATCATACGGCGCTAAGCTGTTTATACAGCTTTTCCACACCTCGATTGGAAGAAGCATGGAGTTCCAGCAAAATGCACTCTACAAAGATCCTGATGTATCCACAGTTTTTTCTGCCCCAACTGCCTACTCTAGCTTTGGAATACCAGGGGTCAATGTAAAAGAGGTGGACTTGGGAGAAATTCAACAAATCACCCAAGACTATTCCCAAGCAGCTCTCAGAGCAGTTTTAGCCAAAGTAGACGGTGTAGAGATAGCTGCCTCCCATTCTATGCTTCCATGGCAATTTCTCAGCCCTTATTTCAACAAAAGGAACGATGAATATGGCGGAAGTATGGAAAATCGGTGTCGATTTCTCCTAAATATTTTGCAGATGATTCGCAAAGAAGCAGGACATGAAATAGTGTTAGGATACCGGATAAACAGTGATGGATTGTGTTCAGGAGATCTGACCATAAAGGATGTTCAAGAGATTGTTCAATTCATCAATTCTAATGTTCAAGTAGACTACGTCAACGTTACTATCGGTAATCATTTTTCTGAATACAGAATCCAACCCATGGGTTATGGAGAAGCAGGGTTTCAGTTACCTTACACCAAACAAATCAAAGACATTTCCTCTGTGCCAGTTTTTGGAATCGGTAGTATTAATCATCCCTTACAAGCTGAACAGGCCCTCGAGAAAAACCAGTGTGACCTGATCCTGATGGCACGACAACTCTTTGCTGATCCTGAATTTGCAAATAAAGCAATGGCAAATAAAGCAGATGATATCCGGCCATGCGTACGGGCAAATTTTTGTATTGGAAGAGGCATTAGATCTTTACGTGTAAGTTGTTTCCAGAATCCATCACATGGAAGAGAAAGTTATTGGGGAGCTGGTTCATTACAGCAGACGCCTTCACCGCGGGGTATCATAGTTATAGGAGGTGGACCCAGCGGGCTCGAAGTTGCACGGGTTGCAGCAGAAAAAGGTCATCATGTAGTTCTTTACGAACAACAAAGTAACGTTGGTGGCCGGCTACGTCTGCAAGCTAAACTACCATTCCAGTATGAATGGGGTAAAACCATAGCTTGGTATGAACATACCTTCAAATCTCTTTCAGTCCAGACACTTGTGAACCAAACTATTACGCCCGACAATCTACCTTCTATTCTCAAGCAACAAGGGCCAGACAAAGTCGTTATTGCGACAGGTTCTCAAACCTCCACTACTAACCCGGTATTATTATTTGGAGCTCCAATAGATATCAATCACACAATGCCTGTTTATACCTATGAATCCATTCTGAATGGCGCATATCAAAACGTAAACCACATCACCATCATTGATGATTTTTCAGACGAAATTGCTCCAGGATTAGCATTACTTCTAGCACAATCTATTACCAATGTAGAAATCATCACTCAGTGGGCGACGGTTGCTTCGTCCCCATATACTATAGGTAATCACATAGCTCATTTAGAACGTATTCATTCGACACCAAATATTACGATTACTCCCGATACTTTCATTAAATCAATCAATGAACAATCCATAACTCTCTTTAATGTTTATTCCGGAATACACTGGGAAACTACTACGCAAGCCGTAGTGCTCTTAACTTCTCATCAGTCGGTTAATGACCTTTATCCAGTAGCAAAATCAATCATAAGTGATACATATGTCATTGGAGATGCAGTTGCACCAAGACCAGTTCATGACGCTATACTAGAGGGCCATAAACTTGGCAGGCAATTATAAGACTAAGGACACAAAATGAAATCGCATGCATCAGTAGTTATAGTCGGGGGAGGAGTGATGGGCTGCAGCATTGCCTATCACCTAGCTTCAAAGGGAGTAAGGGACATCGTATTAGTAGAACGTGACTCCCTTGGATCCGGATCGACCGGACGATCGTCCGGTATAATTCGAATGCATTATTCGACTGAGATAAATACCCGATTAGCATGGGAAAGTTTTGAAACACTGCGCAACTTCGACGAAATAGTCGGGGGTAACGGTGGATGGGTTAAGACGGGCTTTATGATCATAGTGGGTCCTGATGAAGTTGATGGTCTAAAGAAAAACATTGTGCTACATAAGTCAGTCGGAGTAGACACCAATATTATTTCAGTAGCTGAAGCAAAAGAAATAGCTCCGGGATTCGATTATTCAGGAGTAGGCGCAATTGGTTATGAACCTGAATCTGGTTACGGAGACCCTTCAGGAGTAACACTAGGTTATGCGACCCGAGCACGAGAAATGGGTGTTGAAATTCTATTGGAAAACCCTTTAATTAAGATAAACCGTACAGGAGATCGTATTAGGGGAGTCCAAACCAAACAAGGCACTATTCAAACTGATACTGTAATTCTCGCAACCGGACCGTGGTCAAGTCAAATACTCAGCCAATTAAATATAGACCTTCCCTTAGTGCCCACAAGACACTCTGTTATCCTCCTACAAAGACCCGATAATCTACTTGATAGGCATCCTGCAGGATGCGATACAGGACACTTGGTCTATTTCAGGCCGGAAGGTGATGCCTATTGGTTAATCGGAAACGGAAATCATGAAGAAATCGTTGATCCCGATACTTATAAAGCGCAACCAGAAATGGACTATGTACAGGATGTTTGGCACAGAATGACAAACCGAGTTCCAAACCTAGCCAATGCCAAGTATTTCACCGGTTATTCAGGTTTGTATACAAGTACTCCTGATGACCATCCGATAGTAGACACCTGTTCTCAAGTTGAGGGGTTGTACCTATGCAGTGGATTTAGCGGTCATGGCTATAAGGAGTCTCCAGCGATAGGAAGAATCGTCTCTGAATTAATCCTAACCGGAAAGGTTGATAAACCAGACATTACACCGCTCAAAGCTGATAGATTCTCCACAGGTGAGACGAATCAACTAAGTTATCGGTTTAAAGTTCTCGCTTGAATTCCGTCTTCTGATAAGCACTAGTCTATTTGACAATTACCCATATTCGTTGTACTGTGGCACAGCTGAAAACTGAATATAAAATAAAAGCGTTGAAAGAGAAGAGTAGCGGCTCATATACATAGGAAGCGAACCGGGTATGGTGAAAGCCGGAATGTAGAAGTACCGTGAAAATCACTCTGGAGCTGCAAGCTGAATGGTTATCGAGTAAGCTGAGCCGGATGTAGTCCGTTATAGCTGCAGAGCATGTTTGTGCTCGATGAGGTGGCTCACCATTGGTTTGAGCAAATAGGGTGGTACCGCGGGAGAATACTAGAGAACCCGTCCCTAAGGGGATCGGGTTTTTTTATTTTAGGAATTAAAAGGGGCTATGTCATGAAACTGACGGGAGCACAAATACTCTGTGAAGCTTTGAAATCAGTAGGGGTAGACTGTATTTTTGGTCATCCTGGAGGAGCCATTCTACCTTTCTATGACGCATTAACTGAACATACTGACATCCGACACGTTCTGACCAGACACGAACAATCAGCTGCCCACGCAGCAGAAGGCTATGCTCGAGCAACAGATAAAGTTGGTGTATGTGTCGCAACATCAGGTCCAGGTGCCACCAACCTTATTACAGGTCTAGCAGCTGCAAAAATGGATTCAGTGCCTATTGTCGCTATAACTGGCCAAGTTCCGCGTTCAGTGATGGGTAAAGAAGCTTTTCAAGAATGTGACACCACAGGCATAGCTAAGCCTGTAACAAAACGATGCTATCTTGTTTTACGACCTGAGGATATTGAATCAGTAGTTCATGAGGCTTTCTACGTCGCTAAAAGTGGTAGGCCAGGCCCAGTCTTAATCGACATACCCAAAGATGTCCAAGCACAATTAACTGAAGTTGATTTAGGTTCTTCAGAACCCTCACTAGTAGAGCGGGAATACTATGGCTCTACGGAAGCATTAGAACAAGCAGCACAGTTAATCGCCCAAGCCAAACAGCCACTGATACTTGCAGGCCATGGGGTCTTATTGTCCCAAGCTAGAACAGAATTGATGGAGATTGCAGAAAAACTGAACATACCCGTGATTAATACATTACACGGATCAGGGATTATGCCATATGAACACCCTCTCCATATAGGAATGCTTGGTATGCACGGTCTGTATTGGTGTAACCTGGCAGTCCAACAAGCAGATCTCATTTTGGGAGTAGGTTTAAGATTTGATGACCGGATTACTGGAAGACCGGGAACTTTTGCTCCCAATGCCAAAATCATTCATGTTGAAATTGAACATACCCAAGTGAGTAAGAATGTCGTCGCAGATGTTCCTCTCTACGGTGACGCAAAGGAAACATTAACGCGTCTAATATCCTATGTAAAACCTAAAAAGCATACAACCTGGATTAAACAAATCGCATCACTTCGCGAAAACCATCCGAGTCTCGACATCCCAGTCACAAGTGAATTATTGCCTCAATACGTTCTATCCAGAATCAATTCAAGAATTGCCCAACAAGATAAACAATCCATTGTAATTACGGGAGTTGGCCAACACCAAATGTGGGCAGCTCAGTATCTTAATACCCCTGAAAGGTTCATATCATCAGGGGGACTGGGAGTAATGGGCTTTGAAATTCCCGCCGCTCTTGGCGCGCAAATCGGAAGACCTGACAGCATTGTTTGGAGTATCGCAGGAGATGGGGGCATCCAGATGACATTACAAGAATTTGCTACTTTAAAACAGGAAAACATCCCCGTAAAGATAGCCCTATTTAACAATGGCTACCTTGGAATGGTTAGACAATGGCAAGAGCTTTTCTATGAAAAGCGGTATAGTGCTGTTCCTGTAGACAGCCCTGATTACGTTTTATTAGCAAAAGCCTATGGCTTCCCAGCAATTCGGGTAACCACTGAACAAGAAGTAGATCCGGCATTAGAACAGGCTGAAAGTTCATCTGGCCCCTTCCTGATCGATTTCGTAGTCCGATCTGAAGAGAATGTTTACCCAATGGTACCACCAGGATCCTCTCTGGCTGAAACGCTCGAAGATCCTCGTCTTATACCCAGTGCGGCTGGATAAATTCATCCACTATTACCTTAAGGATAGTGTCTGGTAGCATTTCTCATTTTAGTTTGGACTAATCGGCTCAGTGTCACGTCTCTAAAAGAATCCTCTGATTGGGAAAGCCATCTCGATCGAATACTACCACTAAATTCAGGTAGTAGATTGTGAGCATATAGCTTGACAAGATTCTAGGGTCTGATAAGGTTGATATCAGCGCAACCACCACCAGATTTTACCTATTTATCATTAATGCAGTCTATAGTGTTGCAAGGCAAAGGACAGGTCTGGTCAAGATCATATTTAGTCACATGACATAGAACTTTGCCCCAAGCATTTGCTAGCTCGGCAATTTTTATTAGCGTCGCATATTTGGTTGTCGGATTAAACAAAGGGAGTTCTTTTTTTGGCATCGAAACCGTTTTCTATAAAGATACTTAGTGATGGTACTTATAAATTAGATGGAGGATCTGTTTTTGGTCCGGTACCAAAAGTAATGTGGGAAGAAAAAGTTACTGCAGATCGAAAGAACCGTATCAAAATGGGTCTCAATTGCCTACTACTCCAAAATGATTCGGCAAATATACTGATCGATACTGGAGTGGGTACTAAGGAACCACTCAACCTCAAAGAATTTTATGGACTATCAAGCGGAAGATTGGTTCGCCAATTGAAGACAGAAGGTCTTACTCCAAAAGATATCTCTGCTGTAATACTTTCTCACTTACATTTTGATCATGCAGGCGGTGCTACAAGATTTGACCGCTCCGGATTCCCAGTACCCACATTTCCTAAGGCAAAGTATTATGTACAAAATGACGCCTGGAACGACGCCATGAATCCAAATGAAAGAGCCCGTGCAGGCTATCATAATGACGACTTATATCCTCTAAAGGAATCAGGGCAGTTAGAAATCATTACTGGAAATACAGAAATATATCCTGGAATAAGTGTGCAGCTAACTAATGGACATACCAGAGGCCACCAAATCGTTCTTATGAAGTGTGGCGGAGAAAGAGTAGTCTTTCTTGGAGATCTTGTTCCTACTAAACATCACTTAGGTCTACCGTGTATTACATCATTTGATTATGCTCCCGAGCAAACGCTCGAACAAAAACGGAGTATTCTAGAACAAGCCGAAAAAGATGGCTGGATGATAATCTTCCCACATGCGCTTGAAGACAGAGCCGGTTACATAGAAAGAAGGAACGGTAAGCCTCAGCTTAGAGTAGTGGACTTATAATCTAGTAGGCAAGTACAACAGCTTCTAAGGTATTCGAAACTACCCCGGTCAATCTAACTGGAGTTATAGTATTGAGCAAACTATGATCAGTTTTTGTCTCAACTGGAACATAAGTTTCTGTCAAACCTGACCAATAGTTATCCCCGTTTCGAACCTTGCTACTTTCCCACAAGACATAATGAGTTTCCCCTACTTCAGAAGCCCAAAAGTTCTTCTTCTGATTCTCCACCAAGGTACTAATTAAATCCATTCTTTCACGCTTTGTAATCTCAAGTACCTGCCTATGAAAATAATGTGCACTGGTTCCTGGACGCTTTGAATAGCGGAACAAGTGGATATCTGCCAAGCTTAGCGAATCACACAATTCATAGGTGTCCATAAAATCTTGTTCAGATTCTCCAGGAAATCCAACGATCACATCAGCTGTGACAGTTGCGCGAGGAATCGCATGCCTTACAGTTTCGACAGTGTGCAAATAATCTTTCGAGGTGTATCTCCTTCTCATACTTTCCAAAATTTTATCACTTCCACTTTGCATAGGAATGTGAAAATGAGGACATAACCTCTTGTCATCCCAGAGTTCTATCAATTCAGCACTGAATTCTTGCGGCTGAATTGATGACACCCTTAATCGCTCTACGTCAGTCTTATTCAAAATTAACCTAATCAATTTTATTAAATTGAAATCCTCTAAATCAAAACCGTATGAACCCAGTTGCGTTCCTGTTAAAACAATTTCCCTACAACCCTTGCTTACCAGTGATTGAATATTCTCAATAAGTTGGAAAGGAGAAATGCTTTTTTCTCTTCCCCGTACCTTAGGTACAATACAGTAAGCACAAACTTGATTACATCCTTCTTGTATTTTAACCATCGAACGCACTCTTCCAGCATCCGAGATGTAATCATTATGCGTGTTTCCTTCCTGAATCAAATGAAGATCCCACCCATCTAGGATATTTTTTACGAGAAATTGTTTGCCTTTATTTCCCACCACTAAATCGACTTCGGTACGTTCCATAATGTCTTGTCTATCCCTTTCTGCATAACACCCTGTTGCAACAACATAGGCATCAGGATTATTTCGACGCACCGATCGCAACCGTTGGCGTGCTTTTGCATCAGCAACATGAGTAACAGTACACGTATTTAAAATATAAATATCATGGCGCTGATCAATAGAAACCAATTCACATCCTTGTTGGAGAAATTCGGCACGCATTTCTTGAGAATCAGCCTGATTGAGTTTACATCCGTGAGTTTCAATAACAACGGATATTGGTTTCTTCGTGAAGTCTTGTTTCGTAATGGTAGACATGCAAATAAATCAGGAATACGCGGACTCAATAAGGAATCTAAGTAATTATGTTATCATAACTTATAGCTAGACTGAAAATCAGTACCCTAAAAAAATACTCTTTATTTTACTAATATGGGTGAAGATTTGAATGATATTGTCTCTATCGGGGAGTGTATGGTCGAACTCTACAGCAACACCCCAATAGAAATAACAACCAACTTCGAAAAGACACTAGGAGGAGATGCCTTTAATCTCCTCTCGATGGCTCAACGTCTTGGTAGCAGAACTGGGTTCGTTACCAAGTTAGGCAATGATACCTTTGCAAGTTTCTTACGAAAATCATTCTTGGATCGAAAAATAAATATAGACTCGATAGCGTCATGTGATGGTTATACAGGTATTTATTTTGTTACCTTGGCAGATCACGGAGAAAGACAATTCATATATTACAGATCAAAAAGTGCGGCAAGTAGATTGACTGTTCAAGATTTGGATTCAGGTTATTTATGCAACACCAAAATCTTACATTCAAGTGGTATCACTCAAGCAATATCTAAATCTTCATCTTTGACAGTAACTCATGCTTTTGCTACAGGGAAAAATAGCGGTGTCACAATATCTTATGACCCGAATATTCGAACCAAACTATGTTCCCTACAAACTGCGAGAAACAACTTTCAAAAAGTTGCTTGCTATATCGATATCTTATTGCCTAGCCAAGAAGAATTATTAGCCCTAAATAAAACCAAGTCTCTGTCAACAGCAATAGACCGAACCACTAGCTTAGGTATAAAAACCATCGTCATTAAAAAAGGAGCAAATGGCTGCGAATTAATTCACCAAGGGCAATCCACTTGCTACCCTGCTATCAAAGGGCTTGATATAAACGACACCACCGGTGCTGGAGATGCCTTTAACGGAGCTTTTCTACATGGAATCGCCCAAGGCATGGATCCAACCAAAGCCACTCAACTAGCTTTAATTGCGAGCGGTCTTAAATGCAGGAAAAGAGGAGCTGTGGATAGTCAGCCTTCCAAAAATGAAGTTTATGGTCATTATATGAGTCAATCACTTAACTAGTGGTACAGGTAAAACACTCCTAATGAAAGCTACACAGAGACCCCAGTACTGTACAGTTATCACCGTAAGTTATAGTATTACAGTGATGACCCCAAAATACAGTTGGACCACCTTAAGGTTCTATTCTAGATCGTCTTAATATGCAAACTAAAGTATATGTCACTGGAATCGGTATCGTTAGCCCATTGGGTCTAGATACCCAATCAACGTGGTCTTCCTTGCTTCAAGGTAAATCTGGTATCAATACTATTGAGTCTTTCGATACCACACAATTCAGCACCACCATAGCTGGGGAAATTCCAGATTTTGATCCACTGAATTATCTTGATCGCAAACAAGCTCGCAGAATGGATAGATTCTCTCAGCTAGCAGCTGCCGCCACCGCAGAAGCACTTCTTCAAGCCCACCTCGAAATGCCCAAGGATGGACACAATGTTGCAGTGATTATCGGAAGTGGAGTAGGCGGGATCATAACCATTTCGAACCAATATGATGTTTTGCAATCCCAAGGACCCCAAAGAGTTAATCCCTTCTTTTTGCCGATGATGCTGGCAGATATGGCACCTGGACAACTCTCAATGATTTTCGGGGCAACAGGACCAAATTTCACTACTGTCTCCTCATGTTCTAGTGGAGCAGATGCTATCGGTACTGCTGCTCTGCTCATTCAACAGGGAGATGTAGAAATTGCTATAGCAGGAGGTACTGAAGCACCAATCTGTCCCATAGCTGTCGCAGGCTTTAATGCTTGCCAAGCACTGTCTCGTCGTAATGACGAACCACAACTTGCCAGCAGACCTTTCGATGCAAATAGAGATGGATTTGTCATGTCAGAAGGATCAGCTATTCTAGTCCTAGAAAGTGCTGATAGTGTGGCCAAGAGAAAGGTTCATCCTTTAGCTGTTATATCAGGTTACGGTGCTACTTCCGATGCACATCACGTCACTCAACCTGACCCTGAAGGGAAAGGGGCAATTCAAGCAATGGCAACCGCACTGCGGAAGGCTTCCACAACACCTGATCTAATTGATTACGTCAATGCTCACGGCACATCCACTCCTCTCAATGACAGACTTGAAACAATGGCACTCAAGCAGGTCTTTAAGACCCATGCCCAATCACTCGCAATTAGTTCCACAAAGTCTATGACGGGTCATCTATTAGGTGCAACAGGGGCACTGGAAGCTGCTATATGTGTACAAGTGCTGCAAACAGGCATGATACCCCCCACCATAAATCTTTCTCATAGTGATCCCGATTGTGATTTAGATTATGTTCCTAACACATGTAGAAGCAAACAAGTGAAAACGGCAATGTCAAACTCTCTCGGCTTTGGGGGGCATAATTCCTCTCTCATATTCAAATCCATCGATTAAAGCCACCACTATAAACTCCCTAGCGATTTACCTTAATAGTTGTTCGAAGCTTATCGTGAATGGTATAGAAAGGCGTTGTTAAGACTCGGAGTCATTTGTACTAGTCCACCTAATCTTATATATCATCCATGTTAAAGAAGAAAACAATATGATCAAAGAAATAAAGTGAGCCTCCTGCAAAGACAATCCCCAAATTCTGTCGTCTCGATAGAAGGTAATGAAAAATCTGCCTAATGAATATAGAGAAAGGAACAGGACAAACAAGATTCCGTGAGGAGCCAAACGATCGCGAAGCTTCCAAATAATTACGAACACTGCCAAATACCAACACATCTCATATATGATCACTGGGTGTAATGCAACACCAAGACCATTGGCACAATTAGCAGCATTGCTACTGGCATGGATATAACTTATAGAAACTGGGGAAGAAGTAGCAGCAGCGCAATGCTCACCATTAATAATATCACCTATCCTACCTATAAAAGCAGCCATTAATAAGGACGGAGCTGTAATATCAGCTAAGCGACCTATCGGATATTTCTGAATAAATGCATAAATAGCACCACCCACAAATCCACCAAGAAACGCCCCCATTAGACCAATTCCACCGTTCCATATAGCCAGAATTTGGTCAAGATTGGCACTATAATAGTGCCAATAGTCTACAACATGTACTATTCTTGCCCCAATTATTCCACCTAAAATGGCCCAAATAGCAGTGTTTTGCACCATATATGAAGGAATGCCGGATCTTGGTGCCCAACGAGTTACTAGGACTATAGCTGTGATTATGGCAACAAAAGTAAAGAAGCCGTGCCATGTAACTGCAAATACAGTAGTATTGATCAAATAAGGATCGATATTTATTTCAATCATAAGGAAACGTTATCTTATTACGTATAAAGTGATGTATATGATAATAGCACGAGTTTCAACTCTATAAAAGCAATTAACGGGTTCACTAAGCGAAGAAGTCAATACATTTCGGAATTTACCATGATCTTTCCATCTACCAACACGTTACCACGTCCCATTGCTAGCTTTATCAACCATCTTATAGTTGAGCGCAAGCTTTCTCAGAACACTGTACTGGGTTATACAAACGATCTCCAACAATTCGTAATTTTTTGCTCAGGCAAAGATATCAACTTAGATAATACTGCACACTGGCATTCAGTAACCAAGGAAGTATTAACTGAGTACATGTACATGCTACAAGAAGGGAAACACTCTTATTCCACTAGTACTGTAAAAAGAAAGATAGCTTCTCTACGCTCACTTTTTCACTTTTTAGCAGATGAAAATATACTGTCTTCCGATCCATCTCAAAATATCAAGGTCTCTCGAGGTGGAAAGCGATTACCCAGAACTCTCAGTGAACAAGAAATCGCCATGCTTCTTGACCAACCAAGACTTTCCAAAGCTCCTACACAAATTAGAGACCAGTCAATACTAGAATTACTTTACGCGACTGGTATAAGAGTATCTGAGATGGTGTCTCTAGATTTGGACAGTATTAACTTAAAAGAAAACTTTATCAGATGTATCGGGAAAGGATCCAAAGAGCGCATTGTTCCGATCCATGACCAAGCTAGCAACTTATTACTCCATTACCTGAAAGAAACTAGACCACGTTTACTAAAACACTACAAGTCCACATGGGCTCAACAGGCATTCTTTCTCAACACGCGAGGCCATAGGCTTTCACGGCAAAGCTGTTGGAACATCATTAAGAATTACGCCGCAAAATCGATTACCGGGCATGTTTCACCTCATGTTCTTAGACATAGTTTCGCCACACATCTTATGCAACGGGGCGCAACCATAAGACACGTTCAAGAACTGTTAGGGCACTCCAGCATATCTACAACACAAATTTACACTCATTTGTCGAACCGAGAACTACGAGATGAATTTGACAAAGCCCAAAACCCTAGTTTATAAAGTGTCATCTGTAATCAATAATACAGACGTCAAATAGATTAAACCTAATCACGTGCCTGATGAACCGGGAATAACAATTAAATCTTCTCCCGAATTCTTTGACATAACTACACACTTATCAGGGAGGTAAGTAAATATGCCAATAATCACACTTAACGGACTATGTGGAGGCGGTTCTCAAGAAATAGGATCGTTAGTTGCCCAGTCCATGGGACTGGACTACATTGATCGGATGATCATGAAGATGAGCGCCGAGAAAATTGGTACTGACATCGAAGTCCTAGAAAAGAAAGAGCAAAATCCCAGTTCATTTCTAAGTAAGCTCGGTACTATTTTATCAAAAGCATTTGAAAGATCAGCAGCCTCAGGCATAGGAGGAGATCCTTATGTCGGCCCAGGATTTGAAGCTTTGATAGGCAAAGAGTATCCTGACATTCACGCAGAAGTGACGCCTCAAGACGAAATCGAAGACTCAATATTTTGGGATGTAACCCGAGAAGTAATTGAAAGCATTGCGGCGGAACAACCCAATTTGGTAATAATTGGACGAGGAGCCAATATAATACTGAAAGATACTCCAAATAGTTTACACATAGGGGTCTCAGCACCCATTGAGTTTAGAATTCCGGTTGTGATGGAACGAGAACAACTCAATCAGGAAGAAGCCGAAAAATATATTAGACAGGTTGACAATGCTAGGGTACACTATTTTAAGAAACATTTTGGAACAACACATCCCAATCCGCATGACTACCATGCCATAATCAACACAGGCATAATGTCAATGCAAGATGCAGCAAAACTGATTGAGTCCTATGTGCGTTCACAAAGTATTCCTTAAACTAAAATCATAAGAAGAGTATTATGCCCTCAAAATCTAAACGAACAGCAGCTAGGCAATCAAGCATCCAGAGCCGGAAAAAAAGAAAAGATGGTGCTAAGGCAGCAGTTTCTACGATAGTTAAGCAAAACTTAACTGCTTTGAACAAAGCAACAACGGAAACGGAAGAAAGCCAGTCGGAGACAAAACCAACGGAACACGACAAACCACAGGCGTCGCAAAAACCAACAGCCGAACCATCTTTGACCCCAAAACCTCAAACAGCGGCCAAGAAATCCAAAAAGTTAGTTCGTGTCGAACCAGAACGGTATGTTAGAGCTGAACTAACTAGAATTGCTACGATCAGTGCTGCTATTGTAGGTTTATTATTCGTGTTTTCGGCTGTTATTTAGACAGCACCTCGGAGTACCCAAAATCGAATGGATACCTATGGTGAGTGCCAATGACTTGGGAAGAACGGATCCAAAAGTTACAAGTCACCCCTGATAAGCCTGGAGTTTATCTTTTAAAAGACCCCGCTGATGCCATCCTTTATGTTGGAAAAGCTTCTAGTCTTAAAACAAGGCTGCGACATTATTTTTCCTCGCCCGCGAAACTAGTGGGAAAGCAGAAGCATCTCATAAAAAGAGTGTCTGACTTTGATTATGTAGTAACTGGTTCAGAAACAGAGGCACTGATGCTGGAAAATACTTACATTAAACGTTATAAGCCCCACTACAACATTAGACTTAAAGACGATAAAACGTATCCATACATAAAAATAAATCTTAAGGAAGACTTCCCTAAACCACACATTACTAGAGAACGGCTCAAAGACTCTGCACAGTATTTTGGACCTTATACCAACGTCAAGTCTATAAGACAAACAATGAATCTTCTGAATAGGTTATTCCCGTATCGTACCTGTTCAAAAACCATTACAGGTACAGACGCCAGACCTTGCTTAGAGTTCTATATTAACAGGTGTGCTGCACCTTGCACTGGAGAAGTTTCATCGGCGCAGTATCACGAGATTATCAATCAACTTATTAACTTCTTAAACGGTAATACCAAAGATGTCACCAAAAGTTTAAAAAACAGTATGAATTCAGCATCACAGTCAATGGAATATGAAAAAGCAGCCAGACTTCGGGATCAAATCCGATCAATTACCCACATTACTGAAACGCAGACAACCGTTTCAAAAAATAAAGAAAATATAGATGTACTGGGATTAGCAATTGATAATAGTATCGCGTGGGTAGAAGTTCTACATGTACGATATGGAACAGTTACAGGACGTGACAATTTCCAAATGGTTAAGATTAATAATGAAGATACGGGTTCAATTCTAGCCAGTTTCATAAAGCAATTTTATGATAAATCACCCCAGATACCTCACTTGATCCTTTCTCAGGCACCTATTCCTGACTTAGAAACTGTATCAAGCTGGTTAGCAACCGTGGCCAAAAGAAAAGTGAAATTGAACGTTCCTAAAAGAGGTAAACGATTAAAACTTCTACGACTAGCTAACACCAACGCTAGCTATGGACTAAAGAAACTTAAATTTCAATCCAATTCTAACGCTCATACCCATATAGAAACTCTTCAAAGTATTAGCCACTTACTAAATCTCCAAAAAACACCAAATCGAATTGAGTGTTTTGATATCTCAAATATCCAAGGAACTGACTCGGTAGGAAGCATGGTTGTCTTTATTGGCGGAAAGCCTCATAAACCTCACTACAGAAAATTTACGATCAAATCGATTGATCAACCCAACGACTACGCAATGATGAAGGAAGTATTGCACAGGCGATTAAATTACATTATCAGGGAATCCCGTGAGTCTAGTTTTGGACAAATCCCAGATCTTATACTTATTGATGGAGGCAAAGGACATCTGTCCGCAGGTATCCAAGTTTTGGAAGATATGGGATTGACCCAGATTCCATTAGCCAGCATAGCAAAAAGAGAAGAGCAAGTCTTTATCCCAGATAATCCTGCCCCAATAAATCTTGCACATGAGTCACCAGAAATGCACCTTATACAGAGGATAAGGGATGAAGCACATCGTTTTGCCATCACTTTCCATCGATTAAAGAGGAGCAAGCGCTCCGTATATTCTGCTCTAGATACAATCCCGGGCATTGGTAGTATAAAAAAGAAACATCTAATGGAGAAGTTTAGTAGTATCCAAAATATTAGGGGATCTGAAGTAGAAGAGATAGCTTCAATCCCTGGTATAAACATACAATTAGCAAAACTGATTAAACAACATCTCCGTGTGAGTTCTTCTAGTGTGAACCACACATATCGGAAAAGTAAATGATCCCCCTTTCAGATCCTGATCTACAAAGAAATACGACCCCCTATGTGAACGTGGCATTGATTATTATCAATATCTTGATATTTGCAGTCCAGTTTCTCGCGTTTAATGCAGTACAAGATTTCGAGTTCATTATGAGATACGGGTTGATCCCGTTTGAAATCACTTCAGGTACTCTCTGCGAAGGTGAAATCCTAGCAGGATATAACCAAATAATAGATTGCACGTCTCCTATTCCAACTTGGGCCACTATTTTTAGTTCCATGTTTCTCCACGGAGGATTCTTCCACTTTGCAGGAAATATGCTCTTTCTATGGGTATTTGGTGACAACATTGAGGATTATCTAGGTCACGTAAAGTACCTTGTTTTTTACCTACTTTGTGGAGTAGCAGCAGCCCTATTCCAGATAATGTTTAATCCTCAATCTACTGTGCCTATGATTGGAGCAAGTGGTGCTATATCGGGAGTTATGGGAGCTTACATTCTTTTGTATCCCAATAGCCAAATTAGAACGATTGTCTGGTTCATTTTCATTACATTTATGAAAATTCCAGCCAAAGTACTGTTAGGTATTTGGTTTCTCATGCAAATTTATCACGGTCTTGGATCATCGAGTGCTTTGGGAGGAAGTGCTATTGCATATTGGGCACATATTGGAGGCTTTATCGCAGGGTTAGTAAGCATGAAATTATTTGTCGCAATTTCAGCAAAACATATGCGCAGATCGGACAAAAAACACAAGGCTATTTATCAAGAGCACAGGGCTGAATTTTCCAGCTGGTTAAAAGATCAAATGATTCGCACTGGTCTCAGTCCTAATGATCTCGCAACCATAACAAACATAGACATTAACACAATCAATAATTGGTTAACTAACGTATCAGTACCTAGTCAAACAGCTTCAGTATTCATAGCTTACGCACTAGGTGTATCCGTACAAACAGTACTAGCCATTACCGAAAAGAATAACACTGAAAATTGAACTCCTGTACCATCCAGTAGACCTTATTAATTAAACTAGTAGTACGGCAATAGGTTGTTTAACCAAGAAGTTCAGGCGATATATTCCGCATGCATGCCATCAAGAAATGTCCAAAGGGCCTCCGAAGCTCTTGAAGCCGATGCCAATGCTTCACGTTGGCTTTTAGGATCTAGGCAATTCCGTCCCAAAATCGATTTCTCCACTTGTCGGTGACTTAAATCAGCAACTTCATGCACACTGAAAAATTCCAAGGCTCGTGTTTGTTTAATCCCATATAAATTCTGAAGGCCTAACCGCTTAGTTTCAGCTACAGCAGGGATCTGAGACTCGTATGCATACAAGGCTGATATACCAACCCTATAATCTGATGAAGAGGATAAATCTCTAAGGATCTCCACTGATTCAACAGTCGACGGCAGTAAATCAGCAGTTTTCACTGCTTCTCGGTCAGCTCCGACAGACTCGCCAAATCGCAGCCACAACTCTGGGTGATTATCAGGTCCTTCAAGTTCTTCTTGCAAATTCTCGAGGAGCATCTGTTGGGTCTTAACATCTTCGCATTGAGCAATAACCGCACCCACATATCCCGGAAAAGCCTTAACCTGAGCATAGTATTGCTTGGAATACTCAGCGAGTATGTCTAGCGTAAGCTTACCTTCATTCCATGCCTGATAAAAAGGATGTGTCAGCATAGCTCGCTTAGCAATATTTGAATCTAATTCCCGTAAAAACGACTTCCTATCTAATGGTTTAGTACTCTGAAACATATCTCTCCTTTGACTTTATTCCTAGGCTACTTACCATACTTCGCCACATAAAAAGGTATGTATATTAGTATACCAAATTAGAGAAACAAGATCCAAGGGTTTTAATTAGATTCAGCACAGTTAATTACTTACGAGCAGATCCTATTACCGCATGCTTTGTAAAAGGGAAGGCACCCTCAATGATGATGTCATTACTATTGATATGATCAAAGCCAACAGTATGAATAGCCTCAGTTATATTACAGTTCAGTTTATCCCCACACGTCATAAAACCCCACAGTTTACCGATACTCTTTTGCAAGAAACGTATCCTTTTATCAGGTGCATTCACGTGTTCAAGAAAATAAAGATTTCCATTTTTCTTCATCACTCTCAATATTTCTAATAAAGCAAAGTTTAATCGATCCATAGAAGCTAATGCTAAAGTAACTACGACCGAGTCGAACACGCAGTCTTTGAATGGTAATGTTTCTGCAGTACCGCGAATAGCAGAAGAGTGATAATCCGAAACTGGCAACTTCTTAACCAACGACTTAATCATGTAAGGGTTGATTTCAAGTAGTATTACTTCAACAGATTTTCTATAGTACCTTAAATTAGCACCTGTACCAGGACCCAATTCCAAGATCTTACCTGTAGCTAAGCCTGCTGTCGTCTTTCTGTGTTGAACAAGTGCCCGAGATAGCCTACCGTAAAATCTAAAGTTGTATAGGAAAGCATATAACCTAGATCTACTAGCAAAGAAAAGAGGTGTATCCAAAGAAGCCTAATTCCTACTTTAAAGAGAATACAAACGTGTAGGATTATCCCAGAGTATCTTCTTCTTACTTGCATCAGGCATTGGCAATCCCAAAAAGGTATCTGTTGCGTGGGGAAACTTCGAATCTGCATGAGGATAGTCTGTAGTAGTGAGTAAATTATCATCACCAAAAGCATCCACTACATGACTCACAAACTCCTCATCAGCTTCAACCGCTGCATATCCCTGTCTCCGAAAATATTCACTAGGTTCCATCTTCAGATGATCCATTTCACCATAGGGCTCACGCCACTCGTAGTGCTCATCCATTCGACCAAGCCAGAACGGTAGCCATCCGCACTGCCCTTCGAGAAAAGCAAACTGAAGTTTTGGAAAGCGCTCCATCACACCCCCCATTATGATATCCAAACATGCCATCATCTGCTCCCCAGAATGGCTGGCAACATGAGCAATACCAACTTGCGAAGGAAATCGATCTTGTCCTAAAGCAGGCAAGCGATGACCGGTCGTTTCGTGGAAAGTCGCTGCTATACCAAGGTCTTCACATTCTTTCCACAGAGGATCGTAATACCCATTATGCCATGGCGTATTATTATACATATTGGGTCGAAGCATAATGGCCTTAAATCCAAGTTTTTCAACACATCGACGTGTCTCAATCACTGCACTTTCCACATCATGTGGGGATACTATCCCTGCACCGAACGTAATACTAGGATCAGCAGCCTGCATATAATCATACAGCCAGTTGTTGTACGCCTCACATGCAGCAGCTGCAAACCTGGGATCCATCCCATTCTTTGCTGTAACAAACATGCCTGAAGTGGGGAAAAGAACTGCGAGGTCAAGACCCTCTTTTCTCATCGCAATAACCAAGGATTCCGGATCAAAGTTACGGGCAATATCATCTTTGTATCGAGCACCTAAAACATCGTCTTCTGATTTAAATTGCCCATCAGGCTTAATACGACCTGGTTCGGAATGAGGTCCTGCCTCCGGCATCGTCGCCATCATCACACCTTCCACCATAGTACGTAAATCCCACTGCCCTTCCTGTAATCTCTTAGGAGCACGATCCTTGAACTCATCAGCTATATATTTATCCCACAAATCAACAGGCTCCATCACATGAAGTTCTGCATCAATCATCTTGTAACCATTCTTTGCCATCGTTAGCTCCTTTACAGATAAGTCACCGGTTTGCCAAGTACAGGCGCTCAGCTTACCAAAGAATTTTACAAAAACAAAGTCTCTGGTACTATACCAGTAGTATACTGGACCAAAGATATTTTTTTGGAGGCAAGAGGTAGTTATGCAATCAAAAAGCGAAACTACAATAAGAGCTGACAATATCCAATTTAAGATACTCTACTGTCATATTGATGCAGGAGATACCAACCCTGATCCCAATACATGTTCTAGAAGTGGCTGGAATCCCACACAGGGAGTATCAATTGTGGTGCAAGACAGTTCTACGGAAAGAGATCTTTTACGCTTTGACTGCTTCCCGGTGGACCCGCATTATCACTATGATCCTACAGGTACGGATACGTGCATAATGATCGATAAAAACACTATAGACAACCCTATTAATTGGTCAATGCACCAATTAAACAATAATCTTTCTGACATGCTAGTCCGCTCAGGATTTTCAGCTATAGCTAAATCCCTCAATAAGAAGATAGTCGCATCTACTCTAAAAAAAGTTGCCTCTACTGCGAAAGATTTGGTGGAATCTAATAGAAGAACTGTCCAACATAACCACGGAGACCCTATCATTAAAGCTGGAAATATTGGATTCGGCTTGGAAATACGAGCACAAGGTGGAGATGGCGGGCCTGCAATTCATTTGCTAGGTTATTTACGAGAAGGTCCTATTGAAATTATGACCTTTGACTGTTTTCGACTATCCCCTCATTATCACTATGGCCCCTTGTTTCTCAACGAGAGAATGTTTATTGATAGAACAGTTGTAAAAGATGCCGTTCAATGGACTCTCGATTTACTAAACTCTGAAAAACTGCCTGCAATGGTAACCAGATCCGGTTATCCTGCAATAGCTATGTCGCTAGATCGGGAATTAATCGCCCAGAAGATTCCTCAAGTGGCAAGCACTTTAAAACACATGATGACTCAATCAGGATCTACTTAATCTTTTCCTCAGTCCACGTCAGCAAATTGTATATTGCTACGATTGCAAAATACCGCTATTCTGTGAACCTACCCCATACAGATCCATCAGAAGGTATGCAAATACTTACTGTATTAAGGATAATAAAGGAGATTGACCGTTGAAAAAAGCATTCTATACTGAGGTCGAAGACTATGATTATTGGTTCACACGCTTCATGAACCGTCAGGATCTCTTAAAGGAATTGGGAGCAAATATTTTGGAAATATTCAGATGTGAGGAGTACCCAAATACTGTAATGATAGTCTTTGAAGGAGAAGACTTCACTAAATTTGATGATTTCTTACAATCCCCTGAAGTATTAAAAGAGTGGGAATCTAGAGGTGTTAAAATAGAAGCTGTCAGACACTTTAAGCAAGAATCCACGGTTAAATTATAGTACAAATCCTAAACACAAGGATCATCACCCACACACAAGGAACTGATCAGGGAATAATCACGAAAGATTAAGGATTGCAGTCTCAGGAATTCGCAGTCTACCACTGGACGAACATAGGCATAATGACGTGTGCAGACTGATCTGATCCTACGGGTTTAATAACACCAGGACTAGAATGGTCTGTCATCTCCAACGCGACTCTCGGGCTATTAATTGCTGAAAAAACATCCATAAGATAACGGCTATTGAAGGCAATTTTTGCTCCTTCGCCCTCCACAGTTGCGTCGATTTCACCCCGATTTTCACCCACTTCTTCGGTGCGAGCTGAAATTGTTAGTTTTCCCTGAGTTAAGCCAGACTCAGTTCCAAACTGGAACCTAACAATATTACTTCCGTCTTTTGCAAAAATAGAAGCCATTTTAGTAGCCTGTTGCAATTCCTTAAGGTCAACCTCAACACGCGTAGTGAATTCCACAGGTATGAGTTGGCTATAATTAGGGAATGTACCTGAAAGAAGTTGAGTCGTCATCTCGACGTCACCAAACTTGAACTGCAACTGATTCTTTTGGGGAGTAACAGAGATTTCGACTGGCTCATCTGTATCGCCAATAATACGAGCTAATTCCATAAGATACTTGGCCGGAATAATGACATCGATAACATCAGAAGCATCTTCCACTAATTTTCCGTAATATACACCTAATCTAAAACCGTCTGCTGCCGCCATAATCATTGAGTTTTGTGCTATTTCAAGCTTGACACCGGTCAATACTGGACGATTATCGTCTGATGCTGCTGCAAAAGCTACTTGGTTAATGCCGGATTTTATTGCTTGTGAGGAAATTTGAGCAACCGTTGATTCCTTGATTGTTGGAATTGGTGGAAATTCACTGGCATCAGTACCTTGTACAGTTGATTGAAAGCGAGCAGATCTGACAGTGAGACCACGATTTCGCGAATCGGTTACTAAATCGACAGATCCATCAGGTAATGTGTTGACTAGGTCAATCAATAACCGAGCAGGAAGAGTCAAATCCCCTTCCTCATCAACTTGTCCACCCACCCAAGTACTAATAGCTATTTCAAGGTTTGTGGCCGTCAGTTTCAGGCGACCTTCTCCTGCAGATAGTAATATATTCTGGGTAATAGGTAGTGTTGTTCTTCCAGCAACAGCCCTACTCACAATCGCCAAACCTGAATTTAAGTTTTCTTTTAAGCAAGTGAATCGCATGGTAACCTCTAAATATACGTCAATTATCGACTTGTATAATTGTAGTCATAGCCATCGAAACAGTCAACGATATCAAGATTCTCTAGTATAACTCCAAGTTTGACCCACCTTATGAATGACTGTTATAGTTTCCGACGGTCCCAGTAGCTCAGGGGACAGAGCAGCTGCCTTCTAAGCAGCGGGTCGCAGGTTCGAATC